>NCDY01000016.1 GCA_002280405.1 Rhodobacterales bacterium 32-66-9 | reverse complement strand
TGCTGGCCGTGCTGACCGTGATCGACTCCCCCCTTATCGGCGAGCTTGCGGTCTATACCGTCACCGAGCAATCGACCCTCTCCCGCGTCCTGGACCAGATGCAAAGCGGGGGCCTGATCCGCCGCGACACCGACGCCGCCGACAGCCGCGCCATCCGCGTCAGCATCACCGACCACGGTCGCGCTCTGTTCCGGACCCTTTGGCCCCACATGCGCGAAGCCCAGGAACGCATGTTCCGCGACATCCCCCCCGATGAACGCCAGGCCTTCCTGACCACCCTGCAGAAGATGCTGGTCAACATCCGCAAGCACGCAATCTGACATGGCCGAACGCAGCTTCAAGGCGCAAGTCGAGGACCTCAGGCTGGGCGCGGGGGAAACCTTCACCGGCGAGGGCATCCTGGCCATCACCAAGGCGCTCCTCGAATCCGGCGTGGGTTACGTCGGCGGCTATCAGGGCGCGCCGATCAGCCACCTGATGGATGTGCTGGCCGATGCCGAGGATCTCCTCTCCGACCTCGGTGTCCGGTATGAGGCCAACGCGAATGAGGCCGCCGCCGCCGCGATGCTGGCCGCTTCCGTCCACTACCCGATCCGGGGGGCGGTCACCTTCAAGGGCCCGGTCGGTGTCAACGTCGCCTCGGACGCACTCGCGAACCTCTCCTCCTCCGGCGTGACCGGGGGGGCCTTGGTGATCGTGGGCGAGGATTACGGCGAAGGCTCCTCGATCATGCAGGAACGCACCCACCCCTTCGCGATGAAGGCGCAGATGTGGCTGCTTGACCCGCGCCCGAACCTGCCGTCCATCGTGCAGGCGGTGAAGGACGGGTTTGATCTGTCCGAAGCGTCGAACACCCCCGTCATGCTGATGGTCCGCATCCGGTCCTGTCATGTCACCGGCCAGTTCACCGCGCGCGACAACCAGCGCCCCAAACTGACCGTGAAGGACGCGCTGGCCAACCCCCGCAGCGACTTCAACCGCGTGGTCCTGCCGCCGATGTCCTTTGCCCACGAACAGGACAAGGTCAAAAACCGCTGGCCCGCCGCCGAAGCGTTCATCCGGGACCGTGGCCTGAACGAGGTCTTCGGCCCCAGCGATGCCCCCCTTGGCATCGTCGTGCAGGGCGGCATGTACAACGGCCTGATCCGCGCCTTGCAACGGCTGGGCCTTGCCGACATCTACGGCGCGACCGAGGTGCCGATCTCCGTCCTGAACGTCACCTACCCGCTGATCTCCTCGGAATTCCTCGACTTCTGCCAAGGCAAGGACCACGTCCTCGTCGTCGAGGAAGGCCAGCCGGAATTCATCGAAACCCAGCTTGGGTCGTTCCTCTACCGCGCCGAAAGCCGGGTCAAACTCCACGGCAAGGGCCTCTTCCCGATGGCGGGCGAATACACCGGCGCCGTGATGCTGAACGCCGTCGAAGGCTTCATCAGACAAGCCGCCCCCCACATGCTGCCCGCCGCCGTCCGCGCGCCGAACCTGGACCGCCCGGCGATCCCCGACCTGACGAAAACCGTCCCGATCCGCCCGCCCGGCTTTTGCACCGGCTGCCCCGAACGCCCGATCTTCGCCGCGATGAAGCTGGTGGAACGCGAACTCGGCAAACACCAGATCGCCGCCGACATCGGCTGCCATCTGTTTGCCGCGCTTCCCCCGTTCGAGATCGGCGGGGCGACCATGGGATACGGCCTTGGTCCCGCCGCCAACGGCGCCTTCGACGGCGGCGGCGAAAAGCGCCCCATCGCGATCATCGGCGACGGCGGGTTCTGGCACAACGGGTTGTCATCCAGCTTCACCAACATGGCCTTCAACAAGTCCGATGGTGTCGCAATCATCGTCGACAACTACTATTCCGCCGCGACGGGCGGTCAGGACATCATGTCCTCGCGCGCCGACAACGCCTCCAAAGCCACGAAGAACCCGATCGCCAAGGCTCTGCACGGCATCGGGATCGGTTGGGTCCGCCAGATCGACCGCACCTATGACGTGGCCCGCATGCGCGACACGATCCGCGAGGCGCTGACGACATCCGCCAAAGGCCCCAAGGTCATCGTCGCCTCGTCGGAATGCATGCTGAACAGGCAGCGCCGCGAGAAACCCTTGGCCCAAGCAGCGATCAAGGAGGGCCGCCGGGTCGAGGCCCCCCGCTTCGGCGTCGACGAAGCCATCTGCACCGGCGACCACGCCTGCATCCGCCTGTCGGGCTGCCCCTCGCTGTCGCTGAAGCGGCTGGACGACCCCCTGCGCGACGACCCCGTCGCGTCGATCGACCAGTCCTGCGTCGGCTGCGGCAACTGCGGCGAAGTGGCGGATGCCGCCATCCTCTGCCCGTCGTTCTACCGCGCCGATGTTGTCCACAACCCGACCAAGTGGGAGCGCACCCTCGCCCGCCTGCGCACCCACCTCATCCGCTGGCTGCAATCCCGCCGCGACGCCCGCCGCCTGACCTTCGGACCCGCCGAATGACCGTTCATCCCAGCTTCGAGCCCCGCCCCGTGGACCCGGCCACCCAGGGCATCCTCAAGCTCGCCCTTCTCGCCGTCGGCGGGCAGGGCGGCGGCGTCCTGACGGGCTGGATCGAGGACCTTGCCCGCGCCAATGGCTATGCGGCGCAAGCCACCAGCGTCGCCGGCGTCGCCCAGCGCACCGGGGCCACCGTCTACTATGTCGAGATGGCCCCCGCCGGTGACCGCATCCCCGTCTTCTCGCTGATGCCCGCCGCAGGGGACGTCGACATCCTGATCGCCGCCGAACTGATGGAGGCCGGCCGCGCCATCATCCGCGGCTTCGTCACCCCCGACCGCACCACGCTGATCGCCTCCACCCACCGCATGCTGGCCGTCAGCGAAAAGACCGTCCCCGGCGACGCCATCGCCAACGCCGCCCAAGTCCTTGCCGCCGCCGACATCGCCGCCCGCCGCGTGATCGCCGCCGATTTCGACGCCCTCGCGCTGGCCCAGGGCTCCGTCATCTCGGCCAGCCTGTTCGGAGCCCTGGCCGCCGCCCAGGTCCTCCCCTTCCCGCGCGAGGCCTTCGAGGCCGCCATCGCCAAGGGCGGCAAGGGCGTCGAGCCCTCGCTGCAGGCCTTCGCGGCCGGGTTTGCTGCCGCCCGGAACGGGGCCGCACAGACTGCGCAGCCCGAAAACCTTTCCCGCGGGGAAGATCCCAAGGGGCCCGCGCGCCTTCTTGCCGGATGGACCACCCTGACCGCCCGTCTCGACCGCCTGCCGCCTGCGGTTGCCGACCTTGCCCGCCCCGGCCTGCGAAAGGTCGTCGACTTCCATGACCTCGCCTATGGCCGCGCCTACTTGGACCGGCTGGACGGCATCCTCACGAAAGACCGCGCCCCCTTCGACCTGACGCGCGAGGCCGCCAAGCACATCGCCAACGCCATGGCCTATGACGACATCCTCCGCGTCGCCGACGAAAAGACCCGCGCCGCCCGGATGACCCGCATCGCCGGAGAGATGGGGGCAAACGGCAAGGTCATGCACCTGACCGAATTCCTCCACCCCCGGGCCGAGGAACTTGTCTCCCTCCTCCCCGCCCGCACCGGTGCCCGCTGGGCCGCAAACCCGCGCCGCATGGCGCTGATCGACCGGCTGTTCAACAGGGGCCGACGCCTGCGCACCGATACCTTGCGCGGCTTCCTCATGCTGCACATCCTTGGCGGCCTCAAAGGCTGGCGCCTGAAATCGCTGCGCCACGCCGCCGAGATCGCCCATCTGGAGACCTGGCTCGCCGCCGCCCTCAGCCACCTGCCGACAAACTACGACCTCGCCGTCGAGGTGATCCGCTGCCGCCGTCTGGTCAAGGGCTATGCGGACACCCACGCGCGGGGCCTGTCGAAGTTCGACAAGACTCTCGCCGCCATCGCCCTGATCCGTGACCGCGACGACGCCGCCGACTGGGCCCGCCGCCTGCGCGAGGCCGCGCTGCAGGACGAGGACGGCACGGCGCTGGACGGGGCCATCGCGACGATCCGAAGCTTTGCCTGATCCCCGTCAGTTCAGCCGGTCGTCGAAGCCGCGATGCTCATAGGGCTCCTCCATCGGCCCCCGACCAGCCCGGACAATCATCACCCCCCGCATCCGCCGCGCCATCAGCCGGACCACCAGGCCCCGCACCGGCCGCACCAGCAGCAAAAGCCCCACTGCGTCGGTGAAGAACCCCGGCAGGATCAGCAGCACCGCCGCCACTCCGGTCAAGGCCTGATGCACGATGGGCGACAGCGGGCCCTCGGCCATCCGGCCCCGGAACCCCTCCACGAACTCCCGGCGTCCCCGGATCACCCCCGAAACCGCCAGCCCCCGCAGCCACAGCCCCAGCCAGGCCCCGAGCGTCACGAAAAGCGCAATCTCGACCAGCGGCAGGGCCAGAATCGCCAGGATGATCCACATCGCCGTTCTCCGCCCGTCCGATCTGCCGTCCTGTGGTAGACTTCGGCGGGTGCCCACCCTACATAGGAACGAAGCGCGCCCATTCCAACGGAACTCAACGACGTCAGAGGTCAGTAATGAACGGCTCCTTGATCCAGCTCCTGGTCCTTGCCGGGATCGCGATCTTTCTCATCCTCAAGCTGCGTTCCGTGCTGGGCACCCGCGACGGTTTTGAAAAGCCGCCGATTCCGCTGGAAGACGTGCGCCCCCGCGTGCGCCGCGACTTCGAGGTGATCGAGGGCGGGCCCGATCGTGACATCATCGACCATGTCACCGAGGGTTCCGATGCCGCCAAAGCCCTGGCCGAGATGAAGAAGGCCGAGCCGTCGTTCACCGTCGGCCCCTTCCTGCAAGGCGCGCGCGGCGCTTACGAGATGATCCTGACGGCTTTCGAGAAGGGCGAACTGGACCGCATCCGCCCGTTCCTGTCCGACGATGTCGAGGCCAGCTTCGCCGAAGCCATCGCCCAGCGCGAAAAGGACGGCCTTACGGTGGAAGCCAGCTTCCTTGGCATCAAGGAACTGGTCCTGCAGGATGCGACCTTCAACACCGACAGCCGCTTTGCCGAGATCACCGTCCGCTTTGTCGCCGACCAGACCTACGTCGTCAGGAACAAGGCCGGCGAGATCGTGGAAGGCTCTCCGCGCGAGGTGAAGAAGACCCGCGACAGCTGGACCTTCGCCCGCCAGATGGGGTCGGACGACCCGAACTGGCAGCTGGTCGCGACCGGCGACTGATGCCCGGGGCATGCGCGCGGCCCTTGCAAGATGCACGGTCTCGGCGGCGGTGATGTCGGCGACACCGCCGCGCGCCGAGGTGCTGGAGGTCGACGCGCCGGACGGCCGGGATGACGATGCCTGCGCCCGCAGCGTCTTCGAGCTGTTCTGCAAGTCCGTCGGGGCCGAAGTGATCGACGGGGCCGACTACCACACCCGCGCCGCTGTCGAGGACGGGGCCATCGCGGGACGGGCTCCGAACCTGGCCGGACACGACAAGCCGGTGGCGGTCCGCCTCCTGCCAGAGCGTGATGCGGAAAAGTGGACTCCGGTCTTCCGCGTCAATCACGCGACCACCAAGACCGGGGATCCGAATGATGTTTCCAGCAAACATCCTCCAGATCTGGTCCCGGGCCCGGACCGCATCCGCACGACCGACGGCAGGGTGATGCGCGTCGGCTTCGGCGGCAAGAACGGCCATGCCTGCGGCTCGGTCGGGCAGACGGTGATCCGCACTGGCAGGCACGGGATCGACCAGTTCTCGGCAACCGGGATCGCGAGTCATCTCCGGTCCAACCCCGGCACCGCGCGCGATCTGCCGGACCGCAACCCGTCCTGCGTCTGCTGCCGCAAGATCGGCACGCCGAGGCCCGAAGGCGGCCCGATCGGCGCGATGGGCCGGTCGATCACCCCGCTGCGGTCCGTCGCCATCAACGGTCGCTGTCTGATCCGCAGCCCGATGGTGGCGCGGGACGCCGGCGGCGCGATCAGAGGCATGCAGCGCGGCGGCATCTTCTATGGCACCGGGACCGGCGCAGGGGACGCCGCCGGCACGGTCAGGGACAGCGGGCGGATGAGCGTCCATCTGCCCGTCGACCGGGCCTTCGCGATGCCGGACGACGCATAGCCGCGATGTCCCGCCGCCGCTCTCTTTCGCCCGAGGAGGCAGATCTCTGGCGCTCGGTCGCCCGCAGCGCGCGGCCCCTGCACAGCCACCCCCTCCACCTGCCAGAGCCGCCGTCGCCGCCGCCCGAGCCCGCACCGCTCGTCCAGGCAAAGCCGCGCCTGTCGCCGTTCCTGCTGGGCGAGACCCACCGCAAACCCGAACGGCACGACCTGGCACCCGGGCTGGCCCCGCTTCTGGACGAGGCCCCCCTGCGCATGGACGCGAACACCCATGCCAGGATGTCCCGCGGCAAGCTGCGCCCCGAGGCCCGGATCGACCTGCACGGGCTGACCCTGGCCGAAGCCCATCCCGAACTGATCCGCTTCATCCTGAACGCGCAGTCTCGGGGCCTGCGCCTGGTCCTTGTCATCACCGGCAAGGGCAAACGGCGCGAGGATGCCGGTCCGATCCCGCAGCGTGTCGGTGCCCTGCGCCACCAGGTTCCGCACTGGCTGCACCTGCCACCGCTTGGCCAGGCGGTCCTGCATGTCGGCGAGGCCCATCTGAAACACGGCGGCGGCGGGGCCTACTACGTCTATCTCAAGCGTCACTAGCGTGATGAGGAAAAGCGGACTCCGGTTTTCCGCGCCAATCACGCGACCACCAAGACCCGGGATCGGGAGGATGTTTCCAGCAAAGATCATCCCGATCTTGATCCACCGAATCCGGCGCGCTTTTGCCTGATCCTTTCGGAAATGCCCCGCAGGGTCCGGGGGAGGGC
Organism: Rhodobacterales bacterium 32-66-9; assembly: GCA_002280405.1. Lineage (GTDB taxonomy): Bacteria > Pseudomonadota > Alphaproteobacteria > Rhodobacterales > Rhodobacteraceae > Tabrizicola. The sequence continues at coordinate 21,375 of NCDY01000016.1, read as the reverse complement.
GAAGCCACCGGCGCATGGTCCGGCAGATCAGGGCCCGGGGCTACTGCCGGCGCCCCTCGGCCAGGGCCCCGACCGGGGCCAGCACGATCTCGGTCGCATGGCGCACCGTCAGCACCAGGCCCGGCAGCAGACCGACCCGAGAGCGCGCATCGGCGCGGAACGCCTGATCGATCCCGGTGATCCCGCCGAACAGCTTCAGCAGCGCCGGATTCTCGCCCAGGTTGAGATGCCCCGCACCGGTGTTGTAGGCCGCCGTGTCAAGGTAGGTGACCTGCAGATCCGCCACTTCGGCAATGCCGTCCATGTTCCCCAGCCTCTGGCCACTGCCGGCCAGGGTCGCCGACAGGCCCAGAACCCGGTCACTCGAACTGCCGAAGATCACGAAGGGCTGCGGCAACGGGCCGATGTCCCTGGCCTGCGAGCGGAACACGTCAAGGTCGATATCCGGCGCGATCAGCACCACGCCCGACACCCGGTCCAGCGCGCCACGCCCGTCTTTCAGCACCATCTGGCGCAAGGCTTCCATCGTCAGGAAGGCCCCCATCGAATGCGCGACGATCACGATGTTGGTCGCGCCCGCCGCCTCGACCTGGGCAAGAAGCTCGACAAGGCCAGACCGGGCGAACAGGGCCGAGTCCCGGTCATAGACATAGCCCAGCGCCGACCCGCGCGAGGGCCAGGCGTATTGCACGGCAATCCCCGGCACCTCCAGGTCATGATGCATCTGTGCCACCCGGTAGACGCCTTCCGCCATGGTGTTGTTGAAGCCGTGCACATAGACCACCGCGTCGGTCTGCCCGCGCCGGGCCATCGCCGCGCCAAGCGCAGAGCGGAACTCGGCCGCCGAGGCATAGCGCCTTTCGTCCAGCGTCAGGAAATCGCGGCTGCCATCCGGCTTCCGCGTCTTCGGCGGCCAGTTCACCTCGCCCGGCGTGCGGTCTGCCGGGATCGCCACGTCATAGCGCAGAAAGCTGGGTGTTTCGGCCCGGCCGAAGCCGAAGCCCCCGGTGCCCTCAGCCCGCGTCGTGCCGACGAAGATCGTCTCGGGCATCCCCACCGCCTGCCCTGCCGGGGCCAGGGTGAACTCTCCTCGAGACGCACAACCGGCGAGGACCAGAACCAGAAGCATCAGCTTGCGCACGCTTGTCCTCCGCGATTGCGTCAAGTCAAGCCCGGCTGCCGGCCCCCGTCAACCCGGGCCGCCGGGTGGACAGCGGGCCTCCGCCGCCGTTACCCTGCGCCATCCAGCAAAGGAACCCGTCATGACCCTTACCGGCAAGACCGCCCTCGTCACCGGCGGCAACCGCGGCATCGGACTCGCAGCCGTCCGCGCCCTGGCGCTGGCGGGGGCAGAGGTCCATTTCACTGCCCGAAGCGCCGCGAACATCGCCGCCGCCCAGCGCGACCTCGGGGATATTCCCGCCACCGGGCATCATGCGAACATGACCGACCGCATCGCGATGGCGACCCTCATCGAGCAGGGCTTCGACATCCTGGTGAACAACGCCGCCGTGATCGGCCCGATCGGGCGGATCCTCGACGTCTCGGCGGAAGCCTGGGCCGCCAGCATCGACATCAATCTGACCGCGGCGTTCCACGCCACCCAGCTCGCGCTTGGACACATGGTTGCAAGGGGCGGGGGGACCATCGTCAACATCTCCTCGGGCGCGGCGCATCGCCCGCAGGAAGGCTGGTCCGCCTATTGCGCCGGAAAGGCCGGTCTAGCGATGCTGACCCGCTCGGTCCACATGGAATACCGTGCGGAAGGCATCCGCATCTTCGGCCTTGCCCCCGGCGTGGTCGACACCGACATGCAGGCCACGATCCGCGCCTCGGGGATCAACCCGGTGTCGCAACTGCCGCGAAGCAGCCTCGCCCCGGCAGAGGAGCCCGCCCGCGCCATTGCATGGCTCTGCACGTCCGCCGCCGACGCGCTGGCCGGGCAGGAACTGGACATCCGCGCGCCCGACTTGCGGGCGGCGGCGGGCCTGCCGCCGCCAGGCTGATGCGCCCCCGGCCCCGGCCCCGCCAAGCCCGGCCCGGCAGCGCGGGGCAAAGCGGCTGCAACCCTGGCAAACCCCTTGGCCAAGCCCGGGCCGCGCATTAGATTCGGAGGATCCTTGATGGAAACATCATCCTGATCTCGATTCCCGGTGGTCGCCTGATTGACGCGGAAAACCGGAGTCCACTTTTCCTCATCACGCTAGGCTGCGGGTTCGTCCTGCAGACCGAAAGACCCAAATGCGCCACGCCGTCCTTCTATTGGGGCTTCTCGCCAGCCCCGCCCTGTCCGGCACGTCGCTGCGCGATGCCGCTTCGGGCCTCGACCTCTTTCCCTGCGCGCTCAGCACGCTGTCCTGCACCACGCTGACCGTGCCGCTTGACCACCGGGCCAACGACCCCGGCAAGACGCTTGAAATCACCTTCGCCCTGTCGTTCGCGACCGAGGAAAGCCGGGGTATCCTCTTCTACTTCGTGGGCGGTCCGGGCGGCTCGGGTCTTGCCTCGGCCGAAAGCTATCTTGCCGCCTTCGACCCCAGCCTCGCCGAGACGATGGACATCGTCTTCGTCGACCAGCGCGGCATCGGGCCACGACATGGGCTGGCCTGCCCGGTGGCACAAACCGGCTTCGACACCGCCCCGGTGTCGCTGGAAGACCCCGAGGCGGCGCTGGCGACGGCCCGGCGCTTTGTCGCCGACTGCATTGCCGAGCTGGATGCCGATGCGCTTTTGCCGCTGGTCAGCACCGACCAGGCGATCCGCGATTCCGAGCTGTTTCGCCAGATGATCGGCGCGCCGAAGGTCTGGCTCTACGGGGAAAGCTACGGAACCCAGCTGGTCCAGGCCTATGCCACGCAGTTTCCCGAGGCCGTGAAAGGCGTGATCCTTGACGGCGTGGTCGATCTGACCCTTTCCGCCGAGGCCTTCTACCGCCGCTACACGCTGGCTGCCGAGGCGCTGCTGGCCGAAACCTTCGCCTTCTGCGACCGGCTGCCCGCCTGTGCGGCCGATCTTCCCGAAGGCGCCGCACCGGCCTATGACGACCTTGCGCGCCGCGCGGCGCTGGCACCGCTTCCGGTAGCCTACCCGCTTGCCGATGGCAGCGTGACCGAGCGTCTGCTGACCGCCGGTCTTCTGGAAGCCAACGCCTTCTATGCCCTCTATTCCCCCGAGGGCCGGACCGAATTCCTGCGCGCCCTTGCCGCCGCCCGTCGCGGCAACCTCGTGCCGTTGCTGCAACTCGGCTACCAGAACATGTATATCGACCCCGAAACCGGACAGGGGATCGAGGACTCCGGCTGGTTCGGGGCGGCCTATTTCGCGATCACATGCAGCGATTACGGCAGCGGCGCAGGCTCGCCCGACGACCGCGCGCGACGCATTCTGGACGAGGCCCGCGCCTTCGCCCCCGAGGCCCCGCGCCTGGCCCGATCCTATTACATGGAACGGCTGGCCTGCGCGCTGTGGCCGTATCAGGGGCCCGAGGCGCGGCCCGCGCCCTATGCCGGCGGCGACTGGCCGACCCTGGTGCTGAACGGCGACCGCGATCCGATCACCCCGATCTCGATGGCCTGGTCCGTCCTCGACACGGCGCGGAACGCCTATGGCGTCTTCATGCGGGGGGGACCGCATGTGATCTGGGGCCGGGGCCTTGCCTGTCCCGACGCCATTGTCCAGGCGCTCCTCTATGACGGCACGCTGCCCGCCGCGCGGGAACAGGTCTGCGAGCAGGCCCCGATGGCGGACTACACGCCCCTCACCCTGACCGACCCCGCCCAACTGGCCGACCCCTTCGCCGTGGCCCGCGCCGTCGAGACCGAACTTGCCGCCTATGTCCCGCTGGCCGGGTGGGACGGAAGCCATCCTGAGACCTTCGGCTGCCCCATGGGCGGCACCCTGTCGGCCGAGGCAACCGACACCGGCACGCTTTACCGCTTTGCCGCCTGCCGGTTCTGGCCGGACCTTGCCGTCGCCGGCAGCGGGACCGATGCAACCTCGGAGGACGGTGGCGAGGTGCTGACCCTCGATCTCACCGGCTCGGGCGGCGGAACGGGCCGGCTGCGCTATCGCCACAGCCGCACGGACGAGGCCCGCAGCCTTGCCGGCATCTGGAACGGCCAGCCCGCGCTGCTACCGCGCATCGCGCGGCCTTAAAGCGGGATGCGGAAAAGCGGATTCCGGTTTTCCGCGTCAATCACGCGACCACCCAGAATCGAGATCGGCCAGGCGCGACGCGCGGCGGTACTGCCGAACTGCCGCCTCGATCAGCGCGGCCAGACGCAGGCAGACCGGGTCGACACCCCGGCGTTGCGCCAGGGCTGATGCAAGGTCCGGCAACCGCGAGCCTTGCGGGCCCAGCGCAGCCAGTTGCCGCGTCGCGCCAAGCATGAGTGCCCCGTGTCGCCTGGCCTCTCCCACCGCAGGCACCACCCCCGCGGCAGTCATCACCCGCGAGAGGCATTCCTCGACCTCGTCGGGCTTCAGCTCCTGCGGATCATCCAGCTTTTCGGTAAAGACGGACTTCGGATTGACGCTGGTCAGGGTGTCGGCCAGGCCGACAAGGATGACCCGCATCACGGCCAGCAAGGACGCATCGCTATAGATCTTGTCCAGCGGCGACCGCGTGCCGATCCCCGGCAACGGCACCGCGTCCAGCTGGTAGATGACCAGCCACAGGGTATGGGGCTGCACCGGACTTGCAGCCGCCCGCGACAGGAGCAGCGTCTTCATCGTGGCATGGACATCGGCCACCGTCGCCGGGCCGGTCGTCAGGGGCGCCAGATTGCGGCATGCCGCGTCGATTTCGCGAGGCTCGACGCCCGCCCGGTCCAGGACCAGCCGGGCCAGGTCCACCGCCGCTGCGGTCAGATCGCCGTCAACCAGGTCGATGACCTTGAGCCTCTCGCACGGAAACGAGCCACGCAGCAGCGCGGTGGTAAAGCTCTTGGCGCTTCGCGGCGCGCCCTTGACGACCAGGATCGGCGGCGCCTGGCCGGTCGCCATCCGCCGCAAGGTCGCCTGCGTCGAGGCCCGGCCGATGACCGGTCCCGATCCGTCCGACAGCTGGGAAATCCGGTCATGCAGCGGGTCGGGGTCACCAAGATCGGGCCGCAGCCGGTGATCCAGGCACAGCCCGCCCGCTGCGCCGGGGCGACCAGGCCCTGCGCGGCGAGTTCGGCCAGCAGGACGTGGTGCCAGGGCGGCTTTGCCGTGGCCGCGGACAGGAGCGCCTGCCGGAAGGCCTCGACCGGATCACCAAGGCCCAGCGCCACCGTCTTGAAATCCGGCAGCGCGCGGCCCAGCCGCGCCACGATCGCATCGTGGATCGCCGCCGCCGCCGGACGCCCCGCCCTGATCCCCAGCGCCAGGTTGGTCGCCTGCCGAGGGGTCAGGGCCGCCGCCGTCAAGGGAACAGGGCCGCGAAGCCCGGGCTTGCCGCGCGCACCGACGCCAGGTCATGCGCATGGTTCGCCCGCAGCCAGTCGCCGGCGAAATGCAGGCCGACCGCCGCCAGATCGCCGCTCAGCGCGGCCACAACCGACCCGGAATTGCCGCCCAGGGTCGTCGCGTCGTGATCGAAGACCCAGGCCTGCGCCGCCGCCCGCGCCAGCCCGGGGCTGAAATACTTGCGCCGGTAGCTCAGCCCGAAGATCTCGCGCAGCCGCTCGATCACGTCCTGTCGCAAGGCCCCCCTCTCATCCCGCGGAATCGCGTTCGGCGGCGCGGGATAGCCCACCACGAACAGGCTGGCGTCCTGACCGCGCCAGCCCGCATCCCGGTTCAGCCGGAACGCCCCGGGCAGCGCCATCCCGGCACCGTTCACCGCCTCGACCCGCAGCAGCGCCAGGTCGAGCTTGGCAAAGCTGATCGGCAGCCGGGAGATCTGCTGCGGCCCGGCGAAGGCCACCGCCTGCACCGCGAACTTCTGCGCCGGATCGTTGCCCGAGGGCGAGAAGTCCACCGTCGTCGTCCGCACCATCTGCCAGCGCCGCGGCGCGTCGGCCCGGGGCAGGGGGCTTGCGAATTCCTCCAGCACATGGCGGTTCGTCATCACCAGGTCCGGCCCCACCACGAACCCGGTGCCGAGGTGAATGCCATCCGCGTCGATCCGGCCGACAGCCTGCAGCGGGCCGGCCTCAAGGCCCGGCCGCGCAAGCTCGATGAGGTCGGCAAAACCGCCCGGCTCCAGCGCCGAGGTGTCGATGCTTTGGACGGTGCGACCGTCCGGCGTGGTCCGCAGGCCGACCTCCAGCGACGGCCGGTCGGTCAGCGAGACCAGCGCCTCCATCTGCACCATCGAGGTCTCGCCCAGCCGCGCGCCCGTGCCTTTGGCATGCAGTGTCGCAAGATCGCGGTCCAGCCCATCGAGATCGAGGGTCTGCGGGCTTTTTTCCAGCCGCCGCAGCAGCGGCTTCAGCGCCGCTTGCCTGCCGGTCGCATCGAGGCGTGCCTGCCCCTCGCGCGGGTCGACGTTTGCGGCGGCTTCCGGCGAAATCCCGGGAATCGCCCGTGCCCCAAGGCCGGACAGCACCCGTGCCGTCCGCGCCTCGTCCAGCGCAGAGGGCATGATGATCGCCGGCGCGGGCGGGCGGCCGCGCAGGGCAAGCTGGGCCAGACGCGCGTCCCGGCTGCCTGCCGCCGCATCCGTCAACCCGATCGAGGCGCGGCGGAAGGCCCGGGCCTCGCGGGCGGTCCCCCTTGCCCCGCGCCCCGCGCGCGCGTCGGCAATCGCCAGCGCCGCCACCTCGGGCCCATGCGCGATCCAGTCGAACCCCGGATCCACCCGGCCCGGCCCGAAAAGATGCCGCAGCGCATCCTCGATCCCGCCACTCGGCTCGGGCCCGAAAGGCGATTCAGTGGTCGCCGACGCGATCCCCGCCAGAGGCAGCGACAGCAGCGCCTCGGCATCGATCACGCCAGCGCCAAGGCCGGACGGAAACCCCGCAGGCTTCCGCGCTGTCTGCTGGGCCGCCGTGCGGAACAGCGCCTGCACGCTGACGCCCCTCTGACGCGCCTCGGCGATCACCTTCGCCCGCCGGTGATGCCCGAGCCACAGCGCCGCGATCCCGGCACAGAGCGCCGTGGCAAAGGACGTGCCCTGACCGCCGGCAACCAGGTCGTCCGGTGCCCCCGGCCCGGTCCGCTCCGCGCGCCAGACGAATTCCGCCGGGGCCGAGAAATCCACCGCCGGACCCCGCGAAGAGCCTTTCCACTTCTTGTCCGCCCGGTTGGTGCCGCCGACCGCGATCATCTCGGGGTAGGCGGCGGGCCAGACCACCAGCCCGATACAGTTCCCCGCCGCCGCCAGAAGGATCAGATCGCCGGCGATTGCCCGCGCGATCGCCTGGCGCAGACCGAAACTCGGGATACCGCCCAGGCTCATCGACACCACATGCGCGCCGATCTTCACCGCGTGATCGATGGCCTTGGCGACCGGCGCGGCGTTGAAGATCTTCACATCATTGATGCAGCGGATCGGCACCAGCGTCGCTTTCGGGGCCGCGCCCTTGACCTTGCCCCCCTCGCCCGAGGCGACGACCGACCCGGTCCCGGTCCCGTGCCCGGGGTTCGACATCGTCTTCGACAGCGGATCCGTCGGTTGCGTGCCGCCGTCCACCAGGTTGAGCGAACGGGTGAAATCGAACCGGGTGTCGGCGAACTCGACATGGTCCGCAACGCCGGTATCCGGCTGGGCAATGAGGATGCCCGTCCCCTTTCCCGGCGAGATCGCCCAGGCCTGCGTCACCCGCGTCGTGTCCAGCGCCCAGGTCTTCGGCTCGGGCGGGGTGCCCTGCACCCAGCAGGTCGCATCCAGGATGACACCTTCGGTCCCGGGCTGCGTGTCCTTCTGCGGCTCGGCATAGGCTGCGATGCCCAGGTCCGGGTCGCAGGCGATCAGGCCCAGTTCGGCCCGCAGGTCCGCGGCGATGGCGAACAGCACATCCTCGGGCAGCGTCCGGTCCAGCCCGTTTGCCGCCAGGGTATAGGTCACCGGCTCGGCCGGCTCGGGGGTGTCGAACAGGGGTTCGAGGACAAAGCGGTCGGACTTCAGCACCCCGACCAGCCGCGCCCGCAAACCGGGCAGATCGTCCCCGCCCGCGGGCACGGTCAGCGCAAGGCGAAGGCGGTCGGGATCATAGGTCGACCGGGCATCCTCGACCGCGGCCTCGGTCAGCAATGCGCGCAGGAACGGCAATCCGAACGGCTCTGCCATGGCGGCCTCCCTCCAAGGTGCAAGCGGAAGTCCCGGACAGCGGAACGGGAAAACACGTCAACAATCCCGGTGATAATAGCCTATTTGCAGCCCTCCCAGCGTGAATAATGCGTCATGTTCCGCCAGAGGTTGAATGAACCTTTGGCTGACTCGGTGAATTGCTGTAGACTTCCTGACAGAAGGTGCGGATTTCCCCGCCTTCCCGGTTTGATCCACATTTCTTCATCCTGGCCGGAGTCTGCCGGCCGAGAATCCATTTCCTCCGGCCCACCCCTCAGGGCCCGTTCATTCAGGCCCGATCATTCAGAAAGGACACAAGATGGCCGAAACCGTTGTTCGCAACGAGTATGGCGAAGTCGTCTTCGTGCAAGACCCGGCACCCTCGACGCTGGAAAGCGCACCGACCTTGTCCACGCCGCAGCTTGCTGCAGACCACTACATGAAATCCTTGCAGGCCACGCTGGGCCTCGAGGCCACCAAACTGGCCGCCGACCCCGCCCCGGAGGGCGCGGGCGACGTGCCGGTTGCCGAATTCCACTCCGAAAAGGACATCGCAGGCACCAAGGTCGTGGTCTATCAGCAGAGGATGATGGGCCTCGACGTCTTCGGTGCGCGGCTTGGGATGCAGATGGACGGCGACAGCATGGCGCTGCAATCCGTGCAATCCTCGATGCATGCCGACATCGACGTCGAAAACCCCGACGCCCGGGTCGAAGGCGGCAACCGCAAGGTCAGCCGCACGGCGCTGGCCAAGATGCTGGGCTTTGATCTGCCCGAGATGGACAATGCCCGGATCGAACGTCAGGTCGTCCTGCGCTATGAACCTGACCAGCGCGAGGAGACGCATGATCACGCGGGCTGCATCGGCGGTCCGGGGGTAAGGCTTCCGCATCTGCCCGCGCCCAGGTTGAAGGGCCTGAAGAAGGGCCAGCACTATATCTGCGACGAGGTGCTGTTCCAGGCCGCGCTGGCCAAGGGCCAGGGCCCGGTCAACTGGCGCGCGCTGGTCGAGCCGAAAAGCGGCGAGGTTCTCTACCTCCGCGCGCTGGTGGCCTGCGCGACCGGCCTGGTCTTCGACCGCGATCCGCAGACCCAGACCGGGGCCGCGGTCACGGCCGCCTCGACCAACGCCGTGCTGAACCCGTTCCGAAGCTCGGTTTCGCTGGCGGGCCTGATCCCCTCGGCGCCGCAACCGCTGTCGGGCAATTTCGTGCGGATCGCCGAAAAGCAGGCCCCGGTGCAGGCGGCACCCACCGTGCCGACCAACACGGGGGCCTTCAACTTCGACGCGCAGACCGAAAACTTCACCGCCACGAACTGCTATTACCATTGCGACCGGCTGTTCCGCACAATGGAGGACTACGGTTTCAACGTCGCCTCGTACTTCAACGGCACGACCTTCCCGGTGGACTGCGACTTCCGCGCGCTTGGCGATGCCATCAACGCCCAGGCACCCGGCAATGCCATGGGCAACGGGCTTCTGGAGTTCCGCTTCGGCAAGATGATCGCCGGGCAGACCATCGGCATCGCCACCGACAACCGCGTGGTCTGGCACGAATTCGGCCACGCGCTCTTGTGGGACCACGTCAGCAGCCCGAGCTTCGGCTTTGCACATTCGGCGGGAGATGCGCTCGCGGTGATCCTGAACGACCCGGGGTCGGCGGCGGCAGACCGGTTCCTGACCTTCCCCTGGACCACGGCAAGCACGGGCATCACCCGCCGCCACGACCGCGCCATCGCCGACGGCTGGGCCTGGTTCGGGCCGCAATACGACACGAACTACCAGGGCGAACAGGTGCTTTCCACCACTCTCTTCCGCCTGTATCGGTCGATCGGCGGGGATGCAGCCCAGATCGCCACGCAGAGGCGCGCGGCCGAAACCACCGCTTTCCTGATCTTCAAGGCCATCGGCCTGATGACCGCGATGACGCCGATCCCCGAGATCTTTGTCGGACAACTGCAGACTGCCGACCGGACCACGCCCGCATTCAAGGGGATCCCCGGCGGAGCCTTGCACAAGGTCGTCCGCTGGGCCTTCGAGAAGCAGGGCCTGTTCCAGCCCGGCGCGGCCCCGGGACAACCACAGACCGTCAACCGCGAGGGCAACCCGCCGGACGTCGACGTCTACATCGACGACGGGCGTCGGGGCGAGTATACCTACCAGCCGAACCACTGGTCCTGCCAGGACATGTGGGTCCGCCGCCGTCCCGATGGCGGGCTGACCCACCAGAACCCGCTCGTCGGCTTCAAGAGCTACATGTATGTACGGGTCAAGAACCGCGGCCTGCAACCGGCGCAGAACCTCCGCGTCGACGCCTACCACGCCCTGCCCGGAACCGGCCTTGCCTTCCCCGACGACTGGATGGCGATGGACACGCCCACCCTCTCCGCCTCCGGCCCGCTTGCCCCCGGGGCCAGCGTCATCCTCGGGCCGTTCCGCTTTGTCCCGACCGTGGTCGGCCACGAATGCCTCATGGCGATCTCCCACGCCGACGGCGATCCCGGCAACGACACCACGATCCAGGGCACGATCCCCGAACACCGCTTCGTGCCCTTCGACAACAACATCGGCCAGCGCAACATCTCTCCGGTCCGGCCGACGCTGCTCGACATCCTCGAGCTCTTCCACAAGCACCTCATCTGGGTGCGAAACCCCTACAGGAGGCCCGTGGTCGTCAGGATCGAGGTCTCCCTGCCGAAGTTCCTGCAAAAGCTGGGCTGGAAACTTGCCATCAAGTCCGCAGGCGGCGGCACGTTCGGGCTTGGCCCGCGCGCGAAGCGGAAGGTCCTGTTCGCCCTCATCCCCGGGAAAGAGTTCGAGCCCGACCTGCTCAAGCGGTCGATCACCAGGGGTGATGACGAGATCCAGATCCGCAGCCTCATCGACGGCGAGGTCTCGGGCGGGATGAGCTACAAGCTTGCCTTCGGCAAGAACCGCGAGGACGACGACCCGGGCGAGCCGGACGACGACGAGCCGCCCAAGGACGGCCCGCAGGACTGGCCGCCGAAGGATTGGCCGCCGAGATGGCCCGATCGCCCGATCCGCACCCGCAAGCCGACGATGGAAGAGATCCTGCGGGCTCTGCGCGGCGAGGGTGATGAAACCGGGATGCGCGGGGTCAAGACCATGCGGCTGGAACTGGACTTCGACGACGACTGAGCGCAGGGGCGCAGGGCCGGGGCCGCACAGGTTCCGGCCCTGGTCTGAAAGGATTTTTCAGGAAAGTGTTGCCATGGCCAGGACACCCCCCGCCGTGCCGGGCCAGGGGAAACCCTCGAACGCTTCGCCCAAGGCGCAGGCACAGCCCGCGCGCCGGTCCGCGCCGTCCTCTGCATGGACATGTTCGGCTACAACCCGGACGCCAATCGCAGCGTCGAGCTGCACGCAGGCTGTACCGACCCCGCGATCCGTGATCTGAGCCTGCCCCTGGCCGACCGGGTCAGAACTGCCACCGCGCCAGCGACCAGGCCACCGACCCCGCCGATGCCCGCGACATCGTCTGCGCCGTGGCGCGGGCGGTGACGCAACTGGCGCTGTAGCCTCAACGGTCGCGCCCTCGGCTTCGCGTCGCCCGGGCAGAAGCGAGGAGTGACGAAGTCTTCGACGAGCGGTCGGCCGCACCCCGCAAAACGTAAAAGGGGGGGGTAAACATGCCCCCTCAACCTGTTGATTTTCATTGCTTCGGTAATCTGTCCACGCGTGGACAGCTACTTCGCCACCCGCGCGTTCCGGCTGGCGATCAGCCGCAGCCGCAGCGCGTTCAGCCGGATGAAGCCCTCGGCATCCTTCTGATCGTAGGCCCCCGCATCCTCCTCGAAGGTGACGTGCTTCTCCGAATACAAGGAATGCTCCGACCACCGCGCCACCGTCCGCGCCGAGCCTTTGTAGAGCTTCACCCGCACCGTCCCCGTCACATGCTCCTGCGTCTTGTCGATCAGCGCCTGCAGCGCCTCCCGCTCCGGGCTGAACCAGAAGCCGTTGTAGATCAGCTCCGCATAACGCGGCATGATGCTGTCCTTCAGATGCCCCGCCCCCGCATCCAGCGTGATCTGCTCGATTCCCCGATGCGCTTCCATCAGGATGGTCCCGCCGGGGGTCTCATAGACCCCGCGCGACTTCATGCCGACGAAGCGGTTCTCCACCAGGTCCAGGACGCCCACGCCATGCCGGCCGCCGATCTCGTTCAGCCGGGTCAGGATCGTGGCCGGGCTCATGGCCTCGCCATCGATCGCCACCGCATCGCCGCGTTCGAAAGTGATCTCCACCATTTCTGCCTGATCCGGGGCCTCTTCCACCGGCACCACGCGCTGCAGGACGTAGTTCGGGAATTCCTCCGCCGGGTTCTCCAGCACGCGCCCTTCTGACGAAGTGTGCAGCAGGTTCGCGTCCACCGAAAAGGGAGCCTCGCCCCGCTTGTCGCGGGCCACGGGAATCTGGTTCGCCTCGGCAAATTCCAAGAGCCTCGTGCGGCTGGTCAGATCCCACAGCCGCCAGGGCGCGATGACCTTGATCGACGGGTCCAGCGCCGCCGCCGACAGCTCGAACCGCACCTGGTCGTTGCCCTTGCCCGTCGCCCCATGCGCCACCGCATCGGCCCCGGTCTCATGCGCGATCCGCACCAGATGCTGGCTGATCAGCGGGCGCGCGATCGAGGTTCCCAAGAGATACAGCCCCTCATACAGCGCATTGGCGCGGAACATCGGGAACACGAAGTCGCGCACGAATTCCTCGCGCACGTCGACGATGTGGATGTTTTCCGGCTTGATCCCCATCAACAGAGCCTTCGCCCGCGCCGGTTCCAGTTCCTCGCCCTGCCCGAGATCGGCGGTGAAGGTCACCACCTCGCAGCCATATTCCGTCTGCAGCCATTTCAGGATGATCGAGGTATCAAGGCCTCCCGAATAGGCGAGGACGACTTTCTTCGGCTTCAGCATCGGACAAGGCTCCCTCGCGGTTTTGCTGGCGCTTAAAGCGAAACGAGGCCAAGGGCAAGGATCGCTCCGACGCCCGATGCAATTCGGCATGCAAAGGCATTCCTTGCCATGCGCTGCGGCTTTGGGCATGTCAAACGGATGACCGATTTTCCCGCCCAAGCCCGCGCCGCCACTGCCGCCCTGCGCGCGTTGTTTCCCGAAACACCGCTGCAGCGGAACGACTTCCTGTCGTCCCGCCACGATGCCGAGATCTGGCTGAAGCGTGAAGATCTGTCGCCGGTCCGCAGCTACAAGCTGCGCGGGGCCTTCAACGCGATGCGCAAGGTGCGCGCCCGCCAGCCGGATCAACGCCAGTTCGTCTGCGCCAGTGCGGGCAACCATGCGCAGGGCGTGGCCTTCACCTGTCGGCATTTCGGGGTGCAGGGGGTGATCTTCATGCCCGTCACCACGCCGCAGCAGAAGATCGACAAGACCCGCGTCTTCGGCGGCGCGAATGTCGAGATCGTCCTGACCGGAGACTATTTCGACCAGACCCTCGCCGCGGCCCAGGCCTTCTGCGCCGAACGCCAGGCGCATTTCCTGTCACCCTTCGACGATCCCGACGTGATCGAGGGCCAGGCCTCGGTCGCGGTCGAGATGCTGGACCAGCTGGGCCGCGCGCCGGACCTGGTTGTCCTGCCGGTGGGCGGGGGCGGGCTTGCCTCTGGCGTGACGGGCTATCTGCGCGAGGTCGCCCCCGACACCGACTTCCGTTTTGTCGAACCGCTGGGTGGCGGCAGTTTGACCGCTGCACTGCTGCAGGGCGCGCCGACCAAGCTGGCGCGCGTCAACAGTTTCGTCGACGGTGCCGCCGTGGCGCGGGTCGGCGATCACACCTTCCGCATGTTGTCCTGGGTGGATCGCGACGATGTCCTCCTGGCACCCGAGGACCGCATTTGCGTCACCATGCTGGAGATGCTGAACCACGAGGGCATCGTCCTGGAGCCCGCGGGGGCCCTGTCGGTCGATGTCCTGCCGGAACTGACCGGGGAGATCCGGGGCAAGACCGTGGTCTGCGTCACATCGGGCGGCAACTTCGACTTTGAACGGCTGCCCGAGGTGAAGGAACGTGCCCAGCGGTTCGCGGGTCTGAAAAAGTACTTCATCCTGCGCATGCCGCAGCGCCCCGGCGCCCTGCGGGAATTCCTGAACCTGCTTGGGCCCGATGACGACATCACCCGGTTCGAATACCTGAAGAAATCCGCGCGCAACTTCGGCTCGGTCCTGATCGGGATCGAGACCAGGTCCGCCGACAGCTTTGCCGGGTTCGCTGCCCGCATGGACGAGGCCGGGCTTGCCTTCCGCGACATCACCGGCGACGAGGCCCTGTCGGAATTCCTGATCTGACAGGCGGTCAGCCGCCCCGCGTCGGGCCCGATGTTGCGCCTGCCCGGTCCGGTCCTATGCCGCGCCCGCCCGATCTGCGGCCAGCCCGCCCAGCAGGCCGGCCCGCGAGGCGCGCCAGACCGAAGCGACCAGGGCGACATCGACCAGCGCCCCCTCGCCCGCCGCTGCCCGCCGCTCGCCGTCCTGGCAGATCGCCGCCAGTTCCGACAGGCCAAGGTTCAGCGCGCTGCCTTTCAGGAAATGCAGCTGCCCCTCGACCTCGTCCGCCGGAATCCCGCGCAGGAGGGCCGTGACGGCCCCCTCTGCCTCGTCCAGGAACATGTCGGCCACCTCGGCAAAGCCGTCGGCACCGATTTCATCCTTCAGTTCGTCAACCCGTTTCCAGTCGATCATCACGCATCACCCACACTGCTCCCACGGGCAGAGTGTCGCGCCGCCACCGTTAACAAATGGTCGCCGCCGGATCGGCAACTCCGGCGCATTTTACCATTCACCCGCCGTTAAGGGCTGCGGCGCAGGGTGACGCCGACGAGGGGCAGGTGGACAAGTGTTTTCCGGTGCGATGAGTGTTGAAACAATGATGCAGGCGGCTGATGCGCCCCGGCATGTGCTGGTTGTCGATGACAGCCGGGCGCAGCGCCACATGGTGTCGATGCAGCTCAGACGCTGGGGCTATCGGGTCAGCGAATCCGAGTCGGGTCAGGCCGCGCTTGACCAGTGCCGGGCGCAGGCCGTCGACATCATCGTCAGCGACTGGATGATGCCCGGGATGACCGGTCTGGATTTCTGCCGCGAAGTCCGGGCTTTGGATCGCGAGAGCTATGGCTACTTCATCCTTCTGACCTCCAAGTCCGAAAAGACCGAGATCGCCGACGGGCTGGAGGCCGGGGCCGACGACTTCCTGACCAAGCCGGTCGCGTCCAACGAATTGCGGGCACGCCTGCGGGCGGGGGAACGGATGCTGGCGATGCAGGCCGAGGTTCTGGCCAAGAACAAGGTCATCGTCGCGACCCTGGTCGAACTGCAAAAACTTTACGATTCGCTTGACCGCGACCTGATCGAGGCGCGCAAGCTGCAGCAGACCCTGGTGCGCGACCGCGTGCGCGACTACGGCTGGTCGAAGGTGTCACTTCTGTTGCGCAACTCGGGGCGGGTCGGCGGTGACCTGGTGGGAAGCTTCAGTGTCGACGACGACCGGATCGTGGCCTATTCCATCGATGTCTCCGGCCACGGCGTCGCCTCGGCGATGATGACCGCGCGACTGGCAGGGTTCCTTACCGGATCATCGCCGGACCAGAACCTCGCGTTCGACAAGGGCCCGGATGGCAGGCATCACCTTCTGCCGCCCGAGACCGTGGTCGAACGCTTCAACCGTCTGATGCTGGACGAAATTCAGGCCGAACAGTACTTTACCATCGCCTTTGCGGTGATCGACCGGGCGCGCGGCCTTCTCAGTCTGGTGCAGGCGGGCCATCCGCACCCGATCCTGCTGCGCGCGGACGGCACGATGGAGCAGATCGGACAGGGCGGCCTTCCCGTCGGCCTGATCCCCGGTGCCAGTTTCGAGCGGCACGATCTGCCGATCGGCCCGGGCGACCGGCTGGTGCTGTTCTCGGACGGCTTTACCGAATGTCCGCTGCCCTCGGGTGCGGATTTCGGCGAGGACGGTCTGGCCGAGAGCCTGCGCAAGTCGGCGCGGCTTTGCGGTTCGGACCTTCTGGAGGCGATGGTCTGGGACCTGTCGCAGCAGGCGCAGACCGATTCGTTTCCAGACGATGTCTCGGGCGTCGTGGTCGATCTCTTACCGCAGGAAACCGGCCAGGATCCCCCGGTCTCCGGGGTTGCCCAACAGTCCCATTGCCTGCTCGACGGGTAGCCAGACCGCAGAATGCCCGGGCTCGCCGGGCGGTCCGAGACGCCGGACCGGGCGGGCAAGGTAGACGGTGCAGAGCTTTTCGGCCCAAAGGTCGTATTCTGGCATGTAGGTGAACCGCCGGAAGGCACCGATGCGGCGGGTGACCGCGATCTTCCAGCCCGTTTCTTCAAGCACTTCGCGGTGCAATGCCGCAATCGGCTGCTCACCCCTGTCGATGCCGCCGCCGGGAAGCTGAAGTTCCGGCACCGGCCGGGCCTGGTGGGTGGCCAGGATGTGATCCCCCCGCAAAAGCACCGCATAGACCCCGGGCCTTCGGGTGTAGCGCCGACCCGGCTGCACCGGATCGCCATAGCGTCGGATCATCCCTGCCCCCTTGGACCTGCGGTTGCCCTGCCTATATAGGCGCGATATGCCAAGATTGGCAGCTTCAGGAAATCCCCGATGACCACCGGTTCGCAGATCGCCTGGGACGATACCGTCCTGCCCTTCCAGCTTGATGCCTCGGGCATCCGGGGCCGCGTCGCGCGGCTGGACGGGGTGCTGGATCAAGTGCTGAAGAAACACGCCTATCCGTCGGCGATCGAGGCGCTGGTGGCCGAGATGGCGCTTCTGACCGCCCTGATCGGCCAGACGATCAAGCTGCGCTGGAAGCTGTCTTTGCAGGTGCGGGGCAAGGGTCCGGCCCGGCTGATCGCGACCGACTATTACGGCCCGACCGAGGACGGCGAGCCTGCGCGCATCCGCGCCTATGCCAGCTATGACGCAACGCGGCTGGACCCGGCAGCCAGCCCGTTCTCGCAGATCGGCGAAGGCTATTTCGCCGTGATGATCGACCAGGGCGAGGGCATGGTGCCCTACCAGGGCTTCACCCCGATCGCCGGAGGCAGCCTTTCGTCCTGTGCCGAGACCTATTTCGCCCAGTCCGAGCAGATTCCCACCCGTTTTGCGCTTGCCTTCGGCGAAAGCGCCGAACCGGGGCGTCCCCTGCATTGGCGGGCCGGGGGCATAATGTTGCAGCACATGCCCAGCATCGGCGGCGTGGCGGCTGACCAGGGCAGCGGCGAAGGCGGGCTTCTGACGCATGCGGATATCCTTGGCGGCGCCGAATCAGAGGACTGGAACCGGGCGAACCTGCTGCTCGACACGGTGGAAGAGCTGGAGATGATCGGTCCTTCGCTGACCCCGACCGACCTTCTGGTCCGGCTTTTCCATGAAGAGGGCCCCCGCGTGTTCGATGCCCAGCCGGTGCGCTTTGGCTGTTCCTGCAACGCGGAGAAAGTCCGCAGCACCATGTCGATCTACAGCCGGAAGGACATCGCCCAGATGACCACCGAGGCAGGGGTCGTCACGGCGGATTGCCAGTTCTGCGGCGCGCATTACGAACTGGACCCGCAGACCCTGGGCTTCGAGGCGAAAGCGCCCCAGGACACCCCGGCCCGATGAGCGATCCGGTCGAGGTTCGGCTGCGCCAGGCGCTGCGGCACCCTGCCGCGCCGTCTTCGGACTTCGATCTCAATCCCGGCATTCGCCCTCCTGCCGACACGCCGCTGCGCCCGGCCGCGGTGCTGGTGACCGTCTGGTTGCGGCCGGAAGGTCCGGGGCTGATCCTGACCAAACGCTCCTCGCACCTGCAGCACCACCCCGGCCAGATCGCCTTTCCCGGCGGCAAGGTCGATGCGACCGACGTCGGGCCGATGGCAGCGGCCTTGCGCGAGACACAGGAAGAGATCGGGCTGCCGCCGGAGCGTGTCGAAATCCTTGGCGCGCTTCCCGTCCACGAGACCGTCACCGGATTTGCCGTGACTCCCTTCGTCGGATTGATGCGCGGGGCATTTGTCGCGACGCCCGAAGCGGGCGAGGTGGAGGAGGTCTTTTCCGTCCCGCTAGACCATGTGCTGACCCCCGCGCGTTTTTCCATCGAGCGGCGGCAGTGGATGGGCGTCTGGCGGCGCTACTATGTGGTTGCCTATGGGCCCTACTACATCTGGGGTGCAACGGCACGCATCCTGCGTGGCCTGGCCGAAAGGGTCGGGCCATGAAGGTTGGCGGCACCTGGCTGGACCATCCCGGAACGCAGGCCCTTTGTGCCGCGCTGGAAGCTGCGGGCCACCGGGCGCTGTTCGTCGGGGGTTGCGTCAGGAATGCCATTCTGGGCGAACGGGTCGGGGACGTGGACCTGACGACCGACGCCACGCCGGAGGCCGTCACCCGGATCGCCGAGGCCGCCGGGTTCAGGACCGTCCCGACCGGCCTCGACCACGGCACCGTCACGGTGATCGCCGGTGGCCTCGCACATGAGGTGACGACTTTCCGCCGGGATGTGGAAACCGATGGCCGTCGCGCCGTCGTCGCCTTCTCGGCCCGGATTGACGAAGACGCCGCCCGCCGCGATCTGACGATGAACGCGCTTTATGCCGACCGCATGGGCACAGTCATCGACCCCTTGGGCGGTCTTGCCGACACGCTGGCCCGCCGTGTCCGCTTTGTCGGCGACCCGGAAACGCGCATCCGCGAGGACTACCTGCGCATCCTCCGCTTCTTCCGCTTTCACGCGGCGTATGGCGACCCGGGCGGCGGCATCGACGCGGACGGGCTTGCCGCCTGCGCGGCTCTGGCCGAGGGGCTGGACGGCATATCCCGCGAACGCATCCACGCCGAGCTGCGAAAGCTCCTCGCCGCCCGCGACCCGGCCCCCGCCGTTGCAGCCATGGCGCAATCCGGCGTGCTGGCCCGCATCCTGCCCGGAGCCGACCCGCGCGCGCTTGGCCCGCTTGTCCACCTTGACGCCGCCGCCGCCCGTCACTGGCTGCGTCGCCTTGCCGTCCTTGGCGGCGACACTGCCTCCCTTCGGCTGTCCAAGGCCGAGGCGCGGGACCTCTCCGCCCTTCTCGACGCCATTGGCCGCCCGGACACACCCGCCGCCCTCGGCTGGCGACTGGGCGCGTCCCTCGGGGCCGACGCGGTCCTTGCCCGGTCCGCGCTTCTTGGCAGCCCTCTGCCGCCCGACTGGCAGGCCGGGGTCCGGCGCGGCGCGGGCGCAACGTTTCCGGTCACCGCCGCCGACCTGATGCCCGCCTTGCAGGGAGAAGCCCTTGGCCAGCGCCTGAAGGCCCTTCAGGCGGCGTGGCTTGACTCCGATCTTGTCGCCGACCGGGACCGCCTCCTGAATTCCTGACCTCGACGGGGGTGACAAACCGCCCGGATTGCGGTAGGAACCTCGCACCCAAGAATGGAGACCAGCATGGACCACGGGATCTCATACCAGCTCGCCTGAGTTGACTGATCCCGTCGTGGCGGTCGCTCGCAAAGCCCCGCCTTCGCCCATCGCCGCTACCTTCCAGGGTCTTCCCCCATGTTCCGCTTCCTCGAAAACCTCGTCGATCCCTATCAGACCTATGTCGAACAGGACGCCCCGCCCAGAAAGCTCTGGCCCTTCCTGAAAGACTACATCCGCCCGTTCAAAGGCATCTTCGCGGTGACCGCCCTCTTCTCGGTCGGCAACGCGGTGCTGGATGTGGGCATGATCTGGTATCTCAGCCGCCTTGTGGACCTGATGACCGGCCAGACGCCGCAAGCGTTCCTGGAGAACCACTGGACCGAGATCCTGATCGCCGCGCTGGTGATCCTGATCGTCCGCCCCCTGGTCGCGGGTGGGTCGGTCGGCCTTTTGCACAACACGATCCTGACGAACTTCGGCACGATGATGCGCTGGCGGGCGCACCGGCATGTGCTGCGCCAGCCGGTCGGCTGGTTCGAAAGCGATTTCGCGGGCCGCATCGCCAACCGGATCATGCAGGCCCCGCCCGCCGCCGGGGATGCCGTCTTCCAGGTCTTCGACATGGCCGCCTTTGCTGCCGCAACCTTCCTTGGCGCGCTCCTCATGCTGGCCGAAGCCGACCCGCGGCTGATGATACCGCTGCTCTTGTGGCTTGGTGCCTATCTCGCCCTCATGCGCTGGACGATCCGCCGCGCCGGTCCCGCCGCCACCGCTTCGTCCGAGGCCCGCAGCGCAGTCACCGGGCGCGTCGTCGACAGCTACACCAACATCCACTCGGTCAAGCTGTTCGCGCATCAGGACAGCGAGCTGAACTACGCCAAGGACGCCATCGAGACCGCCCGCACCACCTTTCAGAAGGAAATGCGCATCGTCACCAAGATGGACATCTCGCTGACCTTCATCAACGGGCTGATGATCCTTGGCGTCAGCAGCCTTGCGATGTGGCTCTGGGCCAATGACATGGCGACCGTCGGCGTCGTCGCCGGGGCCGTGGCTCTGGTCCTCCGGCTGCATTCCATGACCTACTGGATCATGTGGGCCTCGACCCAGCTCGTCCAGAACCTCGGCACGCTGGCCGAAGGGATGGAGACGATTGCCCAGCCCGTCACCCTGGTCGACAAGCCAGGCGCGAAACCGCTGCGCTTCGACCAGGGCCTTCTGGAACTGAAGAACGTCAGCCACCACTACGGTCGCGGCTTCGGGGGGCTGAAAAACGTCAGCCTCACGATCCGCCCCGGCGAGAAGATCGGCGTCGTCGGCCGGTCGGGCGCGGGTAAATCCACGCTGGTCAAGCTGATCCTGCGCTTCTACGACACCGAAAGCGGGTCCATCCTGATCGACGGCCAGAACATCGGCGATGTGACACAGGAGTCGCTTCGCCAGAGGATCGGCATGGTCCAGCAGGACTCGTCGCTCCTCCACCGCTCGGTCCGCGACAACATCCGCTACGGCCGCCCCGAGGCCACGGAATCGGACATGATTGCCGCCGCGAAAAAGGCCGAGGCGCATGACTTCATCCTCACGCTCGAAGACCCCCAGGGCCGCAAAGGCTACGACGCCCATGTCGGCGAACGCGGGGTGAAACTCTCCGGTGGCCAGCGCCAGCGGGTCGCGCTCGCCCGCGTGATCCTGAAGGACGCGCCGATCCTGATCCTGGACGAGGCGACCTCGGCGCTGGACAGCGAG
>NCDY01000015.1 GCA_002280405.1 Rhodobacterales bacterium 32-66-9 | reverse complement strand
GTGACGGGCTTCAGCTTGCCCAGGCCCCGTGCCGCAAGGTCGCGGGCGATGCCTTGGATGCCAAGGGCGTCGGGGCGGTTGGGGGTGACCTTGATCTCCACCATCGGGTCGTTGAGGCCGCGATAGTCGAGGTAGCGCACGCCGAGGGGGGCGTCGGCGGGCAGTTCGATGATGCCGTCGTGGTTGTCCGACAGCATCAGCTCGCGTTCGGAGCAGAGCATGCCGTTCGAGTCGACGCCGCGGATGGTGCCGGGCTTCAGGTCGACCCCGGTGCCGGGGACATGGGTGCCGGGCGGCGCGAAGACGCCGATCAGGCCGGTCCTGGCGTTCGGGGCGCCGCAGACGACCTGCACTTCCTCGGTGCGACCGCCGGGGCCGTCGGGCCAGGTTTCCACCCGGCAGACGCGCAGGCGGTCGGCATTGGGGTGCTGGACAGCCTCGATCACGCGACAGATGCGGAAAGCGCCAAGCCGGGCGGCCGGATCCTCGATGCCTTCAACCTCAAGGCCAAGGTCGGTCAGCGCCTCGGCCAGCGCGTCGACGGTGGCCGTAGTCTCGAGGTGATCTTTCAGCCAGGCGAGCGTGAATTTCATCGAAGGCGGTCCCGTTGCACTGCGCGACCGGGATTAGCGGAAAGTGACGGGAAGGGGAAGCGCCAGGGCGCGGTTCAGCCGGAAACCCAGATGTAGGCATAGATCAGGCCGAAGAGGACGGGTTGCTGGAGAAGATAGATCAGCAGGCTGTGCCGGCTGGGGAAAGCGATTGCCCGGGTCAATGGCGTGGGTGGCGTGCCGCGCCAGAGATCGAGCCGCAGAGCCTTTGCAGTGGCGATCCCGGCGAGCGCAGGGGCCGTCCATGGGATGAGTGGAATGTAGTCGCCCATCATGGGCCGGGTTTCGGCGAGGCCGATCCAGACCAGCCAGAGCGGATCAAGGGCGGCGAAGCGCGGACCCCAGGCTGCGGCGAAGAAGACGGCGGCCAGGGCGAGCGTGACGGGCCATGGCAGGCGCAGCGCGATCAGGCCGATCAGCGCGATCACGGCCATTGCGTGCAGGATTCCGAACCAGATGGGTCCGACGGGCACGAGCCAGATGCTTGCGATGGTTACAAGCAAGGCGGCGGCCGCAAGCTTTGCCCAGCGCCTCCAGAATGCGGGCCAGCGAATGCCCTGCCCATGTGCCAGCCAGAGGCTGATGCCCATCAGGAACAGGAAGCTGCCGGCGATCAGGCGGGCGGAGTAGTACCAGAAGGGCTGGAACATCGTGTCGCGGGCAATGAAGCCGAACAGCGCGAGGTCGAAGGTGAAGTGGTAGATCACCATGGCGACAATCGCCAGTGACCGTGCCAGATCGATCGAACCAAGACGGGGAGCGGGTGGGGCATCGGTCAGAGTCATGCAGCGACAGTGGCTTGGAACCGCTCTGACTGCAAGTGGGGCTGCATGCTTGTGTGTTTCATGCAGGGCGACCTGGCCTTCGCCGGTCAGCTGACGCGGCACCTCGCGCAGGGACGGGCGCGAGATGAAACAGGCGTCGGACCGGTCCGTCGCGTCCAGGTTGACGCCGGGTTCCAGGCCTTGGGTCAAGACCTTTCGGCGCAGGCCTTCCAGGCAAAGCGTATTCTGCTGCGGTTGTCGGTGTCCAAGGCTGCGTTCATAAAGCAGTACGTCTGCATGATTTGCGAACCGCCGCAGGCCGTGGCCCGGCGCGGGCGCGAGACTGGCCAGGGGGCTGTGGCCCCGCGTTCTTTTTCGGTTGGATCGTGCCGGGATGGGGGTCAGATTTCCTCGACCGCCAGAACACCCTGGACGGCCTTGATCGCGCCCTTGACCTGCGGAGTGATCGGATAGCTGTCGGGCAGGGCGATGTCGATTTCGCGGCCCCGCGCATCGGTGATGCAAAGGGTGATCATGGCGCGGCTCCGGCCTTCGACACGGGCAAGAAGCGCGGCAAGCGAGACGGCCGCCTCGGGGCGGGCAAGATGGATGCGAAGATCGGGGGCCCCTGCCTGGGCCGCGACCGTTTCGATGGGGGCGACCGCCTGCGCGAGAAGTTTCAAGGTCTCGCCTTCCAGTTCGGCCTTCACCGTCAGGACCACGTTCTGCCCGGCGTCGAGAAAATTGCGCGAGGCTTCCAGCACTTCGGAGAAACAGGTGACTTCGTAAAGGCCGGTGGGATCGGAAAGCTGGACGAAGGCAAAGCGGTTGCCGCGGGCGGACTTGCGTTCCTGTCTGGACGAAACGGATCCGGCGAGTTTGGCGATGCAGGGGCCGCGTTCGGCTTTCAGCGTCACCTGGGCCAGGGTCTCGACCCCCTTGCGTTTCAGCGCGGACATGTAGTCGTCCAGGGGGTGACCAGACAGGTAGAAGCCCACGGCCTGATGTTCCTGTGCCAGCCGCTCGACCGGCAACCAGTCGTCTCGGAAAGGCAGGCGGGGTTCGGGGATGTCGGCCCCGCCGCTGCCAAACAGCGAATTCTGGGCCGAGGCTTGCGCCTCGTGGACGGCGGCGGAATAGGCGACAAGGGGGTCCAGCGCCTCGAACACGCGGGCGCGGTTGGGGTCGAGGCTGTCGAAGGCACCGGCACGGGCCAGCATTTCAAGGGGGCGTTTGCCGATGCGTTTCAGGTCCACGCGGCGGGCGAAGTCGAAGAGGCTGGCAAAGGGCCGCTCTTCCGCCCTGACGGGCGTCATCGCTGCCGCGGTGCCGAGCGAGGACGCCGGGGACGGCGGATGCGCGATCCGGCGCGCCTGCACGATCAGTTGCATCGCATCGAGACCGACGTTCTTCAGGGCACCCAGCCCGTAGACGATGGCCCCGTCCCGCACGGTGAAGCTGGCCAGAGAGGCATTGACGCAAGGTGCCATGGTGGCAAGGCCCAGCTTGTCCACCTCGCGCTTGTAGACCGCCAGCTTGTCGGTGAGGTGGATGTCGCAGTTCATCACCGCTGCCATGAACTCGGCCGGGTAGTTGGCTTTCAGATAGGCGGTCTGGTAGCTGACCACGGCATAGGCCGCCGCGTGCGACTTGTTGAAGCCGTAGTTGGCGAATTTCTCAAGCAGGTCGAAGACCTCGCCCGCCTTCGCCGCCGGAATGCCGTGGGTGACCTTGGCCCCTTCGATGAACTTGGGGCGTTCACGGGCCATTTCCTCGGGGTTCTTCTTGCCCATCGCCCGGCGCAGAAGGTCGGCCCCGCCGAGGCTGTAGCCCGCCATGACCTGGGCAATCTGCATCACCTGTTCCTGGTAGACGATGATGCCCTGGGTCTCGGCCAGGATATGGTCGATCGTCGGATGGATCGATTCGCGCTTCCTGAGCCCGTTCTTCACCTCGCAATAGGCGGGGATGTTCTCCATCGGACCGGGACGATACAGGGCCACCAGCGCCACGATATCCTCGATGCAGGTGGGTTTCATGCGCCGGAGCGCGTCCATCATGCCCGAGCTTTCGACCTGGAAGACGGCGACCGTCCTGGCGCTGGCGTAAAGGTCGTAAGCAGGCTTGTCGTCGAGCGGGATCAGGTTGATGTCGAACGCGATGCCGCGCAGCGCCAGCAGGTCCATCGCGTTCTGGATCACGGTCAGGGTCTTGAGGCCGAGGAAGTCGAACTTGACCAGACCCGCCGCCTCGACCCATTTCATGTTGAACTGGGTGGCGGGCATGTCGGACCGCGGGTCGCGGTAGAGGGGGACCAGTTGGTCCAAAGGCCGGTCGCCGATCACCACGCCTGCGGCATGGGTCGAGGCGTTGCGGTAAAGGCCCTCGATCTGCGCGGCATAGTCGAGGAGGCGTTTCACGACCTCTTCCTTCGCGGCCTCGCGCAGGCGCGGTTCATCCGCCAGCGCCTTGGTGATCGAGACCGGCTTGACGCCTTCGACCGGGATCATCTTCGACAGCCGGTCAACCTGCATGTAGGACATCTGCAGGACCCGGCCCACGTCGCGGACGGCGGCCTTGGACAGAAGCGCGCCGAAGGTGATGATCTGCGCCACCCTGTCGCGGCCATAGCGGTCCTGGACGTAAGAGATCACCTCTTCCCGCCGGTCCATGCAGAAGTCGATGTCGAAGTCGGGCATCGAGACGCGTTCGGGGTTCAGGAAGCGTTCAAAAAGCAGCGCATAGCGCAACGGGTCGAGGTCGGTGATCGTCAGCGCATAGGCAACCAGCGACCCGGCACCAGAGCCGCGGCCTGGACCGACCGGGATGTGGCGGTCCTTGGCCCATTTGATGAAGTCGGCAACGATCAGGAAATAGCCCGGAAAGCCCATGCCTTCGATCACGTCAAGCTCAAAGTCCAGGCGGGCCTGATAGTCTTCGGGCGTCGCGGAATGGGGGATGACCTTGAGCCGGGCCTGCAACCCTTCATTGGCCTGACGGCGGAGTTCCTGCACCTCGTCATCGGCAAACCGCGGCAGGATCGGCTTGCGCTTTTCCGCGGCATAGGCGCAGCGGCGGGCGATCTCGACGGTGCTCTCCAATGCCTCGGGCAGGTCGGCGAACAGGGCGACCATCTCGGCTTCGGACTTGAAGCAGTGCTGCGGGGTCAGACGGCGACGCGGCTGGCTCTGGTCGACATAGGCGCCTTCGGCGATGCAGATCAGGGCGTCATGGGCCTCATACATTTCGGTCTTGGGGAAATAGACGTCGTTGGTGGCCACGATTGGCAGGCCCAGGTCATAGGCAAGGTCGATGGCCCCGCGTTCTGCAAGAGCCTCGGCTTCCGACAGCGCGCTGTCGGGGCCGGGGTGGCGCTGAAGTTCGACATACAGGCGGTTCGGGTAGATCGCGGCAAGGCGTTCCAGAAGCGCGCGCGCCTTGGCCTGCTGACCGGTGGCGTGGAACCGGCCCAAGGGGCCTTCGGGACCGCCGGTCAGGCAGATCAGGCCCTCGGCATTCTGCTGGAGTTCGTCGAGGGTGACTTGCGGCAGATTGGCGGACCCGGTCATCGCGCCGTCGATGTAAAGCCGCGTGTTGAGCCGCATCAGGTTCATGTAGCCCAGCTCGTTCTGGGCCAGAAGGACGATGGGCGCGGGAAGACGAGGCTTTTCGCCTGGTTGTGCCGGATCGTGCGCGATGGCGATCTGGCAGCCAAGGATGGGCTGCACGCCTGCATCTTTCGCCGTGACGGAAAACTCCAGCGCGGCGAACATGTTGTTCGTGTCGGTCACGGCGACGGCGGGCATCTGCGCCTTGACGCAAAGATCGACCAGCCTCTTCACCGGCACCGCGCCTTCGAGCAGCGAGTGTTCGCTGTGGGTTCGAAGATGGATGAATCGAGGGGACGCGCCGGACATGAGGCAAGCGTTACGGGTGGCACAGGCCAATGGCAAGCGGGCTTTCCGTCGCCGGAATTTTCGGCAAATCCTTCAAACAGCTTCGTCTTTTCCCGACAAGTTTGTTCTTGCCTTGAATCGGCCGGGCCTTCTTGATGGAGTGACAACACCAAGGGCCGCGTGGGTCGCTTTACGCCGCATCGGGCGATCCTGCAAAGTGCCTTCATGGGGAGACCGCGGCGGACTGACGCATGAGCATAGCGTTTCTGTTGAACGGAACGCCGGTTCGCATCGAGGGGGAAGCCCCGACGCGGACACTGTTGGACTGGTTGCGAGAAACGCGCGGTTTGACCGGGACGAAGGAAGGCTGCAACGAAGGCGATTGCGGGGCCTGCACGGTGATGGTGACGGACGCCGGAGGCTCGAAGGCGCTCAACGCCTGCATCCTGTTCCTGCCCCAGCTGGATGGCAAGGCAGTGCGGACCGTCGAGGGGATTTCGGGCCCGGAAGGCGAGATGCATCCGGTGCAGGCGGCGATGGTGGCGCATCACGGGTCGCAATGCGGGTTCTGCACGCCGGGATTTGTGGTCTCGATGGCGGTCGCGCACCTGAACGGGGCTGTGGATCACGATGACCAGCTGGCGGGCAACCTCTGCCGCTGCACGGGATATGCTCCGATCGTTCGGGCGGCAGAGGCGGCGGCAGAGGTTCCTGTGCCGGACAGGATGAAAGCTGATGCGCTTTCTCTTCCGCAAATATCCCCGGAGAGGTCTGGAGAGGCAGGCGGCCTCTCCAGCGGGTTCCGCCCGCGCGACAGTGATGAACTGGCGGACTGGTATCTGGCCAACCCGGGCGCGGTTCTGGTGGCGGGCGCGACGGACGTGGGGCTGTGGGTGACCAAGCAGCTGCGGGATCTGTCACCTGTGGCATTCCTGGGCGGGATCGAGGACCTGAAGGCGGTCGAGGTGCAGGGCGGGCAACTGCATGTGGGCGCTTGCGTGACGATCTCGGCCCTGCGGGAGGCGGTTAAGGACCGGCTGCCGTCGTTCGGAGAGCTGTTGCGGCGGTATGCCTCGGTGCAGGTGCGCAATGCCGCGACGATCGGGGGGAACATCGCGAACGGCTCGCCGATCGGCGATGGCCCGCCGGCGCTGATTGCGCTGGGGGCGACGCTGCACCTGCGGCGGGGGGACGAGATGCGGTCAATGCCGCTGGAGGACTTCTTCCTGGAGTATCGCAAGCAGGACCGGCGGCCGGGAGAGTTCGTGGTGGGGGTGTCGTTCCCGGAGTTCGCGCCAAACTTGCGGTGCTACAAGATATCCAAGCGGTTCGATCAGGATATCTCGGCGGTTTGCGGGTGTTTCAATGTGGCCGTGGAGGGGGGCGTGGTGACGTCGGCCCGGATCGCGTTCGGGGGCATGGCGGGGGTGCCGAAGCGGGCTTCGCTGGCCGAGGCGGCTTTGGTTGGGCGTGCGTGGACCGAGGCGGTGGTCGAGGCGGCGGCGGAGGCGATGGCGGGGGATTTTGCGCCGTTGTCGGACATGCGGGCGAGTGCCGGGTACCGGATGCTGACGGCGCAGAACCTGCTGCGGCGCTATTTCCACGACCTTGCGGGCGTGCCGGTGTCGGTGCTGGAGGTCACGCCATGAGCATGGGCAAAGCCCTGCCGCATGATGCCGCCCCGCTGCATGTGACCGGGCAGGCGCGGTATGTCGATGACCTGTCCGTGGCCGATGCGCTGCATCTGGCGTTCGGTCTTTCGACCGTGGCGCATGGCGAGATCACGGAGCTGGATCTGTCGGCGGTGCGGTCGGCCCCCGGTGTGGTCGCGGTGCTGTCGGCGGAGGATCTGCCGGACATGCCCGACTGCTCGCCGTCCGCGCATGACGAGCCTCTGCTGGCGGTGGGCACGGTGCATTACGTCGGACAGCCGGTGTTTCTGGTGATTGCGGACAGTCACCTCGCGGCGCGGAGGGCGGCGCGGTTGGGGAAGGTTTCCTACCGGGAGCTGCCGGCGCTGCTGACGGTGGACGACGCCCTGGCGGCGAACAGTCGGTTCGAGCAGGGGCCGGTGGTCTGGGCGAAGGGCGATGCGGCGCGGGCGATTTCGGCGGCGCCGCGCATCGTCGAGGGGTCGTTCGAGGTCGGGGGGCAGGAGCACTTCTATCTGGAGGGGCAGGTCGCTGCGGCGCTGCCGCAGGAGGGGGGGGACATGGTTGTCCACTCCTCGACCCAGCATCCGACCGAGGTGCAGCACAAGGTGGCCCATGCGCTGCATCTGCCGATGTCGGCGGTGCGGGTGGAAGTGCGCCGGATGGGCGGGGGGTTCGGCGGCAAGGAATCCCAGGGGAACGCCTTGGCGATCGCCTGTGCGGTGGCGGCGCGTCTGACGGGGCGGCCAGCCCGTATGCGCTATGACCGGGATGACGACATGGTCATCACGGGCAAGCGGCATGATCTGCGGATCCGGTACCGGGCGGGGGTGGATGATCAGGGGCGGATCCTGGGGCTGGAGTTCACCCATCTCTTCCGCTGCGGCTGGTCGCAGGATCTGAGCCTGCCGGTCGCGGACCGGGCGATGCTGCATGCCGACAACTGCTATCACCTGCCGCATGTGCGGATCGAGTCGCACCGGCTGAAGACCAACACCTGCAGTGCCACGGCCTATCGCGGGTTCGGCGGACCGCAAGGCATGGTGGGGATCGAGCGGGTGCTGGACCATGTGGCGTTTGTGGTGGGCCGCGAGCCGCTGGAGGTGCGCAAGGCCAACTTCTATCGCGGGATGGCGAATGCGGATGCCTCCGGCGGGGATATTTCGGCAAAGATGAAAGGCCGGGCGCGCGGGGCGGAGGTCGATCTGTCCTCACGCGGGGCGGCGGCTCCGGTCGGGTCGCAGGAATTGGCTGCGGACGGGCGGGTGCAGACCACGCCCTATCACATGCCGGTGGAGGATTTCATCGGGCATGAGCTGGTGGCGGAACTGGAGCGGACCAGCGATTACCGGGCGCGGAAGGCGGCGATCGCGGAGTGGAACCGTCGCTCGCCGGTGCTGAAGCGGGGGATCGCGCTGACGCCGGTGAAGTTCGGGATATCGTTCACGCTGACCTGGCTGAACCAGGCGGGGGCTTTGGTGCATGTGTATCAGGACGGCTCCATCGCGCTGAACCATGGCGGGACCGAGATGGGACAGGGGCTGTTCCAAAAGGTCGCGCAAGTGACGGCGTCGGTCTTTGGCGTTGATGTGGGGATGGTGAAGATCACCGCGACGGATACCGCGAAGGTGCCGAACACCTCGGCCACGGCGGCCTCGTCGGGATCGGACCTGAACGGGATGGCGGCGAAAGCGGCGGCGGAGACCATTCGCGGGCGGCTGGCGGAGTTCATTGCCGAGAAGCATCAGGTGAAACCCTCCACGGTGAAGTTCGTGGATGGGACGGTGCGCGTGGCGGGTGAGGTCTACGACTGGGCGCGGGTGGTTGCCTGGGCCTATCAGGCGCGGGTCAGCCTGTCCTCGACCGGGTATTACGCGACCCCGAAGATCGTCTGGGACCGGGTGAAGGGCACGGGGCGACCGTTCTTCTACTTCGCCTACGGGGCGGCGGTGACCGAGGTGGTGATCGACCGGCTGACCGGAGAGAACCGGGTCCTGCGGACGGATATCCTGCATGACACGGGGACCAGCCTCAACCCGGCGCTGGATGTGGGCCAGGTCGAGGGCGCCTATGTGCAGGGCGTCGGATGGTTGACGACCGAGGAACTGGTCTGGGACGGCAAGGGGCGGTTGGCGACCCATGCGCCCAGCACCTACAAGATCCCGGCCTGTTCGGACCGGCCCGACGTGTTCAACGTGGCATTGTGGGGCAAGCCGAACCGGGAGGATGCGGTCGGCAAGTCGAAGGCGGTCGGGGAACCCCCGTTCATGCTGGGGATCTCGGCCCTTTATGCGCTGTCGGATGCGGTGGCGGCTTGCGGCGACGGGTCGGTCTATCCCGCGCTGGACGCCCCGGCGACCGCGGAGCGGGTGCTGATGGCGGTCCGGAGGGTTGAGCGTCATGTTTGATCCGGGAGCATTGGCGGCGGCCTTGCAGGCTCACGGGCGGGTGGCCCGGGTGGTGATCGCGGGCGTGGAGGGGTCGTCTCCGCGCGAGGTCGGGGCGTCGATGCTGGTCTGGGATCAGGGTCAGTCGGGGACGATCGGCGGCGGAGCGCTGGAGTTTGAGGCGGCTTTGCGGGCGCGGACTTGGTTGGCGTCGCTTGCCCTCACCCCAAGCCTCTTCCCCTCTGGAGAGAAGGAGACCGTTTCACCGAGGGTCGAGCCTATCGCGCTGGGGCCGTCGCTGGGCCAGTGCTGCGGCGGGGCGGTGGTGCTGTGGACCGAGGTGTTCGAGGCGGTGCCGGAGGCGGTGGCGGGGGTTGTCGCCCGGGGCGTTGGCGAGATGCCCCTGGCGGTTGGCCGTGTTCTGGCGGCAGCGCGGGGGCAGGGGGTGCGGCCGGTGGCCGGGCTGGTCTCCGGCTGGCTGGTGGAGCCGATCGCAGAAGCGGAGCGGCAGGTCTGGATCTGGGGCGCGGGACATGTCGGGCGGGCCCTGGTGTCCGTTCTGGCGCCAGTGCCGGGGGTAGCGCTGACCTGGGTCGATGTGGCGGCGGAACGGTTCCCCGACAGTGTGCCGGAAGGTGTGACGATGGTTCCCGCCGACGATCCAGCAATGCTGGCGGATCATGCGCCGCTGGCGGCCGAGCATCTGGTGCTGACGTTCTCGCACGCGCTGGATCTCGAATTGTGCCATCGGCTGCTTTTGCGCGGGTTCCGGTCCTGCGGGTTGATCGGGTCGGCGACGAAATGGGGGCGGTTCCGGTCGCGGCTGAAGGCGCTGGGGCATCAGGCGGCAGAGATCGGACGGATCAGATGTCCGATTGGCGATCCGTCCTTGGGCAAGCATCCGCAGGCGATTGCGGTGGGTGTGGTGGCGGAGCTGCTTCGCGCGCCCATGACGGCGGTGGGGGAGAAGCGGGCATGACGCGACCGGAACTCTTGCGGGTGGAGGGGATCACCAAGGCCTATCCCGGGGTGGTGGCAAACAGCGATGTCAGCTTTTCCATCGGCGAAGGCGAGATACACGCGCTTCTGGGCGAGAACGGGGCGGGCAAGTCGACCATGGTCAAGATGATCTATGGACTGGTGCGACCCGACTCGGGTCAGATGACGCTGCGCGGGACGGCCTATCAGCCCGCGAAACCGGCCGATGCGCGGCGGCTGGGCGTGGCGATGGTGTTCCAGCACTTCAGCCTGTTCGAGGCGCTGAATGTGGCGGAGAACGTGGCGCTCGGGATGGAGAGCCCGCCGCCGATGCGCGAACTGGCGGCGAAGATCCGGGCAGTCAGCGAGGAGTACGGGTTGCCGCTGGACCCAAGCCGGATGGTCGGGGACCTGTCGGCCGGAGAGCGGCAGCGGGTGGAGATCATCCGGTGCCTGTTGCAGGATCCCAAGCTCTTGATCATGGACGAACCCACCAGCGTGCTGACGCCGCAGGAGGTGGAGATCCTGTTCCGGACGCTGCGGCAGTTGTCGCGCGAGGGGACGGCGATCCTCTACATCAGCCACAAGCTGGAGGAGATCAAAACGCTGTGCGACGAGGCGACGATCCTGCGGCGTGGACGCGTCGTGGCGACTTGCACCCCGCGCGAGAAGACTGCGCGGGAAATGGCGGAGCTCATGGTGGGCAGCGCGCTGAAGACACCGGAACGGCGGCAGGCGGCGAAGGGCGATGTGGCGCTTGGGGTCTCGGACCTGTCGGTGGCATCGCCGATCCCGTTCGGGACTTCTCTGAAAGGGGTCAGCTTCACCGTGGCGAAGGGTGAGGTGCTGGGAATCGCCGGGGTGGCCGGGAACGGGCAGGATGAGCTGCTTCTGGCCCTGTCCGGCGAGTTGCAGGCCGCGCCCGACAAGGTGCGGGTCGCCGGGCAGCCAGTGGGAGATCGGGGTCCGGTGGATCGGCGGCGCGCGGGGCTGGTGGCCGCGCCCGAGGATCGCTACGGCCACGCGGCGGCGGCGGACATGACCCTGGTGGAGAATGCGTTTCTGACAGCGGCCGTCCGCAAGGGGCTGACGAGGAACGGGTTCGTCGACTGGGCCGGGACGCGCAAGTTCACCGAGGAGATCATCGCGGAATACGACGTGCGCACACCTGGGCCGGATGTGGCGGCGCGTGCCTTGTCGGGAGGGAATCTGCAGAAGTTCCTGATGGGGCGCGAGCTGATGCAAGGTGCCTCTGTCATCGTCATCAACCAGCCGACCTGGGGTGTGGATGCGGCGGCGGCGGCGCAGATCCGGCAGTCGATCCTGGACCGGGCCGGAGAAGGGGCCGCGGTGGTGGTGATCAGCCAGGACCTGGATGAATTGCTGGAAGTGTCGGACACATTCGCCGTCCTGAATGAGGGGCGGCTGACCAGGCCCCGGCCCACCGAGGGCCTGACGATGGACGAGATCGGGCTGATGATGGGCGGCGCGCACGGGATGGAGGTAGCGCATCATGTGGGCTAGGGACCAAAACTCTTCGAAGAGTTTTGCAAATTCCTTCGAAGGAATTTGGCGCGGGGAGGATGCGGTGTGCTGAGGCTTGAAAAGCGCCCGACCCCCAGCCGGTTCTGGCTCTATGCCACGCCCCCCGCAGCGGTGATCCTGACGATGATCGCTGGCGGCACCCTGTTCGCGGCGATGGGGAAGGCACCCCTGGAGGTAATCCGCACGATCTTCTGGGACCCTATCTTCGGCGAGTTCGCATTCTATCTGCGCGGCCAGCTGCTGGTGAAGGCGGGGCCGCTGATCCTGATCGCCATCGGGCTGGCGCTGGGGTTCCGGGCGGGCATCTGGAATATCGGGGCGGAAGGTCAGTACATCATGGGTGCGATCTTCGGCGCATCCGTCGGACTGGCGGTCTTTCCGACCGAAAGTCGCTGGATCTTTTCGGTGATGGTCGTGTCTGGGGCCTTCGGCGGCTGGGTCTGGGCGATGATCCCGGCGATCCTGAAGACCCGGTTCAACACGAACGAGATCCTGGTCAGTCTGATGCTGGTCTATGTGGCCGAGACGATCCTGGCCAAGGCCTCGACCGGGTTCCTGAAGAACCCCGAGGGGATGGGGTTTCCGGGCAGCCGGAATTTCAGCAGTTACCCTGCGGCGCGGAATGATTTCATCTATGAGCCGCTTGGCCTGCATTGGGGCGGCGTGGCGGCGCTGGTGACGGCGGTTCTGGCGTTTATCCTGCTGACCCGGCATCAGGTAGGGTTCCAGATCCGGCTGGCGGGGCAAGCGCCCCGGGCGGCGCGGTTCCACGGTATCAACCCGGCGCGGCTGGTGGTCTTGTGCATGGGGATCAGTGGCGCGCTGGCCGGGATGGCGGGGTTGTTCGAGGTGACCGGGCCAGCGGGTCAGATTTCCATCGACTTCAACACGGGCTACGGGTTCACGGCGATCATCGTGGCCTTCCTGGGGCGGCTCAATCCGCTGGGGATCGTGCTGGCGGGGTTTCTGATGGCTCTGACCTATGTGGGGGGCGAGATGGCATCGACCAACCTCGGCCTGCCTGACGCGGCGATCCAGGTGTTCCAGGGGATGCTGCTGTTCTTCCTGCTCGCGGTGGATGTGTTGACGAACTATCGGTTCCGGCTGGCGGTGGGGGCGAGGGCATGAGGTTCATGGTAGCTATGGTTGTCGGCGCTTTGCTTGGTCTGGCAGGTGCAGGCATTGCCGTTTCCGAGAACAGCCTTGAAAGCGTCATTGGGATACCGATTCTGCTGCTGGTGCTTGCGCCCGTCGGGGGCATCTTCTGGCTTGTTGGCAACTGGCTGAAGTCGGACCCGGAAGACGAGCAACCTAGGTCGGCGCTGCAGACCATGGGCCAGATGGCGGTCGTGTCCAGCGGGCTGGTGGCAGGTGTGGTCGTTGGTTTGGTCCTTGGGTTTGGAATGGGAGCAAAGTGATGGACCTTGGTGGTATCAATCCGGTCGTCCTGATCGCGACGCTGATGGCAAGCGCCGTGCCGATCCTGCTGGCGGCCTTGGGCGAGACGGTGGTGGAGCGGGCGGGCGTCCTGAACCTGGGCGTCGAGGGGATGATGGTCATCGGGGCCCTGGGCGGGTTCGTCGTGGCGGTGCAGACCGGGAGCCCGGTGTTGGGCTTCATCGGCGGCGCGGTGGCGGGGGCGGCGCTGAGCTTGATCTTCGCGCTGCTGACGCAGGCGTTCCTGGCGAACCAGGTGGCGACCGGGCTGGCGCTGACACTGTTCGGGCTGGGAGTCTCCAGCCTGGGCGGGCAAGGCTACAACGGAATCAAGCCGCCGCCGACCGGACAGCTTTTGCCGGATGCGCTGGCGGACCTGCCGGTGGTGGGGCCGATCGTGTTCGGGCACGACTGGGTGGTGTATTTCAGCATCGCGATGACGGCGGTCCTGTGGTGGGTGCTGAAATCCACGCGCATCGGCCTGATCATCCGGGCCGTGGGCGAAAGCCACGAGGCGGCGCATGCGCTGGGCTACAAGGTGAACCGCATCCGGCTGGGCTGCATCGCCTTTGGCGGGGCGATGGCGGGGATGGGCGGGGCCTATGTTTCCCTCGCCCGGGTGCCGCAATGGGTGGACGGCATCACGGCAGGGGCGGGCTGGATCGCGCTGGCCATCGTGGTCTTTGCCTCGTGGAAGCCCTGGCGGGTGCTGATCGGTGCCTATCTTTTCGGCGGCATCACCGTGTTGCAGTTGAACCTGCAGGTCGCCGGGTCCGGCATCCCGGTCGAGTACTTGTCGATGGCCCCCTATCTGATAACCATCCTCGTGCTGGTGATCATGTCGGCGGGTCGCAAGGCGAATGGCGCCCCAGCGGCGCTGGGACAGAACTTTCACGCCTCACGCTGAGGCCTATAACTGCAGGGCGCAATGTCCTGCCACCAAGGGGAGTAACGGAATGAAACGGAGAAATCTGCTGGCCACGGCCGCGATGGGGCTGTCTCTGGCCCTGACCGGAGGCGCTTTTGCGCAAGGCCTGGACAAGGTCAAGGCCTGCTTCGTCTATGTCGGCCCGATCGGCGACGGCGGCTGGACCTACCAGCACCATCAGGGGGCGATGGCGCTGAAGGAGAAGTTCGGCGACAAGGTCGAGATCCAGTATCAGGAAAGCGTGCCCGAGGGGGCCGATGCCGAGCGGGTGCTGACCCAGATGGCGCTGGGCGGCTGCAACATCATCTTCACCACCTCTTTCGGCTACATGGACGCGACCAATGCCGTCGCTGCCAAGTTCCCGAATGTGAAGTTCGAGCATGCCACCGGCTTCAGGCGCGACTATCCGAACGTCTCGACCTACAATGCCCGCTTCTATGAAGGCCGCGCGGTAGAGGGCTTGATCGCCGGACGCATGACCAAGTCGAACAAGATCGGCTACATCGGCTCGTTCCCGATTCCCGAAGTGATCATGGGGATCAACAGCTATTATCTGAGCGCCAAGAAGGTGAATCCGAACGTCGAGCTGTCGGTGGTCTGGGCCTTCACCTGGTTCGACCCTGCCAAGGAAGCCGACGCGGCCAAGGCGCTGATCGACCAGGGTGTGGACGTGATCGCGAGCCACACCGATTCCACCGCACCGCTGGCCGAGGCTGCCAAGACCGACGGCAAGGTGATCGGCTTTGGTCAGGCAAGCGACATGGCGGAATACAAGGACGGGCCGCGGGTGACGTCGATCATCGACAACTGGGGGCCCTACTATATCGAGCGCGTGGGTGCCCTTCTGGACGGCACCTACGAGCAGAAGGATACCTGGGCCGGAATCGCGGGCGGCGAAGTGCTGATCGGCGAAATCACCGACAAGGTGCCGGCCGACGTGAAAGCCGAAGCCGAAGCCCTGCGCGACTCGATTGCGGCGGGGACGTACCACCCGTTCACCGGACCGATCAACAAGCAGGACGGCTCGCCCTGGCTGGCCGAAGGACAGGTGGCCCCAGACGCCGACCTGCTGGGGATGAACTTCTACGTCGAAGGCATCGTCGGCGATATTCCGCAGTGATCGGGCCGCAGTGATCAGGCCGCAGTGGCCATGACGGGGGTTCCGGCCCCCGTCGACTTTGGATATCGAGACCGGAACGAAGGGGGCATGGGTTTCCATGCCCCTTTTTCGCGGCGGGAGGCAAAACATGGACGCGGATTTCCTGATCATCGGCGGCGGGATTGCCGGGGTCTCGGCGGCTGCACGGCTGTCCGAACTGGGACAGGTCATCCTGCTCGAGGCCGAGG
Organism: Rhodobacterales bacterium 32-66-9; assembly: GCA_002280405.1. Lineage (GTDB taxonomy): Bacteria > Pseudomonadota > Alphaproteobacteria > Rhodobacterales > Rhodobacteraceae > Tabrizicola. The sequence continues at coordinate 8,385 of NCDY01000015.1, read as the reverse complement.
ACGCGTTGGCCCATCACGCTTCCGGCCGGTCGGCGGCCCTGTATGAGCCGCGCTACGGTGCGCCTGCTGTCGTGGAACTGTCGCTGGCGTCAGAAGCACATTTCCGCGGCTTTCCGGGGCTGCTGTCGCCGCGCGGGCTGCTGCTGGTGGCCAAGTCCGGGGCGGACGCGGGCTTCGAACGTGACCTCAGGGCGATGGAGTTCGACCGTATCAGCGTCGGGGAAGCGCAGGGGTTCGTGCCGATCCTGAACCCGAAGGTCGTGGCCATGGCGGGATATGCCGCCCATGCCGAGGATGTGGACACCGACCTTTTGGTCCAGGGCTTTGCGCGCGAGGCCAGGGGGCGTGGCGCAAGGGTGCTGCCCAGGGCGCGGGTTCAGGCCATCGCGAAACACGGCGCGGGCTGGCGGGTGTCTTCGGCGGCGGGAGAGTTCACGGCGCGGATGATCGTGAACGCTGCCGGGGCCTGGGTCGACCAGGTGGCGGCAATGGCAGGCGTGCGGCCCCTTGGCTTTACGCCTTATCGCCGCTCGATGGCGCGCATTCCGGCACCCGGCGGGCAGGATGTCGGCCGCTGGCCGATGATGTTCGGTCCCGGTGAGGACTGGTATGCCAAGCCCGACGCGGGGGCTCTGATCGTCTCGCCTGCGGAGGAAGACCTGATGGAGCCGCACGATGCCTGGGCCGATGACATGGTGCTGGCCGAAGGCCTCGCCCGGTATGAAGAGATGGTGACCGAACCCGTGACGCGGCTCTTGGCAAGCTGGGCGGGTCTGCGGACCTTTGCACCGGACCGGGTGCTGGTGATCGGCCCGGATGTGCGGGAGCCTTCGTTCTTCTGGCTTGCGGGACAGGGTGGCTACGGGTTCCAGACCTGTCCCGCGGCCAGCCGTCTGGCTGCCGACCTGATCGCGGGCCGGATGCCAGAGCTGGACGCCGGGCTGGTGGCGCAGCTTGACCCTGCGCGCTTTGGCCGCAGCTAGGCGACACCGAGGCTTCATTTACAACCAGACGCCTTCATTCTAACCAAGATATTGAGAAGTTTCTCTTTTCTGGTTGATCGGCATGAGGGTGCATGACACGGCGCTTCTATCGGTCCTGATGCCGGTTTATGATTGCGATCAGTTTGTGCAGGCTGCCATCGACAGCATCTTGAACCAGACCTTCCGGGATTTCGAATTTATCATCATCGACGACGGGTCGAAGGATCGCACCGCCGAAATCGTGGAGGCCGCCGCTGCTCGTGATCCGCGCATCCGCGTGATCTCTCGCGAAAACCGGGGAATCGTTCCTTCGCTGAATGAGGCTCTGGAGCAAGCAACCGGCACGCTTGTCGCGCGGATGGACGGCGACGACATCTCGCTTCCCGACCGCTTCTCGCGCCAGGTGGCTTATCTTCAGGCCAACCCGGAGTGCGGTCTCGTCGGGACCCAGATCATGTTCATGGATCCGGACGGTCGCCCGATCGCACCGATGCCAAACCCTCTGGGTCACGATGAGATCGTTGCCAGGATGATGATTGGCAGAGAAGGGATATCGCACCCCACTGTCCTGTTCCGACGCGAGGTTGCGCAGTCGATCAATGGCTATTCCGACCGGTTCAAACATGCCGAGGATATCGATTTCTTCCTCCGTATGGCCGAGGCGACCCGGGTCGCCAACATGCCCGAACTCTTGCTGCACTATCGCCAGCACCCCAAATCCATAGGCCGGACTCAATCAGAAGCTCAGGCCGCAGCCCATTATCGTGCGATCTGCGAGGCCGCTTCGCGCACGGGGGCACCGATGCCGAAAGAAATCGAGCGACAAGCCGTCGGCGATGCCACCGACGATCACATTCGGTGGGCCTGGTGGGCCCTGCGAAGCGGTCAGATGCCATCTGCGCGCTTTTACGCCCGCAAGGTTCTGGCGGCGCGACCGCTCAGCTTGGACAGCTGGCGACTTTCCTTTTGCGTGATGCGCGGTCGCTGACGCCATCGAATTGGCTGAAGCACAGGCTGTTTCGGCTGCCACCGACACGCCAGCCATGATCCGAGGCTCTTTCACTCTGCCGACTTTTTTGCACCTGGCGTGCCGGGATGGGGCGACGATCCGTAACGAAGCGCGCATCTTCCTCGACAACCTCGAGCGCCACCACGGCAAGCGTCCGATGATCTACACCACGGTCGATTTCTTCGAGGACACCGGGCTGTGGCGGTTGGCGGGTGTGGAATTCTGGCTGCGATCCGTCGCCGATCACCCGAACGGCGTCCATGACGGAATCGCCTGGAGCTTCTGGCACTACAGCTTGACCGGGCTGGTGCCGGGGATCGCCGGGCCGGTCGACATCAACGTCTTCTCGGGGTCTCGGCCGGCCTGGATCGACTGGCTTGGGACACGATCCCTATGACATTCAACCCCAGATTGCCCTATATGTGGCGGAATCGGATACAAAGTGTCGCCAAATCAGCACAGACCCGACGCAGCATTTGTCGTAACATGCCTTAGTCCTGCCCTGCTTGCTTTCCAGAATCGGGCATCGATACAAGGACGCCCCAGATGAATAAAACGATCCGCATTCTGAAGAAACTGGGTCTTGGCCGGACCCGCAAGGTCGAGGACGACTCGCCGTTCGACAAGCGCCTCAAAAAGGTGACGCGCATCCGCGTGGTCAATCAGCACGGCCTTGGCGGCCCGGTGTTCAAAAGCCGACAGCCAGAGACGGAAGCCTGAGGCCCGAAATCAGGTCGCGCAATTCCTGTCGGGCCGCGATGTTCGACAGGTTCAGTTGATCGACGCCGGTGTCCTTGAGGTCGAGAAGCGTCAGCCCGCGCGGGAACAGTTCGCGGAAGATCACCCGTTCCGAAAACCCGTTCAGCACGCGAAAGCCGATGCGACGGGACAGCTCTTCCAGCGCCGCGCCAACCTTCTTCTTGTTGTGCATCGCCTGCACGCCGAGGCGGTTTCTGACCACAATCCAGTCGATCGGGGCCAACCTGGCCTTCGCCCGCATCTGTCGAGCGCCCCACACCATTTCCGAATAGATCGACGGACCCTTGATCCTGCCGGTCAGCCCGTCGACACGGGCCAGAAGATCGAAGTCGACGAAACTGTCGTTCAGCGGGGTGATCAGCGTGTCCGCCAGGGTATGGGCGACCTGGCTCAGGCGGGTGTGGCTGCCGGGGCAATCGATGACGATATAGTCCATTTCGCCGTCCATCGCCTCGATGGCGCGCGTCAGGCGGCGGTCCTGCGCGTTTTCGCCTTCAACGACGGAGGCGGGATCGACTTCGGGCAACTCGCGGTAATCGGGCGTTGGCAGGGTCAGGCCAGCCTGGGCCAGATAGGCACGGCGGTTCTCGATGTAGCGGCCGAAGCTTTTCTGGCGCAGGTCGAGATCAAGCGCGCCAACCCGCTTGCCAAGCCGCGCAAGGGCAGTGGCGACATGCATGCAGGTGGTGGACTTGCCCGAGCCGCCTTTCTCGTTCCCGACGACGATGATCCGCGCCATGCTGTTCCTTGCCCTTGGTCCCGGCGCTTTCTTATGCGGGGACCAAGGCAGGGGGAAGCGGGATTCTGCCGAAGATGAGGCAGCCAAAACGAAATGGGGCGCACCTTTCGGCGCGCCCTCCTAATTCCCTGCACTGGCCGGGATCAGAACCCCAGGCCGGCGTATTTGTTCTTGAACTTCGACACGCGGCCGCCGGTGTCCAGCAGTTTCGCCTGCTGGCCAGTCCAGGCCGGGTGGGCCAGCGGGTCGATGTCCAGCGACATCTGGTCGCCTTCCTTGCCCCAGGTCGAGCGCGTGGTGTAGGTCGAACCATCCGTCATCTTGATGGTGATCGTATGGTATTCGGGGTGAATCTGGGCTTTCATCGATCCGCTCCTTATTCGGCTTTGGCTTTGTAGGTGGCGTCCTCGGCGATCCGGGCGGATTTGCCGCGGCGCGCGCGGAGATAATACAGCTTGGCGCGGCGAACCTTGCCGCGGCGCACCACCTCGATGCTGTCGATGTTGGTCGAGTACAGCGGGAACACGCGTTCGACGCCTTCGCCGAACGAAATCTTGCGGACGGTGAACGAGGCGGCGATGGTCGCGCCCCCCTTGCGGCCGATGCAGACGCCTTCGTAGGCCTGAACGCGCGAACGGGTGCCTTCGGTCACCTTGTAGCCGACACGGATGGTGTCGCCGGCCTTGAAGTCGGGGATGGTCTTGCCGAGGGAAGCGATCTGCTCTGCCTCGATCTGCGCGATGAGGTTCATGCGCGGGCTCCTTTTCTGCCTGCGGTGGTTCCGCAGAGATGATGCCGCGCCAGAGCTTCCGGTCTTCGTCCGGGTCCCCCCTGGTTGCCCAGGAAGCCCGCCGCAGGTGGCGCCTGCTGTGTGTGATCCGCGCCCCGTGCGGTGACCCTGCGGAAGAAGGCAGGCGGGCAAAGGGAATCGGGTCCGACGGACAAGCGCCCGGGACCCGCCGCGTATAGGGGGAAGCGCGTTTTTGGTCAAGTCCCGGCCTCAGCCGCGGCGCTTGTCCCACAGATCCGGGCGGCGGTCGCGGGTCAGCTCTTCGGCCCGGGCGCGGCGCCACTTCGCGATCCCGGCATGGTTCCCGGATTGCAGGACCGCAGGAATGTCGCGGCCCTCCCAGGTCGCGGGCCGGGTGTAATGCGGGTGTTCCAGCAAGCCGTCGGAGAAGCTTTCCTCCTCGGTCGAGGCGGCATTGCCAAGGACGCCGGGGCGCAGGCGGACCGTGGCATCCAGCATGGCCTGCGCGGCGATCTCGCCGCCGGTCAGGACGAAATCACCCAGCGAGATTTCCTCGATCTGATGGTGGTCAAGGACGCGCTGGTCGACCCCTTCGAACCGTCCGCACAGCAGCGTGATGCCTTCGCAAGCGGCAAAGCGGCGTGCCGTTTGCTGCGTGAAGGGCGCACCGCGCGGGGACAGATAGACGACCGGCCAGCGGTCCCGGTCGACGGGAGTGCCGACGCGGGCATGGCGCAGGGCGGCATCGACGACATCGGGGCGCAGGACCATGCCCGCGCCGCCGCCCGCGGGGGTGTCGTCGACAGTGCGGTGCTTGCCCTCGCCGAACAGGCGCAGGTCAATGGGTTCCAGCCGCCAGAGACCGACATCCAGTGCCTTTCCGGTCAGCGACAGGCCCAATGTGCCGGGGAAGGCTTCGGGCAGCAGCGTGATCACCTTGGCCACGAACGCGCCCTGCACCAGCCGCGGCTCCTCCATCAGGTCGCGGGGGGTCAGGCTGGCGCGGATCGACAGGCGACCATGGCTTTTCGGTGTGTCGGAGGCGTCGGACATGAAGCCGGCTTAGCGCGAAACGCCGGGGTGGAAAAGCCCTGCGTCAGGCGGTGCGCCGGACCGGGGCAACCATGGGTTCAGGCTCGACCGCCGGAGCCGCCACGGGCAAGCCGGCAAGCGCCGCCTCGACCGAACGGGCAAGGGCACGCAGGCCGTCCCGCACATCGGCCTGAAGATGGGCCGGCAAGTCCGACTGTGGCGCCGACTCGGCAACTTCGATCAGGCGGGCGGGATGCGGGAAATCGCTTGCCCGGTTCGGGAAAGCGGCGATCAGCGCCAAGGCGCGCGGCACGTAAAGGCGCAGAAGATCGAAGTTGCCTCCGGCAATGGCGAAGGCGCTGGCCATGCTTCCGGCCACCTGGGCGGGTGCCACGATTTCCGGTTCCGTCGCCCAGACTACCAGAGCCTGGCGCAGGGCGGCATGGCTGCGGTTCGGCTGGGCAAGGGCAGCGACGAGGGCATTGAGACGCAGTTCGGCCGCGGGCACGTCCAGGGCTGCGGCAACCGCCCGGGCGACATCCGCATCAGGGGCGGCGTCGGGCAGGTTCAGAAGCGGGACGATCGCTGTCGCCGCTTGTCCTGCGGCGTTGTCGGCGTAGGCCAACTTGGCCTCTTCATCCAGGAAATAACCCTGGCTTGCCGCTTCGTCGGCGTCCCACAGCATGCGACAAAGCGGGATCGAGACGAAGGAGATGGACAGGGGCAGCATCGGGTTCAGGTTGACTGCACCGATATCGGCAAGCCCGCCAAGGCCGCGCCCAACGCCGAACAGGATCGCGACCAGCACGATCTGCGACAGGACTTGCGCCAACGCGGCCAGCCAGGCCGGTGCGGTCAGCCATTCTTCGGGCGAGGCGGGCCATTGTTCGGGCCGCAGGATCATCAACCAGACGACGAAGATCGCAGTGAAGGGCAGTGTCATCGTCCAGCCGAAGCCGCCAAGCCCGGCAATCAGGGGCCCGACGTACAGGAGTGCGGTCGCACCTTTCACCAGGCGCATGCGGGTCAGCATGTTCCCTTTTCTCCTTCTCACCAGCCGGCGGCCATGCAGGACGACGGGATCAGTCGGACTCTTCCGGCAGGTCAACGACGATACGCCCCGCCGCAAGATCAACATTGGGCACGATTGCCGCAGTAAAGGGCAAAAGCAGGGCCGATTTATGACCGGCGGGCGATATTTCGAGGATATCCCCCGCCCCGTGGTTGTAAACTGCGGTGACCTTGCCAAGTGCCACTCCGCCCGTGTCATGGGCAAGAAGGCCAATCAGATCCGCGTGGTAGAACTCGTCGTCGGGCAGACCGGGCAGCCGGTTGCGGGGCACATACAGGCTGGTTCCGCGCAGGGCGTCAGCCTGTTCCTTGGTCGATACCCCCCGGATCCGTGCCCCAAGCCCGCCCGCGACAGGGCGGGTGAGGGAGATGTGAAACTCGCGGCTGCCGTCCTCTGACAGGAGCGGGCCGTAGGAAGCGATGTCGGTCGGCGTGGAGCAGAAGCTCTTCAGCCGCACTTCGCCCGAGACGCCGAACGCCCCGGCAATGGCACCGATGCAGATGAGATCATCGGTCATGGCAGGGCTCCGGTGCAAAAGCCGCGTTGGTCCCAGGCCCCTCCGGCATCGCGGCAGGCTTCAACCTGCCGCCCCTCTGCCAGCCGCAGGCCCGCCCAGAAGGCGACCCCGCAGAGCACAAGCGTGATCCCGCGCCGGACAAGGCCCAGGCCGGGGATCATTACTCGGCAGCAGGCTCGGCGGCGCGGGCAGCCTTCTTGGCGGCACGCTCGGCCATCGCCTTGCCGGGGGTGCCGGTCTTGGGATTGGAGCGGGCGGCCTTCGGGCGGGCACCGGCGGCCTCCAGGAACCGCGCGACACGGTCGGTCGGCTGGGCACCTTCCGACAGCCAGTGCTGCACACGCTCCATGTTCATCACGACGCGCTTTTCGTCATCCTTGGCGAGAAGCGGGTTGTAGGTCCCGAGCTTTTCCAGAAAGCGGCCGTCGCGCGGCATGCGGCTGTCGGTCGCGACGATGGAATAGAACGGGCGCTTCTTGGAGCCGCCGCGCGCAAGACGGATTTTCATAGCCATTTGGTTTTCTCCTTTGAATGGCAAGTGCCGAGGCAAGCCCCGGTTATTTCTGCAGTTTCTCGTGATGCCTGATGACTTCGCTGATGATGAAGGTCAGGAATTTCTTGGCGAGGTCGGGGTCAAGATCGGCCTCGGTCGCAAGCTGGTGCAGCCGCGCCATCTGCCGCGCCTCGCGGTCGGGATCGCTGGGCGGAAGCCCGTGTTCGGCCTTGAGCCGCCCAACGGCCTGGGTCTGCTTGAACCGTTCGGCCAGGGTATAGACCAGGATAGCATCCAGACGGTCGATGGCGTCGCGGTGATCCTTGAGAAGGGCGGCGGCCCGGGTTGCGGTGTCCATCAAAGCCCCTTTTCCGACGTCGTCGTCACGTCTTCCCGGCGTCTTTCTTCCGCCTCTGCGTGCGCAGCGACGTCATTTCGCGCAACGGCCTGGCTGCGGGCGGTCATGCGCACGCCTCCCGGGCCGGACTGCCGCCAGTGTCCTGTGCAAGCCAATACATCACTTCTTCTTCATCAGTCCGCTGAGGCCGGCAGGCAGGGTGATCCCGCGCGGCAAGCCACCCATGCCGGGGGGAAGACCGCCACCCATGCCGCCAAGGCCGCCGCCCTGCTGCATGCCCTTGGCCATCTCGGCCAGCTGCTCGGGCGACATCTTCGACGGGTCGGGCATGCCGCCCTTGCCAAGGAACTGCTTGATCATGTTCTTCACCATGCCGCCCTTGCCCATCTTCTTCATCATGTCCGCCATCTGCTTGTGCTGTTTCAACAGGCGGTTGAGATCGGCGACGTCCAGACCCGCGCCGGCGGCGATGCGCTTCTTGCGGCTGGCGGCCAGAAGATCGGGGTTTGCGCGTTCCTTCCTGGTCATGGAATTGATCAGCGCGATCTGGTGGTGGAGCATCTTGTCGTTCAGGCCCGCGGCCTCGGCCTGGGCGGACATCTTGCCCATGCCGGGCATCATCCCCATCAGGCCCTGCATGCCCCCCATCTTCAGCATCTGGTCAAGCTGCAT
>NCDY01000157.1 GCA_002280405.1 Rhodobacterales bacterium 32-66-9 | reverse complement strand
TCCTCGAGGTCGAAGATGATCGCGTCGGCAGGCAGAGCCCGCGCCTTCTCCAGCGCCCGCTCGCGCGAGGCCGGGATGTACAGGACAGACCGGTAGGGACGGGCTCCGCTCGTTTCCACGACTCGCCTTTGCGCAACATTCTTGCGCTTGAAAGCACGGATCGGACAGAAACGGCAAGCGAAAAGTTGCCGCAGCGCAGCATATGTCCTGGCCGACCCACCAGCCGCCCGTGGCGTTAACCCGTCGGCAGGCATGCTCCGGCACCCTCATCGCAGGATCAGTCAGAAAGGCCCCTCGCATGAACCAGACGATGTTTGCCCTCTCGCTCGGCCTCGGCGGCATGATCGCGGCTGCCGATGTCGCCTTCGGCGCCCCGCAATGCGATGCGCGCGACCGGGTGCTTCAGCTTCTCGCCGACCGTTTCGGCGAAACCCGCCGCGCGGTCGGCATCGCAGGCGAGACCGCGGTGATGGAGCTTTATGCCGCCGACGATACCGGCACCTGGACGATCACGATGACCCTGCCCGACGGTCGGATGTGCCGCATGGCCTCCGGGTCGGGCCATGAAGACCTGCGCGAAGACCTCCCCGCCAAGGGCCGCAAGGTCTAGACCGGGCGGCACCGCTTGCAGGCCCGGAACCCCGCGGCCCGGCACTCTGCCGCCGTGGTGCGGAACGCCGCATTCCGTCGGAGCGGCGTCCGCGCCGGACAGGTCATTTTGCAGAAGATCCCCGTCGTCGCCACGCAGACGAAGGCAAGACCGTCGAACCGCCCGTCCCGCAGCGCCAGACTGGCATAGAGCTCATCCGCTTCCGGCAACATCCGCGTCGCCCTCCTGCCATTGAACCGCCGCCGCCAGTGCTTCCCTCCCCCCGCGTGGCGAGAAGAAGAGGGTACGGGGGGGGCTCCCCGGACACCCTGGCACAAAGCCGCGGACACAGCACGTCAGCCGCAGCCGATCCCGCAGCTTCCGGGTCAGATCAGCCCGCGCACGCCGTCCCAGATCAGCTTCAGCGAGATCAGCAGCAGCGCCCAGGTCACCAGCCGGAAAAACAGCCGCTCGGGCATCCACTTGACCAGCCCCACCCCGGCAAAGACCGCAATCGTCGCCGGCACCGCCAGGACCGCCGCCAGCTTCAGGTTCCCGGGGTTCAACTGGCCCAGCGCGTAATACGGCACCAGCTTCACCGCGTTGATCACCGCAAAGGCAATGGTCGAGGTCCCGGCAAAGACTGCCTTCGTCATCCCCAGAGGCAGCGTGTAGACCTGATAGGGCGGCGCGCCCGCATGGCTGACAAAGCTCGTGAACCCCGTCACCGCCCCCCAGAACAGGCCCGGGCCCACCTCGCCCCGCTTGGGATCGGTCACCGCGGGCTTTCTCAGGATCAGGTTCAGCGCAAAGGCCAGCCCGATCGCGCCCACCAGCAGCGTCACCGCCGCCTCGGGCACCACGCTTGCCGTCGCCCAACCCACCCCGATCCCGGCAATCGCCCCGGGCAGAATGATCGCCAGCACGCGACGGTCAAAGGCATCGCGATAGGCGTAAAGCCCGAACATGTCGGACACCACATAGACCGGCAAAAGCATCCCTGCCGCCGCCACCGGGTTCATCACCAGCGCCATGACCGGCACCGCCAGCATGCCCACGATCGGCACGCCACCCTTGCCCATCCCCACAAGCGACGCCGCAACGACTGCCGCCACCCAGAACCAGACCTCTGCCATCGCGCCCTCCGCAGTCGTTACCGCTAACCGTAATTTTCGCTGCCCGAAAGCCGCATTTTTCTGCATACAACAGTATACCGTAACCCTCCGCAGGCTGGACAGCCGCCGGTTTAGCCGCTACCCACAGCCCCGAAACACCCCAACGGAGGCTCCCATGGCCAGACCCAAGATCGCCCTCATCGGCGCCGGTCAGATCGGCGGCACACTTGCGCATCTGATCGCGCTGAAGGAACTGGGCGACGTCGTCCTCTTCGACATCGCCGAGGGCACCCCGCAGGGCAAGGCGCTGGACATCGCGCAGTCCGGCCCGGTCGAAGGCTTCGACGCCGCCCTCACCGGCACCAACAGCTACGCCGACCTCAGGGGCGCCGATGTCTGCATCGTCACCGCCGGCGTGCCCCGCAAACCGGGGATGAGCCGCGATGACCTGCTCGGCATCAACCTCAGGGTGATGAGGGCGGTCGGCGAAGGCATCAAGTCGCATTGCCCGAACGCCTTCGTCATCTGCATCACCAACCCGCTGGATGCGATGGTCTGGGCGCTGCGCGAATTCTCCGGCCTGCCGCACAACAAGGTCGTGGGCATGGCCGGGGTTCTCGATGCCGCCCGTTTCCGCCACTTCCTGTCGGTCGAATTCAACGTCTCGATGAAGGACGTCACCGCCTTCGTCCTCGGCGGCCACGGCGACACGATGGTCCCGTCCGTCCGCTACTCCACCGTCGGCGGCATTCCGCTGCCCGACCTCGTCGCGATGGGCTGGACCACGCAGGAAAAACTTGACGCCATCGTCCAGCGCACCCGCGACGGCGGGGCGGAAATCGTCGGCCTGCTCAAGACCGGCTCCGCCTTCTACGCCCCCGCCGCCAGCGCCGTGGAAATGGCCGAAGCCTATCTCAAGGACCAGAAGCGCCTTCTGCCATGCGCCGCCCACGTCAAGGGCGCCTACGGGCTGGACGGCATGTATGTCGGCGTCCCGGTCATCATCGGCGCAGGCGGGGTCGAGCGGGTGGTCGAGGTGAAACTCGACGCGGCCGAAAAAGCCATGCTCGACAAGTCCGTCGACGCCGTGCGCGGCCTCGTGGCCGCCTGCAAGGCCATCGACCCGTCGCTCGCCTGACGCAGGTCGGGGCCTGCCCCGACTCCTCCCCCCTGTCATCCCCGCGAAGGCGGGGACCCAGTCGATGCCCTATCAACCGGGTCCCCGCTTTCGCGGCAAAAACACGTTTCTCCCGCATTCGCCGTCCCCACCCCGGTAGGTCGGGCTTCAGACCGACTCCCCCCAAGTCAAAAAACCAATCCCCCCAGCCTTTGCTCTATTCCCAGATACTCCCGCGCAGAGCGCACACCCTACCAGTCATCCCGCGCACCGTTCCACTCAAAGCGGCCTCGTTGCGGGCGTAGCGACCAATCACAGGACCACAGACAAAAGTTACCCATTCCTTAACGCCCACAGCCAACCCCTTGATTTCCCACACGCCACAAACCTGACCACGCGTGGGCACCCACGACACCTCTTGCCCCCGCCCCCCGAATCCGGCATCCCCAAGGGCCACACCACCCCGAAGGGACCCCCCGATGGACTACTCGAAATCCGGCAACCCCAAGGGCGCCCGCAGCACGCTCCGCGGCCCCGACCACGCCCAGAAGGGCGCGCCAAAGTCGGTCACCCCCCCGCGCGAGACCAAAGAGGAACTCCTCGCCCGGATGAAGGCCGCCGCTGCCGCCGCCAAGAAGGACCCGAAAGCCTGAGGCCAGCTTCCCCCTACCTCGCTCCCGGCTTCTATGACGACGCCATCGCCAGGGGCCGCCACCGCGACATCGTCGGCGGCCGCTGGGACGAGACGGGCCGCGTCCAGATGCGGGCGCTCCTGGCGGCGGACATGACCCCCGACGACCACCTGCTCGACATCGGCTGCGGCGCGCTCCGGCTGGGCCACAAGGCCGTGCCTTTCCTGAAACCCGGCCACTACTGGGGCACCGACGCCTCCCTCGCCCTCATGCGGCATGGGCGTCTCCACGAACTCCCCCAGCCCGAAGCCCTCCCCGAAGACCACCTCGTCGAGGACCGGGACTTCGCCTTCCCCGGCATCCCCGATGCCGTCACGCTGGCCATCCCGAACCTCCGCACCACCCTCTTCACCGTCTTCCTCTCCGACAGCGCCACCTCCACCCGGCAACCCGACGGCGTCGTGACCCATCCCGACCGCCCGCCCTACCACATCAGCGCGGCCCAGGTCACCGCCACCATCACCGCCGCCGGTTTCACCGCCTCCCGCCAGCCGATGCTTCTCCCCCGTGGTCAGGTTCTCTGGACCGCCACATAGGGCCTTCCACACCTTGCGCCGCCCTCCGCGCAGCCCCACACTCCACTGAACATAGGAGGCCTCAATGCGCACCCTCGCCCTCGCCCTGCTCTTTGCCACGCCCCTGTCTGCCGAAACCCTCTCGCAGGAAATCGCCCGCGCCGGCCTTTCCGCGACGGAATCCCGCCTCGCCGCCCTGCCCGCCCCCACGAACGAGGATCTTTTCGCTCTCGCGGGCCTCCGCTTCCTTGGCGGCATCGAACAGGCTCTGCAACTGCGCTGGAAGACGGGCGTCAAGGCCGACTGGTCGGAACTCCCCATCCTCCGCCTCCCCATCCCGGAGAACCCGAACGCCATCCCCTTCCAGGCCGCCGATTTCACCGCGCTGATCCGCAACCTCGATGCCGACATGGACGCCTCGCGCGCGGCCCTCGCCCAACTCGGCGACAAACCCTTCGCGCTCGAGGTCCGCATGGCCGATCTCTGGTTCGACATCAACGCCAACGGCACCCGCGAGCCCGGCGAAGACCTCGCCGCCGTCACCGGCATGGCGCTTGGCGGCGGTCGAGGCATGGGGGTCGCGGTCGCAGACCCGGTCATCACCTTCGACACCGCCGACGCCGCCTGGCTTGCCGCCTACACCCATTTCCTGTCCGGCGTCGCCTCGACTGCGCTCGCCTACGACCCCGAACCCGCGATCCAGCGCGTTCTCGACAGTTCCAAGGCGCTCTACGCCCTCTGGGGCACGACGCCGCCCAGGAACGCGATGGACATGATGTTCGGCCGCCAGGTCGACCGCGCGGCAATGGTCCTCCTGGCGCTCGCAACGACGCCCGACAAGGCGCTGGCACAGAAGGCCTACGACCATTTCCTGTCGATGATCGCGGAAAACCGCCGGTTCTGGTCCCTCGTCGCGCTCGAGACCGACGACACCGGCGAATGGATCCCGAACGACGGCCAGACCTCCGGCCTGGGCCTGAGGATGCCCCCTGGCACCGGCGACCGCTGGCGTGCCGTCCTCGCCGACGCCGAGAAAGTCCTGAAAGGAGAGCTGCTGATCCCCCACTGGCGCTTCGGGGCCGAGGCCGGGATCAATCTGAAGAAGGCCTTCGAAAACCCGCCCCCCGTCGACCTCGTCACCTGGATTCAGGGCGAAGGCCTCCTCCCCTACGCCGAGAAAGGCCCGCAGATGTCCATGCAGTCCTGGCGCGACTTCGAAGACATCCTCCAGGGCGACGCGATGCTTTTCGCCGTCTTCCTGAACTGACCCTCCGGCTTTCCCTTCGCCAAATATCCCCGCCGGAGGCAGATCCCGAGCCTCGCCTGCGTCCTGCACGCAGGTGAGGCGAGACAAAGGGTCTTCGCGCCGAAGGCGCTCAATTTGACACCCGCCCCAACCCGCGCGGCGCCTCAAAGACCCGAGATCACCGTCTCCAGCACCGCCACCAGCTTCTCCGCGATCTCGTCCAGCTCGCCGTCCGTCGCGTTGAACGGCGGCGCCAGGATCACCGTATCCCCCGCTGCCCCGTCGACATGCCCGCCCGACGGGTAGCAGATCAGCCCGCGCCGCAAGCCTTCGGCCCGGATGCGCCCGTTCACCCCCAGCGCCGCCGCGAACGGCGCCTTCGTCCCGGGGTCCGCCACCACCTCCACCCCGATGAAATACCCCCGCCCCCGCACATCGCCGACCGCAGGCAAATGCGCCAGCCGCGCCCGCAGGTCTGCCTGCCAGCGCGGCGCCTTGTCCCGGATGCGGGCCAGAAGCCCCTCCTCGGCCACGATCTTCTGCACCGCCACCCCGGCGGCCAGACAGGCCGTGTGCCCGGTATAGGTATGCCCCGTCAGCGGCCCGCCATGACCCGCCGCCATCACCTCCGCGATCTCCCGCGTGTAGACCGCCGCGCCAAGGGGCAGATACCCCCCCGACAGCGACTTCGCCACCGTGATGATGTCCGCCGTGATCCCGTCCGCCTCCGACGCCCGCCACACCCCCGTCCGGCCCGAGCCGCACATCACCTCGTCGCAGATGACGAGCACGCCGTGCCGTCGGCAAACCTCCGCCACCGCGCGCCCATAGCCTTCCGGCGCGGGCAATGCCCCGCCCGCCGCACCGACCACCGGCTCGAAGATGAAGCCCGCCACCGTCTCCGGCCCGAGGCGGACGATCTCCGCCTCCAGCTCCGCCGCCAGATGCGCGACCAGCCCCTCGCGGCTTACCCCCGAAGGCAGCCGATAGGCATTTGCCGCACTCACCCGCCCCACCATCGGCAATGCCGCCGCAAAGGCCCGCTGCCGGTCCTGAAACCCCGACAGCGCGGTCGCCATCAAGGTGTTTCCGTGCCAGGATCGCCTGCGCCCGATGAAGTTCACCCGCCCCGGATCGCCCCGGTCGAAGTGGTACTGCAGCGCGATCTTCACCGCGCTCTCCACCGCCTCCGACCCGCTGGTCGTATAGACCATGTCCGCCAGTCCCGTGGCTTGGCGGATGATCTCGCTCATCTCCTCCAGCGGATCGCTGGAGAAGAGATAGCGGTAGCCATAGGCCACCCGCTCCATCTGCTTGGCCACCGCCTCGTTCACCCTGCGGTCGCCATGCCCGATGGAAAACACCGCAGGCCCGCCCGAGCCGTCGATGTACTGCCGCCCGTCCACATCCCACAGATACACCCCCCGTCCGTGGCTGATCTTCGGCAGCATGTCTTGCGTGATGTCATTGGCGCTTGGGCGCGGCATGTCGGCCTCCCTCTCTGGGGCCACAGGCTTCGCAAGCGCGCTGATCCTTGTCAATCTGACCACCGCCGGGGTGAGTCGCCGCCGCATCTGGCGCTACCGCCACCGTGTGATCACACGTTTCAACCTTGTGATCACAAATTTCCTACCCGTGATCACATCAGACACTTTCCAGGCATTTTCCCCGCATTTCAGGCATTTGCCGTTTGGCTCACGCCCCGGGCCATGCCAGAACGCGCCTGACACTCTCCCGGCTGCAAAGGGGCGCCCGCATGAACATCCACGAATACCAGGCGAAAGAGCTTCTGCGCAGCTACGGCATCCCGGTCGCGGACGGTCGCGTCGTCATCAAGGCCGAAGACGCCAAGACCGCGGCAGGAGAGCTTGACGGTCCGCTCTGGGTGGTCAAGTCGCAGATCCACGCCGGGGGCCGCGGCAAGGGCCATTTCAAGGAACCCGAAGCCGGGGAAAAGGGCGGCGTCCGTCTGGCCCGTTCTGTCGGAGAAGCCGCCGAATTCGCCCGCCAGATGCTGGGCCGCACGCTTGTCACCGCCCAGACCGGCCACGCCGGCAAGCAGGTCAACCGCATCTACATCGAGGACGGCTCCGACATCGCCCGCGAATTCTACCTCGCCCTCCTGATCGACCGGCAGACCAGCCGCATCTCCATCGTCGCCTCCACCGAAGGCGGCATGTCGATCGAGGATGTGGCCCACGACACGCCGGAAAAGATCCACACCTTCACCGTCGACCCCGCCACCGGGTTGCAGGACTTCCACGGCCGCCGCGTCGCCTTTGCGCTGGGTCTGCAAGGCGCGCAGGTCAAATCCTGCGTGGGCATCGTCAAGAACCTCTACCGGCTGTTCATCGAGAAAGACATGGACATGCTGGAGATCAACCCCTTCTGCGTCCTGAAGGACGGCACCCTCCGCCTGCTCGACGCCAAGATGGGCTTCGACGGCAACGCGATCTACCGCCACCCCGACATCGCCGCCCTGCGCGACGAGACCGAGGAAGACCCCAAGGAGCTTGCCGCCTCGAAGTTCGACCTGAACTACATCGCGCTGGATGGCGAGATCGGCTGCATGGTCAATGGCGCGGGGCTTGCGATGGCCACGATGGACATCATCAAGCTTTACGGCGCCGAGCCCGCCAACTTCCTTGATGTCGGCGGGGGCGCGACCAAAGAGAAAGTCACCGAGGCCTTCAAGATCATCACCTCCGACCCGCAGGTCAAAGGCATCCTTGTGAACATCTTCGGCGGCATCATGCGCTGCGACATCATCGCCGAAGGCGTGATCGCGGCGGTCAAGGAAGTCGGCCTCAAGGTGCCACTCGTGGTTCGCCTCGAAGGCACCAACGTCGAACTTGGCAAGGACATCATCCGCAAATCCGGTCTTAACGTGATCGCAGCAGATGACCTGAAAGATGGCGCCGAGAAGATCGTGAAGGCCGTCAAGGGATAACCCGTAGGGCGGGGTTCACCCCGCCTCGCGACCGATCATCGGCGGGGTGAACCCCGCCCTACGGAGACAACGCATGTCCGTTCTTGTGAACAAAGCTACCAAGGTCATTTGCCAGGGCTTCACCGGCAGCCAGGGCACCTTCCACTCCGAACAGGCCATCGCCTACGGGACGCAGATGGTCGGCGGCGTGACCCCCGGCAAGGGCGGGACCGAACACCTCGGTCTGCCCGTCTTTGACTCGGTTCATGATGCCGTCGAGAAGACCGGGGCAAACGCCACCGCGATCTACGTGCCGCCCCCCTTCGCCGCCGACAGCATACTCGAGGCGATCGACGCCGAAGTG
>NCDY01000014.1 GCA_002280405.1 Rhodobacterales bacterium 32-66-9 | reverse complement strand
TGCTTTCATGCGGACATAGCCTCGAACAACATTCTCTCGAAACGAGAACCAACCAGATCCATGACCCTGAATGATCTTGGCGTGACTGTCCTTCCTAAGCATTAGCACGCGCTGGTTGAAATTTTCCTTTGTAAGCGGTGCCTGCTTTGTTTGCTCTGAACAAATTCGGATATACGAAGAGTCGTAGATCTCTTTAATTTGTCTCCGAGTAGCAGTCCGATCTGCCAAGGCCCAAAGCGCCTCCTCATAGTCGACACGGTTCTTTGACTTCTCTGTTGCCATCTGATAGATCTTTCGGAGCGATGGTTCAGCTTTGCTAAGTGCTTCTTTTAGAGCCTTCTCGAAGTGCAACTGAGAGCAAACATTTGCTTCTACAGGGTCGTCATGCATTGTGTAGAATAAGCATTCTCCAATTAGGTGGACGTAGTGAGGAAAGCCATCACTGATTACTCCAACTCTAAGCGAAATGCCTCGTGGTATAGAAACACCAAGCGCGTCAGCCGTAACTTCAATGATACTCCAAAGGCTATCGTGGCTAAGTTTTTCAACCTCGATGGGTTCAAACATTCTTCCAACTGACAGGTGGCTTCCGATGAGTTCGTCCACGTCGGCGCCAATGCCGCAGTAAATGAAGCGAACTTCATCAACTACAGAGCCGATGTTTTTGAGAAGTTCTGCAAAGTGGGCCTTCCCGCTAGTGTTCCGAGTCTGACATTTGCTACCTGTTTCCGCGGATTTCATCGAGGGCATCCAGTGCGCGGCGTTCCCGGGTGAGGATGTCTCCGGCGGATTTGGTCCAGACGAAGGGTTTCGGGCGGGCGTTGTGCTGCAGCAGGTAGTCGTAGATCGCGGTCTCCAGTTCGTCGACGCTGGAGTAGCTTGCCCGGCGGATGCGCCGTGTCGTGATCTCGGCGAAGAAGCGTTCGACGAGGTTCATCCACGATGCGCTGGTGGGCGTGAAGTGCAGCTTGAAGCGCGGATGTTTCTCGAGCCAGGCCATCACCTCGGGCGTCTTGTGGGTGGCGTAGTTGTCGAGCACGAGGTGGATGTCGCGGGGTTTGCGGACGGCCCGGTCGATGCGGCGCAGGAAAGTCAGGAACTCCCTGGCCCGGTGGCGCGGCATGCAGTCGCCGATGACGATGCCCGACTTCACGTCGAGGGCGGCGAACAGCGTGGTGGTGCCGTGGCGCTTGTAATCATGGGTCATGGTGGCCGCGCGCCCCTTCTTCAGCGGCAACCCGGGCTGGGTCCGGTCGAGCGCCTGGATCTGCGACTTCTCGTCGACGCACAGCACGACGGCCCTTTCCGGCGGATCGAGATAGAGCCCGACGATCTCGGTGACCTTCTCCTCGAACATCGGGTCGTTCGAGACCTTGAACCTGCGCACCAGGTGCGGCTTGAGCCCGTTCGGCGGGAAATCGATTCACTGGATCGATTTCTGATCCGCCTCACCCGCCCAGATGCGGCCGACGCTCGACGGCGAAATCCCCACCGCTTCGGCCATCGTGGAGCGGCTCCACTGCGTCGCATCGGGCGGGGCTTCCCGCACCGTCTTCGCGATCACCTTCAGGCGCGTCTCCCGTGGCAGCGGCGGCACCCGCGACGGCCGGGTCTTGTCGCGCCTGAGCCCGGCAATCCCCTCGTCGAGATAGCGCTCCTGCCACCGCCAGACAGTGGGCTTGGACGTCTGGGCGCGCCGCATGATTTCGCTGGTGCCGCAACCATCCGCCGTCGCCAGCACGATCTCGGCGCGCCAGACGACCTTCCGGGCCGTGTTACGGTTGGCGCACAGCGCTTCCAGCTGCGCGCGGTCGGCGGGGCCAAGGTAAAGGCAGATGTCATCACGTCTCATGCCCAGACAATGACACGCCTCACCGCAGATGGGAATCCTTCGTCAGGTGGGGAACACTAGGTCACGCTCTCTTCCGATGCCAGTCGCGCTTTCGAAGCAGATGCCAAAGCGAACGTCATCATCGCGGTCGGACAAGGTTTTGTTGGCTTTTCAGGATCTTGCGGCTCTGAACCGAAAATGGTCCGGTTAACAGGTCTGGAGAATGTCGGCCCGGAGAGAACGCGTGTGCGCCCTTTGGGGCGTGGGTCGGTTAACAGCCCCTCCCGCATAACCCTCGAAAACAACGAAAAAATCCGGCCGCAGCCGGATCGGGAGAACGCTTTCGCGAGGGCAAGTGGCGGACAGTGAGGGATTCGAACCCTCGAGACGGTTCCCCGCCTACACACTTTCCAGGCGTGCGCCTTCGACCACTCGGCCAACTGTCCGTCGGGGGCTGATACTCCGGGTTTGGCGGTGCGTTCAAGGGGCTTTCGGGGCTGGCCGATGTTTTCCCGGGGTGGATGGCATCGCAAGGGACGACGGAAGGGCGGGGCGGGCTGGCTGGACGTCAGGCGAGGATGATCGACACGCGACGGTTCTGGCGTCCCTTCTTCTCGATCTTGCCGATTTCCACCCGGCCGATCTCGCCCGTGCGCCGGACATGGGTGCCGCCGCAGGGTTGCAGGTCGATCTGCGCATCCGCTTCGGAGATCCGCACCAGTCGCACACGGCCCTGGCCCATCGGCGGGTGCACGGACATGGTCTTTACCAGGCCCGGATTGGCCAGAAGCTCGGCGTCGCTGATCCATTGGTCGCTGACCGCCAGGTTGCGCTCGATCAGGCGGTTCAGCGCCTCTTCCAGCGCCGCAGCCTCGCCCGGCGGTTCGGGCATGTCGAAGTCGAGCCGCCCCTTGTCGGCGGCGATCTGGCCGCCGGTCACCGGCAGCGGGATCACCACTGACAGCAGATGCAGCGCGGTGTGGACGCGCATGTGGCGCAAACGGCGGCCCCAGTCGATCAGCTGACGGGCGGGCGCGCCGATGGGCGGCATCGGCGTCGGCTCGGCCGGAATGAGCGCGATCCCGCCCTCGACCTTCAGGGCGGTGGCAATGGGCAATCGGGTTCCGCCCCAGTCCAGCTCGCCACTGTCGCCCGGTTGGCCGCCCCCGGTGGCGTAGAAGACCGAACGGTCGACGATCAATCCGCCCTCGGGCGTGTGGCCGATGATCCGGCAGTCGGCCGTGGTCAGATAGGCGTCGTCGCGGAAGAGAAGCTCGGTCATCGGTCGGCTCCTTTCGTCGCGGCCGCGGGTTCGGGGGCTGCGGGCTTGCGGCGCAACCTTGGCGGCGGCGCGGCCTTCTCGCGGTCGAGCAGATCGGCCAGGGCCAGAACCGTTTCGGCAGTCCTGACCGGGTCGGGCGCGACCGGCGGGGCAGGGGGCGGCACGATGGCGATGTCCTCTGCGGCGAGGCGTTCGAGGATCCGGTGGTTCATGTCGCTGCGGACCTGCAGGCCGAAGTTCACGTCGCGCAGGATCACCCGGATCTCGAAGGTCAGCTGCGTCGGCGTGTAGCCCATGAAGACGATCACCGGCGGCGGGTTCAGGATCGCGAGCGGTTGTTCCTCGGCGATTTCCCTCAGGATCTGTTCGACCCGCCGCGTGTCCGATCCCATCGCCACCGCGACCGGCACGATGATCCGGCCCGACAGGTTGAAGCGCGTCCAGTTGGTGACGCGACCGGTGATCAGGTCGGCGTTCGGCACGATCACGTCGTTGCGGTCGAAGGTCTCGATCCGGGTCGAGCGGACCGAGATCGCCCGCACCTTGCCCTGCACGCCGCCGACCTCGATCCAGTCGCCTTCGCTGACCGGGCGTTCGACCAGAAGGATGATGCCCGAGATGAAGTTCGACACGATCTGCTGCAGGCCGAAACCGATGCCGACCGACAGGGCACCGGCGACGATGGCAAGGCCGGAGAGGTCGATCCCCGCCGCGTTGATCGCAATGAGGGCGGCCAGGAAGATGCCGATATAGCCCATGCCAGCGACCAGCGCGGTCTGCCCGCCCTGATCCATCCTGGTCTTCGGCAGGATCGTCGTGCGCAGCGCGCCCTGGAACAGCCGGGTCAGCATATAGCCGAGCACGAAGACGATGGCGAAGATCATGAAATTCGAGGGCGAGATCGTGGTGCTGCCCAGTTGGAAGCCTTCGGTGAAACGGGTCCAAAGCTCGGTCAGGTCGGAAAACCGCGCGCCCCAGATCAGGGCGAGGACCGGCAGCGAAGCAATGGAAAGGGCGAAGCCGGCAAGGACCGGCACAAGCGCATCGCGCCCCGAGGCGGCCTCGGCCCGGGTGAACAACGCCCAGGCGTCGCCGATCAGCCGCTGCAGGATGAAGAGGAACGCGACCAGCGCACAGGACAGGATCGCCGGGTAGATCACCGCCTCGGCGGCCTGAACGTAGCCGAACCCTGCAAGCACGGGTCCAAGCACGCCCAGACCGGTCAGGGCTCGTGCCAGAAGCTGGGTCAGCCGCAGGGAATAGCTGCCGCCCTTTTCGTCCGTTTCGCGCGCCTTGCGCAGCGTCCGGCCCAGCCGCATCAGCACCAGCCCGCCGGTCAGCAGGATCGGGAAGGACATCACTGCGGTCGTGGCATCGGAATAGGCCTGCGCGTCCATGGCCGCGGCGCGCAGCATGTCGGCGCCGATCACCAGCCCCATCAGGACCGACAGGAACCGGCCCTCGGCCCGGCGTTCGGGCAGCAGGGGCAGGACCGCCCCGTCGTCTTGCACCCGCGGGAAGACCCTGGCGCCAAGCCAGGCGGCGGAAAACACGACCAGCCCCACGACGGGCAGGGCCGTGGCGATCCGGCTGCCGACCTCGCCTAGCATCCCGCTGGCCAGAAGCGCCCAAGCCAGCGCCACGACGCCGAGCGCGGGCAGCAAGATCCCCCCCAGCGAGGCGATCAGCGCCCAGAAATCCCGCCCGCGGACCGATGCACCCTCGTGCAGCCGTTCGGCAAAGCCTTCGATCCAGCGCCGGACATAGACCACCAGCGCCACGGCGACCACGACCAGCACCAGGATGAGCGGCAGATTGTCGAATAGCCCGCGCCGTGCCTTGGGATCGGCCCAGGCCTCTGCGGTCTCGTCCCAGAGCCGCTGCACGGTGTCGGCAAGGCCGATCGCCGCTTCGGGCCAGTTGCCGGGGTTCAGGGGCGACGGCCAGAGTTGCAACAGCTGGTCGGCCTGGCGTTCGCGCAAGGTGCGATCGATTTCGGCAATCAGGCCGTCGGCGCGGCGGTAGGCTTCCTCGGCCGCAATTCCGGGGGCCTGCAGCTTGACAAGCTGGCCTGCCAGTTCCTGTCTGCGCACCGAGATCTCGTTGGCCTCGGCGGCCCCGTCCGCCGGAACCGGGCCAAGCGCGTCGATCTGCTGGCGCACGGTGGCGATCCGGGCCGAGTTGGCGCTTTGCGCGTTCATCAGGGCCGCGCGCCACTTGGCGAGTTGCGCCCTCAGTTCTTCGATCCGCACCGTCGGCGTCTTGCGGTTTTCGATCTCGGCCTCGGCCCGTTCGGCCATCCGCTGCCACAGCGCATAGTCGAGATCCGCCCCGTCCGCCGCCGGTCCGGTGGCGGCGGTGACGTTCTGCCCGGTCTGGTCCTGCGCCGACACCGGCGCGGCGGCCAGCGCGAGCACCAGTCCCAGCCAGAGGACAAGCCGCCTCATGCGTCTTCGAAGACCGTCGGGATCGCCCGGCCCGCCTGATCAAGCCATGCAGGCACCGGCAGGCCTTTCTCGCGCAGGAAGGTCGGGTTGTAGACCTTGGACTGATAGCGGCTGCCATAGTCGCACAGGATGGTGACGATGGTCTTGCCCGGCCCCATCTCGCGCGCCATGCGGATCGCGCCCGCGATGTTTATGCCGGTGGACCCGCCCATGCAAAGCCCCTCGTCCGTCAGCAGATCGAAGACGATCGGCAGCGCCTCGGCATCTGGAATGCGATAACTGAAATCGGGTTTGAACCCTTCGAGGTTCGCGGTGATCCGGCCCTGGCCGATGCCTTCGGTGATCGAGTTGCCGGGGGCTTCCAGCTTGCCGGTGGTATAGAAGCTGTGCAGCGCCGCACCTTCGGGGTCGGCAAGGCCGATCTTCACGCCCTTGGGTTGCAGGGCCTCGGCCACGCCCGCCAGCGTGCCGCCGGAACCCACCGCGCAGATGAAGCCATCGACCTTGCCGCCGGTCTGGTCCCAGATCTCGGGGCCGGTCGTTTCCAGATGGGCCTGGCGGTTCGCCACATTGTCGAACTGGTTCGCCCAGATCGCGCCATTCGGTTCGGACTTGGCCAAGGCTTCTGCCAGCCTGCCGGAATAGCGCACATAGTTGTTCGGGTTGCGGTACGGCGCCGCGGGGACTTGCACCAGCTCTGCCCCCGCCAGCCGCAGCATGTCCTTTTTTTCCTGGCTCTGCGTTTCCGGGATCACGATGACGGTGCGGAACCCCATCGAGGCCCCGACCAGTGCCAGACCGATCCCGGTGTTTCCGGCCGTGCCCTCGACAATCGTGCCGCCTGGCTTGAGCTTGCCCTTCGCGACAGCGTCCTTGATGATGTAAAGCGCGGCCCGGTCCTTGACCGACTGGCCGGGGTTCATGAACTCGGCCTTGCCCAGGATCGTGCAGCCGGTGCTTTCCGAAGCCTTCTTCAGCTTGAGAAGCGGCGTGTTCCCGATCGTGTCGGCGAGGTCCTGATGAATGCGCATGGGGACGGTCCTTCCTTGGTCCCAATGGTGTATTGGCCCGGCGCGGCAAACTCAAGCCGCCAGGACGGCGGGGCAGGTGCAGAGGCGGATTGGCGGAAGCGGTGGGATTCGAACCCACGGTGGGGTTCCCCCCACGCTGGTTTTCAAGACCAGAGCCTTAAACCACTCGGCCACACTTCCCTGCACCCGGGCCAGGCCGGACGCGGCCCGGACCGCATAGCCGCCGCCGAACGATTCTGAAAGGCCGTGCTTGCGGGACCAAGCGCCGACGGCTGAGGCGATTTCCGCGCATCGTGAAGGGGCCTCTGCGCCTCTGCCCTTCCCACCGCTTGCGCAAGGCAGTATGCTAACCCCTAAAGACAGGTATTGCCTGTGGCGAAAAGGGCGGAATGGCCCGGGCGTCTTGCCCCCGTCACGGGAATGGTCATGGGTCAAGTGCGGCGCACAGACCGCGCGGTTCTGAGGGCGGAAGATGGCAAGAGCGGGCCTCCGGGTTATCCTAATCGGTGTGGCGGCAGCGGGTCTGCTGGCGGGATGCGTCGAAAGTGGTGGAAAGGCCGGTGCCGCAGGCGGGGCCGGTCTGGCAGGACCTTCGGCCAAGAAGCAGGCGGGCACGCAGGATGTCGAGGCCCCCGAAGTGTTCCAGACGACAGACAGCGCGCTTTGGGATGGACGGCCATCGCTTGGCGGCATCTGGGTGGCCGCCCCCGAAGTGACCAACCCCGAACGCGTGATCATGTTCAACCCGGCGACCGGCAAATCCGTGACGGGGGCGCTGTTCAAGCGGGAACGTGAAAATCCCGGACCGCGGCTGCAACTGTCGTCGGATGCCGCCGAGGCGCTGGCGATCCTCGCCGGGCAGCCGACCGAAATCCGTGTCACCGCGTTGCGCAAGGTCGACGTGGTCGATGCGGCACCTGCCGAAAAGCCCGCGGCCCAGGTCGAGGGCGTCGGCGAAGCCGCGGGCAAGACTGCCGTCAAGCCCGCGGTCAAGGCCCCCGCAAAGGCGGCGGGCACGGATCCGGCGAAGGGCGCTGACTCCGCCAAGGCTGACGAAGCCGCCGCAATCGCATCCGCTGCCCTTGCCGCGGTGGCCGACGGGACAGCGAAGCCCAAGGCTGAGGGAGCGGCGAAGACCGGCTCCAAAGCCGCCGGTGTGCCTGCCGCCCCTGTCGCCGGGGCCGCTGCGGTCGTCGCCGACGGGACGACTGCCGTGGGTGACGAGCCCCCCAGGCGCAAGACCTGGAAGGAGCGCCGGGCCGAGGCCAAGGCCGCCCGCGAGGCCAAGAGAAAGGCTGCCGCCGAAGCCAAGGCCGCAGCCTCTGCCGCCAAGGCCGGCACCGCCCCGGCCGCAGGCGAGGCTCCGACCGCCACACCGGAAACCACTGCCATCGCGCCGATCGAATCGGCACCGCTTGACGCCCGCGCGCCCCTGGCCGCGTCCGCCGCCGCCGCGCCCAAGCGCAAGACCGTGGGCGAAACTCCGGTGCCTGCAGCCGAAACTCCCGCCGCCAAGGCTGCCCCTGCCGTAGCAAGCGGCCCGGTCCGCCCGATCCAGGTGGCCTCGTTCTCGAAAGAGGACAACGCCCGGCGGGCCGCCGAAGCGCTGGCCAAGATCGGTGTCACCGCCACGCCGCAGAAGTCCGACCGCGACGGCAAGGCGGTGTGGGGCGTCGTCGTGCAAGGTGACGACGCGATGCTGAAAAAGATCAAGGCCGCCGGGTTCGCCGACGCCTTTTTCCTGAAGTGACACTGGAAGGCCCATGATGCTGAACCGACTGCGCCCCGCCCTGATCCTTTTTGCCCTGGCCCTGACCGCACTTCCGGCGCGCGCCTTCGAGACCGCCGCCGCCGCGGCCTGGGTCTATGACATGACCACGGGCACGGTCCTGATGGACAAGAATGCCGATCAGCCGGTGCCCCCGGCCTCGATGTCGAAGCTGATGACCATCAACATGCTGTTCGAGGCGCTGAAGGACGGTCGCGTGACGATGGATACGACCTTCGCCGTCTCGGAGCGTGCGGTCCAGATGACCCGCGAGGGCGGATCGACCATGATGTTGCAGCGTGAGGATCGCCCGTCCGTGAAGGATCTGATCCGGGGCATCATCGTGAATTCGGGCAACGATGCATCCATCGTGGTCGCCGAAGGACTGGCCGGAACCGAAGAGGCCTTTGCCCGGCAGATGACCGAACGCGCCCGCGCGCTTGGCATGACCGCCACCAATCTGGTCAATTCCAGCGGCTGGCCAGACCCCGCGCAGCGCATGTCGATGCGGGATCTGGGCATCCTCGGCAAGCGCCTGATCGAGGAATTTCCCGAATATTATCCGATCTTTGCCGAGACCGAATACCTATACAAGGGGCGCTCTCCCGACAACCGCTTCAATCGCAACCCGCTTCTCGGTCTCGGCATCGGCGTCGACGACCGGCGGATCGTCTTTGCCTTCTCGGGCCTGCCGTCCGATCAGGCCCGGGCCGAGGAGGGCGAGCGGATCGTCAACTGGGCGTTCCGGCAGTTTTCCGAGAAGACCGTCGCCAAGGCCGGGGTGCGGGTGGCCGAGGCCGAGGTCCATCTTGGCGACGCATCCACGGTCGGCCTGGTTCCGGCCGAAGACATCCGTCTTCTGATCCCGGCCCTGGCGCAGGACGGCCTGAAGGCGGAAGTCGTCTACAACGGGCCGCTGATCGCGCCGGTGTCCAAGGGCGACGCGGTGGCCGAAATGATCATCTTTTCTCCGGACCTGCCCGATCGCCGCGTGGCCCTGGTGGCCGAGGCCGATGTCGGCAAGGCCGGGTTCGTCAAACGCCTGACCTCGGCGGCCGAGGTGCTTTACGCACGCTATCTCGGGTCTCCGGCCAGTTGAATGGCCGGGCTTTTCGTTTCGCTCGAAGGCATCGACGGGTCGGGAAAGTCCACGCAGGGTCGGCTGCTGGCCGAGGCGCTGCGCCGGGCCGGTCACACTGTCACCCTGACCCGTGAGCCCGGCGGCAGTCCCGGAGCCGAGGAGATCCGCCGCCTGGTGCTGGAGGGCCATGTGGATCGCTGGTCGCCGGAAACCGAGATCCTGTTGTTCACCGCCGCCCGCCGCGATCATCTGGAAAGAACCATCCGCCCGGCGCTGGACCGGGGCGAAATCGTCATCACCGACCGCTTCGCCGATTCGACGCGGATCTTCCAGGGCATCACCCGGGGCGACCTGACCGACATGGTGGACCGGCTGCATGTACTGATGATCGGTGTCGAACCCGACCTGACGCTGCTTTTCGACCTTGACCCTTCCCTGGGGCTTGCCCGCGCCACCGCGCGGGCCGGAACCGAGCTGCGGTTCGAGGACATGGGCCTGTCCTTCCAGGAAAGGGCCCGCGCCGGATTTCTGGCGCTGGCCGCCCGCCACGCCCGTTTCCGTGTGATCGACGCCGCAGGTGACGCCGAGACGGTCGCCGACCGGGTGCGCAGCGTGCTGGCACCGCATCTGCCGCGCCGATGACCCCGCCCGTCTGACCCCTCCCACCCGATCGCACGCGCCTCGGCCTTCGCCTCGCGCTCAATATTTGAGCATCCGGTCGGCAGGTGGGCGGTGTCGCTGCGGAAAGGCTTTTCCAGCGGCGGCGGCTCTGCTCTAGTCGGGCGAAGGCGTGGGGGGGGGAAGCGGTTGACCCAGTTCAACGAGATGTATCATGGGACCGAGGTCCGCATCCCCTATGCCCGGTTGCAGGACTGGATCGCCACCATGCCGCAGGAGTTGCGCAGCCTGAAGCAGGCCGAGGCCGAGGCCCTGTTCCGCCGCATCGGGATCACCTTCGCGGTCTATGGCGAAGGCGGGGACCCCGACCGGCTGATCCCGTTCGACATGTTCCCGCGGGTGTTTTCGGGCAGCGAATGGGCCCGGCTGGAACGCGGCATCAAGCAGCGCGCCCGCGCGCTGAACGCCTTCCTTGTCGATGTCTACGGGCGCGGCGAGATCATCCGCGCCGGTCGCATCCCGGGCCGTCTGGTCTATCAGAACGCGGACAACTGCCGCACGCCTTCGGGTGTCAGCTACATGCTGGAAAGCCGCGAGATCATGATGCGGATGTTTCCCGACATCTTCCGCGAAAACCGGATCGAGCCGGTCGACACCTACTCTGAAAAGCTGCGCCGCACGCTGGCCAGCGTTGCGCCCGCGAAGTGCAACGGTGAGCCGACCGTGGTGATCCTGACCCCCGGCCATTTCAACAGCGCCTATTACGAGCATTCGCTGCTGGCTGACCTGATGGGGGTGGAACTGGTGGAAGGGCAGGACCTCTTTGTCGATGGCGAATATGTCTACATGCGCACCACCGAGGGCCCGCAGCGCGTCGATGTGATCTATCGCCGGATCGACGACGCCTACCTTGATCCGCTTTGCTTCCGCCCGGAGTCCATGCTGGGCATTCCGGGGCTGATGGATGTCTACCGGTCGGGCGGCGTGTCGATCTGTTCGGCACCCGGGTCAGGGGTGGCCGACGACAAGGCGGTCTATACCTATGTTCCCGACATGGTCCGCTTTTACCTGGGCGAGGAGCCGATCCTGCGAAACGTGCCCACCTGGCAGTGCGGACGCCCCGACGATCTGGCGCATGTGCTGGCGAACCTGCCCGAGCTGGTGGTGAAGGAAGTCCACGGCTCGGGCGGATACGGGATGCTGGTCGGTCCGAAGGCCGCGAAGGAGGAGATCGAACGCTTCCGGGCGAAGCTGGCCGAGGATCCGGCGAACTACATCGCCCAGCCGACACTGGCCTTGTCCACCGTTCCCACATTCGTCGAGGAGGGCGTCGCCCCCCGTCACGTCGATCTGCGGCCCTATTGCCTGGTCGGCGAGCGGATCGAACTCGTCCCCGGCGGGCTGACGCGGGTGGCGCTGAAAGAGGGTTCGCTGGTGGTGAACTCGTCGCAGGGCGGCGGGGTCAAGGACACCTGGGTTCTGGCGGAGTGACGCGATGCTGAGCCGCACCGCCGACAACCTCTACTGGATCGCCCGCTACATGGAACGCGCCGATACGGTTGCCCGCCTGCTGGAGGTCGGCAGCCGGATCAGCCTTCTGCCCTCGGCGCAGGGCTACCGCAGCGAATGGGACAGCCTGCTCCAGGCCACCGGCATGGCCCATGCCTTCGCAAAGAAACACGGCGAGCCGGTGCAGCGCGCCATCGAGACATTTCTTTTCTTCGACCGCGACAACCCGTCGTCCATTGCCAGCTGCATCACCGCCGCGCGCGAGAATGGCCGGATCGTGCGCACCGCGTTGACGACCCAGGTCTGGGACGCGCTGAACACCGCGTTTCAGGAACTGCGCGGCCTTGAAGGCACCAAGCGTTCCTCGATGGACCTGTCGCGGCTCACCGACTGGACAATGCGTCACGCGGCGATGGTGCGGGGCTCGATCGACGCGACGCTTCTGCGCAACGACGGGTTCAATTTCCTGAACATCGGCTATTATCTGGAACGGGGTGACAACACGGCGCGCCTGATGGACGTCAAATACTACGTCCTGCTGCCCCGGGTCGATTTCGTGGGGTCCGGGCTCGACAATTACCAGTGGACCACGCTTCTGCGCGCCATGGGCGCGCAACGGGCGTTTCATTGGGCCTATGGCGGCGATGTGACAGCTGCCAAGATCGCCGACTTCCTGATCTGCAACCCGCAATCTCCCCGGTCGCTTGCGACTTGCACCGCCGGGCTGGTGAACCATCTGTCCCGCCTTGCCAAGGCCTACGGGCGCGCGACCGAGGCGCAGGACAAGGCGCGCAACCTGGTGTCTGGCATCGAGACCGCCACCGTCGAGGCGATCTTCGACGAGGGCTTGCACGAATTCCTGACCCGCTACATCACCGATGCGGCAGAACTGGCCACGGCGATCCACAATGCCTATCTTGGCGGAGAGATGCGCTGATGCGCCTGATGGTCGATCACCTGACCCTGTACCGATACGACGCGCCGGTCCGGTCCATCGTGCAAAGCCACCGGCTGACCCCGTCCATCTTCGCGGGGCAGGCGGTGATCGACTGGGAGGTCACGGTCTCGGGCGGGGTCGAGGGGGCGCGGCATCGCGACGGGGCCGGAGACGAGGTCCGCGGCTGGACCATCGCCGGTCCGGTCACCGAGGTTGCCGTGCAGGTGCGGGGCACGGTCGAGACGATGGACCTGTCCGGTGTGCTTCGCGGTCACCGCGAGTCAGTGGCGGCGGACTGCTATCTTCGCGACACCGCCCCGACGCGGATCGACCCGGCCCTTGCCGCCCTTGGCGAAAGCGCCTCCGGTGCTGACATGCTGTCGCTTGCCCATGCGCTCTCGGCCGCTGTTTCGGGTGCCATCGCATACCGTCCCGGCGTCACGCATGCCCACACCACCGCGGCCGAGGCGCTTGCCCTTGGCGAAGGCGTCTGCCAGGACCACGCCCATGCACTGATCGCCTGCGCCCGGTATCGCGGCATCCCGGCGCGCTATGTGTCGGGCTATCTCTTCGCCACCGAAGACGGCACGATGCACGAAGCCGCCCATGCCTGGGCCGAGTTGCATGTTGCGGCTCTGGGCTGGGTGGGCTTCGACCCGGCGAACCGCTGCAGCCCGGACGCGCGGTATATCCGGCTCGGCTCGGGCTTCGATGCGCAGGATGCAGCGCCGATCCGCGGCATCGCGCGCGGCGGGGCGACCGAAGCGATGGATGTGACGGTTGCGATCCTCCAGTCGGCCCAATAGGGTGCGGGCTGGAACGGGGGAAAGACGATGACGTACTGCGTGGGCCTGCTGCTGAACGACGGCATGGTGCTTCTGTCGGACACGCGCACCAATGCCGGGCTCGACAATATCTCGACCTACCGCAAGATGTTCACTTTCGAGGATCCCGGCGAACGTGTCATCGTCATCATGACCGCCGGAAGCCTGTCCGTGACGCAGACCGCCATCGCCCAGCTGCGCGAGGCGATCGAAGATGCCGACGCCACGCCGGAAACCTCGATCATGCTGGCGCCGACATTGCTCAAGGTGGCCGAGATCGTCGGCGCACGCCTGGCCGCCGTCCGGGCCGAAGTCGACGAGAGGCTGTCGGCGATGCAGGGGGCTTCGGCATCGATGATCGTCGCGGGACAGCGCAAGGGTGGCGCGATGCGGCTGTTCCTGATCTATCCCGAAGGCAATTTCATCGAGGCGACCGAGGACACGCCGTTCCTGCAGATCGGCGAGCACAAATACGGCAAGCCGATCCTGGACCGGGTGGTGAAGCCCACGACCAGTCTGTCGGATGCGCAGAAGGCAGTGCTTCTGTCGATGGATTCGACCTTGCGGTCGAACCTGTCGGTGGGGATGCCGCTCGACCTTGCCGTGATCGACCGCGACGCCTGCAAGGTCACCCAGAAGCGCCGGATCGAGGCGGGCGATCCCGCCTTCCGCGCGATGTCCGAAGCCTGGTCGAACGCTTTGCGCGACGGGTTCGCCAAGATCGAGATCTAGCGTTACAGCGCCTGGCCTGCCGCCCAGCCGCTGGACCAGGCCCATTGAAAATTGTAGCCGCCAAGCCAGCCGGTCACATCGACGACCTCGCCGATGAAGAACAGGCCGGGCACTCCCTTCGCTTCCATCGTGCGGCCGTCCAGCGCGCGGGTGTCGACCCCGCCCAGGGTAACCTCGGCGGTGCGATAGCCTTCGGATCCGACCGGCACCAGCTGCCAGTTCCGGATGCCCGTCGCGATCCGGTCCAGCGCCGCGCCGCCCAGTTCCGCCAGCGGCGCGGTGACACCCGCTGCCACCTCCAGATGCCGTGCCAGACGTTCCGGCAGCCAGTGACAAAGGGCGGTGCGCAAGGCAACCTTGCCCTGCGCGGCCTTCGCGGCCCGAAGCCCCGCCGCAAGGTCCTGCCCGGGGGTCAGATCGATCAGGATCGGCTCGCCCTCGCGCCAGTAGGACGAGATCTGCAGGATCGCCGGCCCGGAAAGCCCGCGATGCGTGAACAGCATCGCCTCGGCAAAGCCGGTCCGTCCGGAAGAAACCCGGGCTGGAACCGAAACTCCGGCAAGGGGCCGCATCCATGCTAGTTCCTGGTCGGCGAAGGTCAGCGGCACCAGCGCGGGCCGCGTCTCGACCAGCGGCAGGCCAAAGCGTTCGGCGATCTGATAGCCAAAGCCCGTCGCGCCCATCTTCGGGATCGACTTGCCGCCGGTCGCCACGACCACCGTCCGCGCCGTCTGGGGCCCGCGCGCGGTCCCGACGACAAAGCCGGACCCCTCGCGCCGCACCTCGCCGACGGCGCAGTCCAGCCAGAGGCTGACCCCCGCCCGGGCCATGTCGCCGACCAGCATCGCAACGACCTGCGTCGCAGACCCGTCGCAGAACAGTTGACCCAGCGCCTTTTCGTGCCAGCCAATCCCGGCCGCGTCCAGCCGGGCGATGAAGTCCCATTGTGTGAACCGCTTCAGCGCGGACAGCGCAAATCGCGGATTCTGCGACAGGAACCGGTCGGGCGCGATGCCAAGGTTGGTGAAATTGCACCGCCCGCCGCCGGAGATGCGGATCTTTTCGCCGGGTGCCCTGGCATGGTCGATGACCAGAACGCTGCGTCCGCGGCGTCCGGCCTCTGCCCCCGCCATCATGCCGGCGGCACCGGCCCCAAGGATGATCGTGTCCCACACCATGCCTCGTCCTAGCGGCCCCGCCCGTGCCCGGCAAGCCGCGAACCGCCGCGGAAATTTTCGTCCCGAGGGCCTTGCACGCCCTTGGGCCCTTCGCTAAACACCGGCGCACGGTTGGGGCGTCGCCAAGTGGTAAGGCAGCGGTTTTTGGTACCGCCATACCTAGGTTCGAATCCTAGCGCCCCAGCCAGCCTTTCCGCGCAATCGCACCGCACCGGCGTCACCGGTGAGGCGTGCAGAGGCCGGGTGCGGCATCCGCTGCCATCGCGTGACGTCAGATGCGGATCGGATCAGCCTTGGCCAGCCGGTCGAACTGCATCAGGCTGTCGACCAGGGCCGGCATCTGGTCCAGTGCAATCATGTTCGGTCCGTCCGAGGGGGCGCGGTCCGGGTTCTCGTGCGTCTCGATGAAGACCCCGGCGATGCCCAGAGACACCGCTGCGCGGGCCATGACCGGGGCGAACTCGCGCTGACCGCCCGAACTCGATCCCTGCCCGCCGGGCTGTTGCACCGAATGTGTCGCGTCCATGACCACCGGCCAGCCGGTCCGCGCCAGGATCGGCAAGGACCGCATGTCGGCCACCAGCGTGTTGTAGCCGAAGCTGACCCCGCGTTCGGTCAAAAGGATGCGGTCGTTGCCTGTCGAGGCCACCTTGGCCGCGACATTCTCCATGTCCCAGGGCGCGAGAAACTGGCCCTTCTTCACGTTCACCACCGCCCCCGTCTCGCCCGCCGCAAGCAGGAGATCGGTCTGCCGGCACAGGAAGGCCGGGATCTGGATCACGTCGACGGCCAAGGCCGCCTCGCGCGCCTGACCCGCGTCATGGACATCGGTCAGGACCGGAATTCCCAGCGCGCGCACCGCTGCCAGCACGTTCAGCCCCGCCTCCATCCCCATCCCGCGCTTGCCCGACAGCGAAGTGCGATTGGCCTTGTCGTAGCTGGCCTTGAAAACATATTGCGCGCCCGCGGCCCGGCATGCCTCGGCCACCCGGCCCGCGATCATCTGGGCGTGGTCCAGGCTTTCCAGCTGGCAAGGCCCGGCGATGACCAAAAGCGGCCGGTCGTTGCCGACGGTCAACCCGCCGATCTGGACGTCCTTCATGCGCAATCCCTTACGACGAGACCTGTTCCCGCAGGATCGCTGCGGTCATCGAGACCATGAGGTAAATCCCCAGAAGGATCAACATGGTGACCAGCGTGTTCTCGAAGGCGCGCGGGTAGGCCGGTTCGTCGGGCGGGATCGGACTGACCGACAGCGACAGATAGCGGACCTGACGGTTGGCCTCGACCCGGGACGTTTCCATCGACTGCAGCGCCTGGGCAAGCAGCATCTGTCGGGTCTGCATGTCCGACTGCGCCATCAGAAGCTCGCCCTGGATTTCCGCCAGGCTGGTCGCGTCGGCGCTGTTTTCGGTCATCCGGGCGCGCAGTTCGGCCACCTGCGCATCGAGCGTGGCAATCCGGCGCTTGATCGGTTCCATCCGTGCCTGGTTCGGCTCGGGGTTCGATTCCATCTGCGCCAGCGCCAGTCTTTCCTGGGTGATCTGGTTCTCCAGCCCGCTGATCTGGCCCACGATCAGGCCGACCTCGGTCTCGGAGGAGATGATCTTGAACTTCTCCTGCAGAGCGATCAGGCGGCGTTGCGACTCCATCAGGGACGCCTGTGCCGCATCATAGCTGGCCTGGGCATCCTGCATCTGGTTGGCGCGCAGGCGTTGCGTCAAGTTGTCGACCTGACCTTCCGCATATCTTATCAGCTGCCGCGACCACGCCGTCGCCACCAGCGGGTCGTCCGCCATGACATCCATCCGGATCACGCCTTCGGTGGTGTCGAACGAGATCTTCAGGAACTTCTTGTAGACCTTGTAGGCCGCCTCAAGCGTGGCGTCCTGGTCCAGCCGCTGCAGCGGGTCGATCTTGGGGTTCTGGAAATGCGCGCGGAAACCCAGGTCCTTGTCCAGCCGACCCATCGCCTCTCGTGATTGCAGATAGCCTTGCACGGCGATGGAATCCTGCGAGGTCGCGAAGGCCGTGCCGGAAAAAAGTCCCCCGAGCGAGCCGCCGGACGATGCCGGGCCTGCCTGCTGGATCACGAATTCCGAGCGCACCGAATACATCGGCGTGGCAATCCTGTAGAAGTACCAACCGGCAAGGAAGGTCGGCAACAGCACGAAGGCGAACATCCTTGCAGCCAGAAGGGCCAGCCGGCGGCGGCGGCGGCGCGCGATGTCCTGCTGCATCCGCAGGATTTCGGCCGCCTGGTTGACTTCCGCGCGCTGTTCGGTCGAGGGCAGGGCCACGGGCCGCGCACGTTTCGGCAGCTGCACCGTGTCGCCGGGCAGACGGGCAAGCTCGCGCCCGGCCTGGCGGGGCAGGGCGTCGGCACCCCCGGGACCGGCCGGCTCTCCCTGGCCCTGAGAGCTGACGATCCGCAGCATCGAGGCGCGCGAGAACGGGTCGATCCCGGCCTCTCGCAGCAGGCGGACGGCGTCAAACTCGGACTTGGGAGCGATCTGGTGCTTTTGCGCGATCAGCAGTGCCCGTCGAAGCTGGCGGCCGGTCAACCCTTCCGCCGCGATGCGGGCAAGCGCGGCCTCGATTTCCTCGGGCGTCCCGGCCTTGCGGGCAGGTTGCCGGGCGTCGACGTCAGCCAGGTCTGCGGCGGTGGGTCCGACCTCGGGAACGGGGGGCGGTGGGGGCGCGCGCTCTTCGTCCCGGCGAACGTCGAGAGTGCCGAACCCGTCGTCCTGCGTGTCGAACAGACCGGACGCATCCGGTGCCTCCGGCAGGGCCGGTCGTTCCACCGGGCGGGTGTTGTAGCGGGCGGCCTTAGGATTGGTAGTCATACAGACGTTTCGCTTCTTCAAGGGTCTCGAACTGGTAGAGCGTGCCGTTCTTCAGGACCGCCGCCGAGCGGCAGAACCTCTCCAGCGTCTTGGGCGAGTGCGAGACGATGACGACCGTCGAATTCTTCAGCCGTTCCTGAAGAATGTTTCCGGCCTTGCGGTTGAATTCCACGTCCGCCGTGGCGGGCATGCCTTCATCGATCAGGTAGATGTCGAATTCGATCGACAGCAGCAGGGAAAACGAAAACCGGCTGCGCATCCCGGAGGAATAGGTGGACAGCGGCATCTCGAAATACTCGCTCAGCCCGCAGACCCAGCGGCAGAAACTTTCGACATAGTCCGGGTCAAGGCCATAGAGGCGCGCGATGTAGCGGCAGTTTTCCTTGGCGGAATGCTTGTTGTTCACGCCCCCCATGAAGCCAAGGGGAAAGGACACGCGCGAGGTCTTCCTGATCACGCCTTCGTCCGGTTTTTCCAGGCCTGCCATCATGTTGATGATCGTGGTCTTGCCGGTACCGTTCCCGGCCAGGATGCCCATGGAATTGCCAAGCTCCACCCGGAACGAGGCGCGATCAAGGATCACCTTGCGCTGCTGTCCCGTCCAGAACGATTTTGACACGTTGCGGAACTCGATCATCCTGGCCTCGGCACCCGTTTGCTGGGCGTCTTCGTTATGGCTACGACCATATCGTTAACATCCAGTTTGTGGCCTTTAAAGGGCTGCGGATGGAGACTGCTCGCCGCGGGCGGCGACGGGCGCTGGCCGGGCGCGGGGCGGGCAGGCTTCGCGCTTGCGGCACGGCACGGTCCCGCGCCATGTTACCGCCGCCGTGGCCGATTGGCGCGGCGTGGCGGGGCAGGGCGTCTTTCCCTTGCCGCATCCCTCGTGGAGGAATACGGGGTGGCTGAAACGCAATCCCTGGTTCGCGGTCGAGCTGCTTCCGGCCCTGCGCGCCCGGGTGCGGGAGGTGATGGATGCCTGAGCCTGTGACCCTGCTTGACGCCGCCCATGCCGCCGTCTCGGCCGACCCCGGGAACGAGGCGCTGCGCCTGCGCTTCTTCGAGCGCCTGGCCGATGGCGAGATGGTGCTCCTGCTGGCGCGGGAGGCTGTCGGCGACACCCTGGAGCCGCGCATCTTCGACCTGGAGGACGGGCCGGTGGTGCTGGTGTTCGATCGTGAAGAGCGGTTGGCCAGCTTCACCGGCGGCATCGCCCCCTATGCGGCCCTGCCCGGGCGGCTGATCGCGGGCCTGCTGAAGGGGCGGGGCATCGGGATGGGGGTGAACCTGGGCGTGGCGCCGTCGTCCATGCTGTTGCCCCCGGCGGCGATGGACTGGCTGGCAGAGACACTGGAAGGCGGGCCCGTGGAAGTCGAAGCCCTGCCATCGGACTTCCTGCCGCCCACCGTGCCCGAGACGGTGATCACGGGGTTGGACGCGAAACTGGCGCGCGCCGCAGGTCTGGCCGTCGCGGCGCTGCTGGTCGGGGTCGTCTACCGGGACGGTCGGCGCGGGCACCTCCTGGCGCTTCTGGACGCGGCCAGAGGGGCCGAGGCGGCGCTCGCGCGGGCGATGAACGAGGCGCTGGTCTTTTCGGGCATCGAGGCCGGAGAACTGGATGTGGTCTTCCTGCCGGCCGACGCGCCTGCCGCCGTGGCGATGGCGCGCGTTGCGTTGCGCTTTGACCTTCCGGCGGCGGAAGTGCCGGCGCCGGCCCCGGAGGCGCCCGGCATGGACCCGACGCGCCCGCCAAGACTGCGGTAGCCAGCTCGAGCGGCATTCGCCGCACGCCTTCCGTCTCGCCTCTGGCGCAAGCGCCAACCGGCTCGGGCGATGGGGGTTTCACCCCCAAACCCCCAGAGTATTTGCAAAATGGGCAAGGCGCCACAGGGGTATTATGATACCGTTAGCGCAAGTGCATGATTTCAAATCCATAAATCTTGGTCGTGGCGCTTGACGCTGCATCTGCCTTCGGCGATAAGCCGCCATCCGAGATTTACGGGGGCGCTTCTGCCCTCCTCTTCGTTGGGAACCACGATGAAAACCTTCACCGCTACTCCGGCGGACATCGAGAAGAAGTGGATCCTGATCGACGCCGAGGGCGTCGTTCTGGGCCGCCTTGCCACGATCGTCGCCAACATCCTGCGCGGCAAGAACAAGCCGACCTTCACCCCCCACATGGACATGGGTGACAACGTCATCGTCATCAATGCTGGCTTGGTGCAGATGACCGGCAACAAGCGCAACGACAAGGTCTATTACTGGCACACCGGTCATCCGGGCGGGATCAAGCAGCGGACGGCGAAACAGATCCTCGAAGGCAACCATCCCGAACGTGTGGTGGAAAAGGCCGTCGAACGGATGATCACGAGGAACCGTCTTGGCCGGCAGCAGATGACGAACCTGCGCGTCTATGCCGGGGCCGCCCATCCGCATGAAGCACAGCAGCCCACCGTTCTGGACGTCAAGGTCCTGAACCCGAAGAACACCCGGAGCGCGTGATCATGGCCGATATCAAATCTCTCGATGACCTGAAGTCGGCGGTCGGCTCAGCGCCCGCCGCGGTCGAGGCCGCTCCCCGCGTGGCCGTGCGCGACAAGCTGGGCCGCTCCTACGCCACCGGCAAGCGCAAGGACGCGGTCGCCCGCGTCTGGGTCAAGCCCGGGTCCGGCAAGGTCGTGGTCAACGGCAAGGAAATGGCGGTCTACTTCGCCCGCCCCGTGCTGCAGATGATCCTGAAGCAGCCCTTCACCGTGGCCAATGTGGAAGGCCAGTTCGACGTCTACGCGACCGTCGCCGGTGGCGGGCTTTCGGGCCAGGCCGGGGCGGTGAAGCACGGCATATCGAAGGCGCTGCAGCTGTATGAGCCCGCCCTGCGCGGTGCGTTGAAAGCCGCAGGCTTCCTGACCCGCGACAGCCGCGTCGTCGAACGGAAGAAATACGGCAAGCCGAAGGCCCGCCGGTCCTTCCAGTTCTCCAAGCGCTGATCGCCTGCGCAGGGTGCGCGGCAGCGTACCAGACTGCGAAGGCCCGCCGATCTGGCGGGCCTTTTGCATTTCGCAGACAAAAAGAAGGGCCGGGAAGAACCCGGCCCAGTCAGGGGTAGAAACGACGCTCGAGCGAATGTGTCAGGCCTGCCAGAAGGGCTTTTCGCATTCGCGGCGCGCGTCCTGTGCATCAAGGCCGATGTCGCGCAGCAGATGCGCGTCAAGCTGGGCAAGGCGCTGGCGGTCGCTGCGGCGGGCCAGCGCCCGGGTGAAAGCGGTCAGGCTCAGCGCGACAAGGCCGCGGGGAAGGCTGAGCGGCAGGGTCTGGATCCGGGTCCGGGGCATTTGCGCCTCCTTCGATTTGTATTGATACAATAGGCCGATTTTACTAAGATAATCTAAAGCTCTCCGCAAATGAGTCGCCAGAGGTATATTGTGACTGATACAACTTGGTCGCCCGATCTGACTCAATTTCCCGGACCCAAGTATCTGGCCCTGTCGCGCGCCTTGCGGGATGCGATCCGCAGCGGCGATTTTCCGGCGAACTCCCAGCTTCCGACCGTGCGCGATCTGGCCTGGCGCCTGCAACTTACGCCCGGAACCGTTGCCCGGGCCTACCAGCTTGCCACGCAGGAGGGCCTTCTGGCGGCCACAGTCGGGCGGGGAACCTTCGTGGCGGCACAATCTCCGCGGCTTGGCCCGACGCAGGCATTGTATACCGAACGGATCACCGGCGGCACCACCGGGCTTGTCGATCTGCGTCCGCCGCAGGTGCCCGAGGTCGGCCAAGCTTCCGCGATCCGGGCGGCCTTGCTGCAGATGGCCGAAACCACGGGGCAGGGGTGGCTCGACTATACCAGCCAGCTGGGCGAGGCGGCCCTGCGCGCCGAGGTTGTCGCCTGGATGGGCGACCGCATCCTTGGTCCCATCGGTCCAGAGGACGTGGCGCTGACCCATGGCGGGCAGAACGCCATCCACCTGATCTTCGATTGCTGCCTGCGTGGCGAGCGGCCAGTCGTCCTGATCGAGGAACTGGCCTATCCGGGTTTTCGTTACGCCGCCCGCGCCGCCCGCGCCGAAGTCGTTCCGGTCGAGATCGACGAACACGGGATCGTCCCCGAGGCGCTGGAGGCCGCCTGTCGCCGCCACGGCGCGCAGGTTCTCTGCCTCACGACCGAGGCGCAGAACCCCACCACAGGCCGGATGCCGGTGAAGCGTCGGCAGGAGATCGCCGAAATCGCACGGGCCTACGACCTGCAGATCCTGGAGGATGACTGCTATTCCGTCGCCGCCTCTGACATTCCCGCCTTGCGCGCCCTGGCGCCGGAGCGGGTCTGGCTGGTCGGTTCCGTCTCCAAGACCCTCTCGGCGGCGCTGCGCTTTGGCTATGTCATCTGCCCCGCCGGGATGGGCGAGGCCGGACGCCTGACCGCCCAGCACGGCTTCTTCGCCCTCTCGCGCCCGGTCGCCGACCTGATGCTCCACCTCTTCCGCTCGGGCGACGCCGCGCGCATCCGCGAGGCGGTACAGGCCGAATTCGCCGCCCGCCAGCAGATCCTTGTCAATCATCTTGGTGCCTTCGACCTTGGCTGGCAACCCGGCGTGCCCTTTGTCTGGCTGCGCTTGCCGCAGGGCTGGCGCGCCTCGACCTTCCTGCGCACCGCCGAGACCCGGGGCGTCCTTGTCCGGTCGGCCGACGAATACGCGCTGGTCCATGGCCGCGCCCCGAATGCCGTCCGCATCGCCATCGCGGCGGCCCTGTCGCGCGAGGCGTTCGTGACCGCGATGCGCACCCTCGCCGACCTGCTGGCGAGGCCGCCGTCCGACCTTCTGGTCTGAAATTCCCGACCTGTGGCAATTCGGACCCGCTCACGCGGATTTGCCCGGATGCCCGGTTGACGGGGCCGCCCCGCCTGCCCCACCTTTCGCGCACGAGCAGAAAAAAAGAGAGCCCGAAAAATGGGACTTCAACATACCTTTCACGCGCCGCACGGCGGCGCGGATTTCCTTGGTTGGCGCAAGAACCGGCACGGACTGACCGAGATCGTCTATGACGACGGCGTTGCCCGGCGCATCACCTGGCGCGTGGCAAGCGATGATCCCTCCGAGGCCCGCAT
This sequence comes from Rhodobacterales bacterium 32-66-9, assembly GCA_002280405.1. Classification (GTDB taxonomy): domain Bacteria; phylum Pseudomonadota; class Alphaproteobacteria; order Rhodobacterales; family Rhodobacteraceae; genus Tabrizicola. The sequence continues at coordinate 18,583 of NCDY01000014.1, read as the reverse complement.
CTCCGAGGCGCTCCGCCTTGCGGTCGGTTCGATCCGGGTGCTGCCGACACTTTATGACGAGCTGAAGAAACGGGCGATCGCGATCGAGCGTATCGCCTCCTGATCCGAGGCGGGCTCGCGATGCCTCCGTTTCTCCCGGGGTGCCCCGCCCGCGGGGTTGATTTCCTTCGCGAATGATGCCCCCCTTGCCTTCACGTGTTCATCCGGTCTAGATTTGATCAAATCACAAGGCTGCCGGAGCGCGGCCGGACAGGGGGAAAAATGGCTGCAACGCCAGGTTCCGAGGCCAGAACTGGCCTCAAGCTGATCTCACCGACGGCGATCTATGTGATTCTGCTTCTCGCCGTGCCGCTGGCGACCGTGCTGATCTATTCGGTGATGACCGGCGGGCGGGGCAATGTCTCCTTTCCGGTCACCGGCGAGAATTACTACAGTCTGCTCAACACGAAGGGTGGCGGAAACCTCATCGACTATTTTGCGAAGGGAATGCCCGGCGAGGACCCGGATCTGACCTTTCTGAAATGGATCTGGAACGGCCTGAGCAACGCAGTCTACGTCTTCGTGCTGCTGAAGTCGTTGATGATTGCGCTCGCCGTGACGCTGATCACGGTTCTGCTGGCCTATCCGGTGGCATATTTCGTCAGCTTCCACGTCAAGCCGGACCGGAAAAGCCTTTGGCTGTTTCTGATCACCATCCCGTTCTGGACAAGCTACATCATCCGGGTGAGCCTGTGGTTCGTGATCCTTGGATATGATGGGCTGCTGGACAAGTTGTTGATGTCCCTCGGGATCACGAACACCCAGCTCAATTTCTCCAGCTATGGCGTGCCGGCAATCATCTTCATCCTTGCCCATGCTTACGCCCCGTTTGCCGTGCTGCCGATCTTCGTCAGTCTCGAAAAGGTCGACCGGTCACTGCTCGAGGCAGGTCAGGATCTGGGCGAAAGCCGCTGGATCACGTTCCTGCGCGTCACACTGCCTCTGTCCATGCCCGGGGTGATCGCTGCGTCCTTGATCGTGTTCATCCCCACAGTTGGCGACTATGTGACGCCCAGACTGGTCGGTGACGGAAAGCAGCCGCTGATCGCCAACTTCATCGAGACCCAGCTTCTGAAACTGCAGGATTTCCCGCAGGGCTCTGCCTTTGCCGTGGCGTCGATGCTGATGGTGGGGATCGTGAGCGTCGGCTTCGTACTGCTGAACCGGCGCTTCATCCGGGGGCAGAAATGAAACGTGCCCCGCTGCTGAAAAGCTACACGATCTTCTACCTCGTCTTCCTTTACGCGCCGATCGTGCTGCTGCCGATCTTCGCCTTCAACAGCGGCAAGGTCGTCGCCTTCCCGTTGCAGGGGTTCACGCTGGACTGGTTTCGCGAGATGCTGTCGGACCAGAACCTGCGGACGGCGGCCAAGAACAGCCTGATCATCGCACTGTCGGTGGCAACGCTGTCGACGGTCCTCGGCATCTTCGCCGCCCGCGCCTCGGTCCGCTATCGGTTCCCGGGCAAGGTGCCGCTCATGGGGCTGATCATGCTGCCGCTTGTCCTGCCCGAGATGATCGTGGCCATGGCGCTGCTGGTGGTGCTTCTGTCGATCGGCGTGCCGCTGTCCCTGTTCACCGTGATCATCGGCCAGGTCCTGATCACCACGCCCTTCGCGGTCGCCATCCTGACCTCGGCGTTCCAGAGCCTCGACAAATCGCTGGAAGAAGCCGCGATGGACCTCGGCGAAACCGCTTGGGGCACCTTCCGCCTGATCATCCTGCCGCTGGTGATGCCGGGCATCCTGGCGTCGTTCCTCATCTGTTTCACCATCTCGTTCGACGAGTTCATCATCTCGAACTTTCTCGGTTCCGGCCAGCCGATCCTGTCGGTCTATATCTTCGGTCAGTTCCGTTTCCCGGCCAAGGTGCCCTCGATGCTGGCCCTGGGAACCGTGCTCGTCTGCATGTCGATCATCCTGCTCGGTTTCGCCGAGTACTTCCGCCGTCGTGGCATCGCCAAGGCAGGTGGCAAAGATTCCGGAGGCTTCCTGTGACCTTTTCCGACGACCGCCCGACGATGATCGAGTTCAAGGAGGTCCATAAGTATTATGGCGACTACCATGCGCTCCGCGGCATCAACGGCACGATCAAGGCGGGCGAGTTCTTCTCGCTCCTTGGCCCCTCGGGCTGTGGCAAGACCACGCTTTTGCGCACCATCGCCGGGTTCGAGGACATCTCCTCCGGCGTGATCATGATCGACGGCAAGGACATGGCCTCGGTCGCGGCAAACACGCGGCCCACGAACATGGTGTTCCAAAGCTACGCGATCTTCCCGCACATGACGGTCGAGGAAAACGTGGGCTTCGGCCTGCGGAAGGACCCGCGCTCGAAAGAGGAAAAGGCGAAGGCCGTGGCCGAGTCGCTGGACATGGTCGGCCTGAAAGGCTTTGGCAAGCGGGCGGCCCATGCGCTTTCGGGCGGCCAGCGGCAGCGCGTGGCGCTGGCGCGGGCCCTCATCCTGAAGCCGAAGGTGCTGCTTCTGGACGAGCCGCTCAGCGCGCTCGACAAGAAGATGCGCGAACACATGCAGGTCGAACTGATCAAGCTGCAGCGTCAGGTCGGCATCACCTTCATCCTGGTGACCCACGACCAGGAAGAGGCGCTGGTCATGTCCGACCGGATTGCCGTGATGTTCGACGGCGAGATCGCCCAGCTTGCCGATCCAGAGACGCTCTATCGCCGCCCGGCGACAAAGAAGGTCGCCGATTTCATCGGCACGATGAACTTCGTCCCCGCCGATATCCTGTCCGAGAGCGGCAACAGCGTCGATGTCGATGCCAAAGGCCTCGGCCGGGTCACGCTGGACATCGCCCAGGCGCCGGTCAAATCCGGCGACAGCCCCGTGGTCGGCCTGCGACCGGAAACCCTGACGCTGCTCTACGACGACCAGAAAGCCCCGGAACGCGAGACGGCAGGTGTCATCGATGAAGTGATCTACTTCGGCGACATGACCTACTATGACGTCTACCTTGGCGGGACCGACGTCGAAGTGCGCCTGTCGATGCGCAACGTCCCCGGTCGCCCGGTCCTCGACGTCGGCACCAAAGTGCGCGTGGCGTGGAGCCCGTCGGCGCTGGTGCTGTTCCGGTAGGGTCTTCTGACCTGTCCGCCGTCGGAGCGCCTCTCCCGATCCGGCAACGACCCGTCTGCCGCGGGGTGCGATGCAACCGACGCGCGTTCAGACGCGCCGGAAAAAGGTTGACGAAATCTGAACGCCCGCTGGCAAGCCATTGATTTGCCGTGATGGCCGAAGCCGTCCGCGCGTGGCCAGCTTCAGGACAGCCGTCACGGCAGCAGGCGCAGCCAGGCCCAGGCGGTCAGGATCGAGGCTGCCGTTGCGACCAGCACCGCCGAGGCGTTGACCCGTTTTCCGACCCCATACATGTGCGCGAACATGTAGGCGTTGACACCGGGGGCCATGGCGGCGGTCACCACGGCCGAGCGCAGGGCGGCCGTGTCAAGCTGGAACACCCGGGTGCCAAGGCCCCAGGTGATTGCGGGATGCAGGACCAGCGAGGCGAAGCTGACCAGCAGGACCGGCCCGATGTCGCCCTCGATCCTGTAGCGGACAAGAACTCCGCCGAGGCCGAAAAGCGCCACCGGGATCGCGGCGCGGGCGATCATGTCGATGCCGGACCAGAAGAAGTCCGGCAGCGGGTTCCCGGCCAGGTTCACGGCGAAGCCGAGGAGGATGCCGATCACCAGCGATTGCGAAAGGATCGCTCGCGCGATCTGGCGCAGGAGTGCCGGTCCGGAAAGCCCGCGCCCCCGCGTCCGCGCCCATTCCATCAACGCGATTCCGAAGCCGTAGAGCACGGGCGCGTGCAGCGAGATGATCGCATAGTTGCCTTGCAGCGCCTCGGTGCCATAGGCGCGCTCGGTGATGGCGAGGCCAAGGAGAAGCGAGTTGGAAAAGAGCCCGGCAAAGCCGATGGCGACGGCATCGGGCATGGGGCGGCCGAAAATCAGCATCGCGCCGAAAAAGCTGACAAAGAACCCGGCGAAGGCTCCGGCATAGAAGCTGGTCATCAGGCCGAGGTCATAGGCCGCCGACAGGTCCAGATGCGCGATCGAGCGGAACAGCAGGCAGGGCACCGCGAAGTTCTGGGCAAAGCGCATGAGGCCGTCGATCGCGGGTTCAGAAAGAAGGTTTGCCTTCACCGCGGCATAGCCAAAGCCGATGACCAGGAAGACCGGCAGGATCACGTCCAGCAGCGCGCTCATCTCTGCGGCCGGGCGGGGGGTTTCACACCCCCCGCACCCCCCGTGGAGTATTTCGGAAATGGGCAAACAGCTGGGTCAGAGCTGGTTGTCATAGGTCACGGTCATGCCGTCGTAGGCGGGCGTGATATGCGGGGGCAGTTCCGCGCGCAGCGTTTCGTAGTCAAGGTCGATGTGCATGTTGGTGATCACTGCCCTGACAGGCTGTGCGCGGGCGATCCAGCCAAGCGTCATGTCGAGATGGGCATGGGTCGGATGCGGCTTGCGGCGCAGCGCATCGACAATCCAGCAATCCAGGCCGGAAAGCAGGGGCCAGCTTTCCGCCGGGATGTCGACGGCGTCGGGCAGGTAGGCCAGGGGACCGATGCGAAAGCCGAGCGCGTCCATGCTGCCGTGATCGGCGCGGAACGGGGTCAGGGTGACCGGGCCTCCAGCGCCGGGGACGGTGACCGGCCCGTCGATGGTGTGCAGATCGAGGATCGGCGGATAGGGCGAGCCTTCGGGCTGCGCGAAGGCATAGCCAAAGCGGGACAGGAGCGCCTCTTGCGTGGGCGGGTCGGCCCAGACGGCCAAGCGCTGGCGCTGGTTGAAGACCACCTGACGCAAGTCGTCTATGCCGTGCATGTGGTCGGCATGGCTGTGGGTGTAGACCACCCCGTCAAGTGCGCCGACGCCCGCGTCGAGGAGCTGTTCGCGCATGTCAGGCGACGTGTCGATCAGCACGCGGGTGCAGCCAGCAGCCGTTTCACGGGTGACGAGCAAGGAACAGCGGCGACGGCGGTTCCTGGGGTTTGCAGGATCGCAGTCGCCCCAGAGACCGCCGAGGCGCGGCACGCCGCCCGAAGAGCCGCAGCCGAGGATGGTGAAGATGACCCGCGCCATCACGCGGCCTTTGCGCTGCGCGCTGCGCGGGGAAAGAGCCGGTCGAAGTTTGCGGTTGTCCGGGCGGCGAAAACTTCGAGTTCAAGGCCGAACAGGGGTGCCAGCGCGCGGGCGGTGTGGGCGACATAGGCCGGTTCGTTGCGCTTGCCGCGGAAGGGCGGCGGTGCGAGGTAGGGGCTGTCGGTTTCCAGGATCAGCCGGTCAAGCGGGGTTCTGGCGAAGATGTCGCGCAGATCCCGGCTTTTCGGGAAAGCGGCGATGCCGGAGATCGACAGGGTGAAGCCCATCTCGATGGCGGCCTCTGCCAGTCGGGGACCCGAGGAGAAGCAGTGCATGACACAGGCGTATGGGCGGCGCTTCATGCCCTCATAAAGGATCGTTTCCATGTCCTCGTCCGCGTCGCGGGAATGGATGATCAGCGGCAGGCCGGTTTCCTGCGCGGCCTCGATATGCAGGCGCAGGCTGATCTGCTGGACGGCTTTCGAGTCGGCCGTGTAGTGGTAGTCAAGCCCGGTCTCGCCGATGCCGACACAGCGGGGCTGGCGGGCGAGGGCGACAAGGTCCTCGACCGAGACGAGGGGTTCCTCGGCGGCGTTCATCGGATGCGTGCCGGCGGCGTAGAAGACTTCCGTGTGTGCCTCGGCGATGGCGCGCACCCGCGGCTCGTGGCGGAGCCGCGTGCAGATCGTGACCATCCGGTTGACCCCGGCAGCGCGCGCGCGGGCGATGATCTCTGCGGTCTCGGAGGCAAGATCGGGGAAGTCGAGATGGCAATGGCTATCGACCAGATCGGGAAGGGGGGACATGTTCGGGCTACCTCTGGGCGAGGCTCCCCGCCGTCTCGTCGACCTTCAGAAGCATATCCATCAGAAGAGCAGCGGGGTCAAGGTTGACCGCCTTGCCGCGCCGGGCCCGGGCCGCCAGCGACTGGGCCAGCTCGGCCCAGGCGCGGGCGGCAAGCGGAACCGGGGCAAGGCGCACGAGGAGCTGCGTCTCGCCGGGTGCGGCTTCGGCGGGAGGCTGCCCGGTCACGCCGCTGCGCGCGAGGCGGGCAAGGAACAGATCGATCAGGGTCACGAGAAGGTCGAAGGTCTCGGCAGCGCCGCGCGCCCCTGCGAGATCGGCAAGCGCCAGCGCCTGCGGACGGTCAAGGCGGGGCAGGGTGGCAAACAGCCGGACGAGCGCGGCGTAAAGCTTCAGTCCGTCGAGGTTGGCAAGCCGGAAAGCCTCGCCCACCGAACCGCCGGAAAGCTCGGCCAGGGCCTGAGGATCCTCGGGGGCGACCGCGCCGCCCGCTTGCGTCAGGGCATCGGACAGATCCTGCGACCCAAGCGGCATCAGACGCACCTCTCGGCAGCGCGAACGGATGGTCGGCAAAAGCCGGGCAGGCTGATGTGCGATCAGGAAAAACGTGACGTGCGCAGGCGGTTCCTCCAGCAGCTTCAACAGCGCATTCGCGGCGGCGGTGTTCATCTCGTCCAGCGAATCGATGATGGCCGTCCGGGGGCCACCATCCGCAGCGGACAGCGCGAAAAAGCTTTTCATCTTCCGCACCTCATCGACCGAGATCACCTGGCTGAGCGCAGTCTCCTTGTCGTTCGGGCCACGGCGAAGCAGGAAATGCCGCGGCTCGGACCCCTGCAGCAGGCGGCGGGCGACGGGGTTGGTATCGGGAATGTCCAGCGTGGCGGAGGCCGGTGCCGCGAACATCCCGCCATCGCCCGGTGGGGTGGCCAGAAGGAACCGCGCCAGGCGCCAGGCCAGCGTCGCCTTGCCGACCCCCTTCGGGCCGGTCAGCATCCAGGCATGATGCAGCCGTCCCGAAACCTGCGCGCGCAGGAAGTCGGCCTGCTGGTCGGCATGGCCGTAGAGCACGCGCGTCGCGCGGGGGTGTGGGGCACCCTCCAGCCGGTCGGGTTCGGGAAGCGGGTCGGATTTCGGGTCAGCCATGGCGCGCAGATTGCACATCCATAGGGGCGGGGGAAAGGGGAAGAGGCCGTGGTCGTCCGGACGGCACCGCGGACATGGCCTCAGCCGGGACGCGACCCGCCAACGACTGTCGCCGCGGGCCCCTCCGCCGTGCCGACATGGCGCGCGGCCGCCAGGGATGCCGTCTGGCAGGCCGCGCGAAGCGGCACGCCTTCGATCAGCGCCGCGCCAAGCGCCCCGATGAAGGCATCCCCCGCCCCGTGGCTTGACACGACCGGCACCCGTTCTGCGGCAAGCGAAAAGGCCGCTCCATCCGGTCCGACCGCGGCCAGCCCCTTGCTGCCTGCGGTCACGATCACGGTGCCGAAACGGTCGGCAAGCCGCCTTGCCGCCTTGGAGGCACCGACCAGGCCAGCCACCGGATCGGCCCCCATCATCTCGGCCTCGACAGCGTTGACGACAAGGATGTCGACCAGGCGCACGAGATCAGGGGCGAGCTGCCGCGCCGGGGCGGCATTCAGGACGGTCCTGATGCCGCGCTGCCTGGCGTGCTGTGCTGCGGCGAGGTTCACGGCCTCCGGGACTTCATTCTGCAGGATCAGAAGACCGATGTCCCGCCAGAGCCCGGCATTGGCCAGCGCGCTGGGGTTCATCTGCAGATTGGCCCCCGAGACGATGGTCGCGGCATAGTCGCCCGCGCCGTCGAGGATCGCCACGCTGATCCCCGAGCCGTGGCCGGCAAGGGTGGCGACATGGCTGTCATCCACGCCACCCTGCCGCAGAGCGCGCCGCAGGAAACGGCCGAACGCGTCGTCTCCGATGGCCCCGAACATCCGGCAGGCGGCACCCGCGCGGGCCACGGCGACCGCCTGGTTGCCGCCCTTGCCGCCGAACTTCGGATACCAGGCCGTGCCCACGGCGGTTTCATCCTTGCGGGGCAGGTGGTCGGCCTTGACCATGATGTCATAGTGCAGGCTGCCGACGACAAGCACAGCAGGGCGGGCCACCGTCATTTCCTGCGGTCCTTCTGCCTGACCTGCGCCGCGCGCTTCGCGGCGGCGGGCAAGAACCCCGGCCTCGGCCTGCGCTGCCAGGCCGGCGGCATGCAACAAGGCCCGGGCACCGCCTCTTGCCCGGGCGCCCGTGTGTCGTCGGTCGCCGTGGCGTCCGACTGCGTTACCCCCGGCAACCGCAGCGCGCTCCTGACGCCGATCTCGCCTGCATCGCCCATCCCGCGCCCCTCATGTCAGCTGGTCGGCCGGTCGATCAGCATGGCGACAATGATGATCGCGGTCGCGGGCAAAGGGAAGAGTGCCGGCGGGCTCCGCCACATCCGTCGCGATCTTGCCGGTCCGGACGGGTCGCGCGCGCTGGCACCAGTCACAAGACGGCGGTCGCACGCCGGACCCCCCTGGATGCCGTCACGTCGGGTTGCATGGCTAAGGATCATCCCGCACCTCGATCCGCCCCCAGGCTTGCCCCGGGCCGGATGCGTCATGCAGCAGACCCGTCGCTTCCACCGGTCTTCGGGCCGGTGTAGCATGCGCCGCAGGCCCGTCTTGCAGGAGGTCGCGATGCCGAGTTTTCCCATTGTCGACAGCCACCTGCACCTGTGGGATCCGCGCCTTATCCGCTATCCATGGTTGTCAGGGCGTCTGGCCCGGCCGTTCCTTCCTGTCGACTTCCAGGCGGACAGCGCGTCGGTGGCCATCGAAAGCCTGGTGTTTCTGGAATGCGCCGCCGCCCCGGAGCACGCCTTTGACGAGGCGCATTGGATCCTCGAACAGGCGAAGGCCGAGCCGCGGATCGCGGCGATGGTCTGCCATGCCGCGCTGGAGCAGGGCGACGCCGTCCGCGCCGACCTGGAACGGCTTGCAGCCACCGACAAGGTCAGGGGCGTGCGGCGGATCTATCAGGACGAACCCGACCCGGCCTTCTGCCTGCGCCCAGAGTTCATCGCCGGGGTGCGGGCGCTGGACGGCCATGGCCTGTCGTTCGACATGTGTCTGAAGCACCCGCAGTTGCAAAGCTCGATCGGGCTGGCCGACGCCTGCCCCAACGTCCCGATGGTGCTGGACCACATCGCCAAACCTGGCATCGCCGCGGGGCTGATGCAGCCTTGGGCCGACCAGGTTCGAGACCTGGCGCGACGCGAGAATGTGGTCTGCAAGCTGTCCGGCGTGGCCACCGAGGCTGCCGCAGGCTGGACCCCGGAAACCCTGCGGCCCTACATCGAGGTCGCGCTGGAGGCCTTTGGGCCGTCGCGGATCATGTTCGGCGGCGACTGGCCGGTTTCGACGCTTGCGATCACCTATCCCGCCTGGGTGGCGCTGGTCGACGACATGATTTCCGACCTTTCGGACGCCGAGCAGCGTCAGATCTACCGTGACACCGCTCGATCCTTCTACCGCCTGGCCTGACCTACATCACCGCGCCGATCTGCCAGGGCACGAATTCGGCCCCGCCGAAGCCAAGCTCCTCGGAAAGTGTCCGCTCGCCCGAGGCGACGGCGATGATCTTGTCCAGGATCTCGGCACCCTTCGCTTCGATGCTGACCCCGTCGATGATGTCGCCGCAGTTGATGTCCATGTCCTCGGCCATACGGTTGTACATCTCGGTGTTGGTGGCCAGCTTGATGCAGGGGCTCGGCTTGTAGCCCGACACCGATCCGCGTCCGGTGGTGAAGACGATCATCGTCGCCCCGCTGGCGATCTGGCCGGTGACGCTGCACGGGTCATAGCCGGGGCTGTCCATGTAGACGAACCCGGGCGAGGTGATCGGTTCGGCGAACTTGTAGACGCCGCTCAAGGGGGCCGTGCCGCCCTTGGCCACCGCGCCCAGCGACTTTTCAAGGATCGTCGTCAGCCCGCCCCGCTTGTTGCCGGGGCTGGGGTTGTTGTCCATCTCGCCGCCGTTGATCGCGGTGTAGTTTTCCCACCAGCCGATCCGTTCGATCAGCTTTTCGCCCACCTCCGAGCTGACCGCGCGGCGGGTCAGAAGGTGTTCGGCCCCGTAGATCTCCGGCGTTTCCGACAGGATCGTGGTGCCGCCCATCCGGACGAGAAGGTCGCTGGCGTGGCCCAGAGCGGGGTTCGCGGTGATCCCGGAATAGCCGTCCGACCCGCCGCATTGCAGCCCGATGATCAGCTTTGACACCGGGGCCGGCGCGCGCGCGACCTTCGACGCCACCTCCGCCATCTCGCGCAGCACCTCCAGCCCCTTCTGGATGGTCGCCCGCGTCCCGCCCGTGCCCTGGATCGTCATGTAGCGGAAATTGCCGTCCGGGCGCAGCCGACCCTGGCCCACAAGGTCCGGCACCTGCATCACCTCGCAGCCCAGACCCACCAGGAGAATGCCGCCGAAATTCGCGTTCCGCGCATAGCCCTTCAGCGTGCGCATCAGGGTGTCGTAGCCCTCGTTCACGCCCGACATCCCGCAGCCGGTGTTGTGGACGATGGGGACAAAGCCGTCGATGTTGGGCATAGCGGACAGGGCTGGATCCTTCTCGGCCGCCTCGGCGATGAACCGGGCCACCGACCCCGAGCAGTTCACCGAGGTCAGGATGCCGATATAGTTGCGCGTGCCGACCTGCCCGTCGGCGCGATGATAGCCCAGGAATGTCCGCCCGGGCAGCGGGGGCAGGGGCGTCGCCTGCGTCCCCATCGCATAATCTGTGCTGTGCGGGCCCATGCCAAGGTTGTGGCTGTGGATATGCCCGCCCGCCGGAATGTCCTCGGTCGCCTGGCCGATGGATTGGCCATAGCGCAGCACCGTCTCGCCCCTCGCAATGGCACGGGTGGCCAGCTTGTGTCCGCGCGGCACCGGACCGGGCAGCGGCACCGGCAGCCCGGCCAGGATTGCTCCCCCGGGCAGGTCGGCCAGCGCGATGACAAGGTTGTCTGCCGCGTGCAATCGGATAATTGCGTCTGCCATGATGTCACCCCGATCCCGCGGTCCCTGCTGCGCTTTCTTGACAGCCGGGCCGCCAAGTCTAACATGTTAGCATGCTACAGCCGCCCTCGACCGGATCACAAGACCAGAATGACGCCGCGCGGCTGGTGCCGCTCGACCGGCTGCAGGGCTCGCTAGGCCAGCGGGTCTATCAAAGCCTGAAACACGCGATCCTGACCCTCGCCTACCGCCCCGGCGACATCATCCGCAAGCCCGAGATCTGTGACCGGCTCGGCGTGTCAACAGGTCACCGACGATCAGCTGCGCGATCTGCGCCGCAACCTCAGGCTGCAAGAGGCGCTGGCTGCGGACGGTGACCAACAGGGCTTCATGGGCCTGGATGGCCAGATGCACGACATGATGCTGTCCTTCACCGGCTTTCCCCGCCTGCCGCAGGTGTCGCAGACCGCCTGGCTGTCCGTGCATCGCGCCCGGCAACTGATCCTGCCGGTTCCCGGCCGCCTTCAGGCCACGCTCGACGAGCATCGGCTGATCCTCGCGGCGTTCGAGGCACGCGATCCCCAGGCCGCCCGTCTGGCGGTCCAGCACCACTTGCGCCAGCTTCTGACCTATCTCCAGCCGCTTGAACGCAACCACCCAGAGCTTTTCTCAGCCCCCGGACAGCCATGACCCTGCCCAACCGCCCGCGCTATGCGACCCGGCTGAACGCGTTCAGGCAAAAGGGTGACTCGGTGGCCGAGATGATCGCCGCCGCAGGCCGGGTCGGCGGACTTGATGCCGCCGACCTGAACTATCCCGACCATTTCGACCACCATGGCCCGGCTGAACTGTCGCGGCTTCTGGCCGATCACGGCATGGCGCTGAACGGCCTGGCCATGCGCTACTACACCGACCCCGGCTTCCGTCTTGGCGCCTTCACCCACCCCGACCCTACCACCCGCCGCGCCGCCATCGACCTGACCAGACGCGGGCTTGACGCCCTGGCCGAAATGGGTGGGCGGTTGATGACGCTCTGGATGGGGCAGGACGGGTTCGACTACTCGTTTCAGGCGGATTACGCCCGGATGTGGGACGACAGCATTGCCGCCATTGCCGAGGTTGCCGACCACAACCCCGCCATCGACATCGCCGTGGAATACAAACCCAGTGAGCCCCGCGCCCATGTGGTGATGCCGGACATGACCACCACGCTTCTGGCGCTGGCCGAGGTCGCCCGCCCGAACACCGGCGTCACGCTCGATTTCTGCCACATGCTTTTCGCGGGCGAGATGCCCGCCCGCGCCGCGATGCTGGCCGCGCGCCACAGCCGCATCCTCGGCGTCCACCTCAACGACGGCTACGGCAAGCGCGACGACGGGCTGATCGCCGGCTCGGTGCATCCCGTGCAGACGGTGGAGCTGTTCGTGGCCCTCGACCGTGCCGCCTACGACGGGGTGATCTACTTCGACACCTTCCCCGACCACGGCGGCACCGATCCGGTGGGCGAGGCGCGCGCGAACATCGCCGTCACCGACCGCCTGCGCGCCATTGCGCGGACGCTGGCCGGGAATGCGGCGCTGGCAAGGGCTCAGGCCGGTCAAGACGCGGCACTTGCTACGCGCATTGTCATGGCTGCGCTCTACGGCGCCTGACCGGCCCAAGAATTTTCTAGAAAATTCTTGGGCTTGGCTTATCCGTCGGCACGCACCAGTCCCTGCCCCCTCAGGTCCTGCCACAGAACCTCTGGTATCTTCGCCCCTGCCGCCGACAGGTTCGACGCCATCTCCCCCAGACCCTGCCCACCCGGGATCACCGATACCACCGCCGGATGCAGCAACGGAAACCGGAACGCCGCATCCACCAGCCGCACGCCATGGGCCGCGCAGACCTCCTGCAACCGCCCCGCCTTCGTCATCACCCAGTCCGGCGCCGGGGCATAGTTCCAATGCGCCCCGGGGCGCGGCCCCGTGGCCAGAATGCCCGAGTTGTAAGGCCCGCCGATCACCACCCCGACGCCGCGCGTCTGGCAAAGCGGCAGGAAACTCTCCAGCGCCTCCTGCTCCAGCAGCGTGTAGCGTCCCGCCAAGAGGAAGATGTCGAAATCGCCCCGCTCCAGCAGCCACTGGCAGGGCTGCCACTCGTTGAGCCCCGCGCCGAAGGCCCGGATCACCCCCTGATCGCGCAGCTTCACCAGCGCGCGGTAGCCACCGGCCATAAACTCATCCAGCCGCGCTTGCAGGGCCGCCGGGTTGCCGTGGTTGAAGATGTCCAGATCATGCGCATAGAGGATGTCAATCCGCTCCACCCCCAGCCGTTCCAGCGAAAACTCAAGGCTCCGCATCGTGCCGTCGTAGCCGTAGTCGTAGACTTCCTGCCGCGAGGGCACGTCGATCCACTTGCCCATCCCGTCGCGCCGGTCCGGGGGAACTGCCTTCAGAAGCCGCCCGATCTTCGTCGACAGCACATAGTCGTCCCGAGGCTTGCCACGCAGAAACCGGTTCAGCCGGGTCTCCGACAGCCCCAGACCATAAAGCGGCGCGGTGTCGAAATAGCGCACGCCGCCCGCCCAGGCCGCCTCAAGCACCGCATGCGCCTCATCGTCGGTGATCGCCCGGAAGAGGTTCCCCAAGGGCGCCGCCCCGAACCCCAGCTCGGTAAAGGTCAGCCCCCCGTTTCCCAGCCGATCCCAGTGCCTTGTCGCCAGCATCTGCATCCCCCTGAAGCACCTGACATGCTAGAGTGTTCCCGCTTCCCGTCCAATATCTTTCGCGCTAGCGTGGCGCGGCAGGGGGGATCAGATGTCGCGTTTTCAAGCCGTTTTCGGGGACCGCAAGCCGGTGATTGCGATGGTGCATCTCGGGGCTTCTCCCGGCGCGCCGCTGCATGACGCCGGGGTTGGGGTCGAGGGTATCCTGGCCGCCGCCCGCGCCGATCTGCGCGCCCTGCAAGCCGCGGGCTTCGACGCGGTGATGTTCGGCAACGAAAACGACCGCCCCTACGAGCTGCGCGTCGACACCGCCACCTCGGCCACGATGGCCTACATCATCGGCCGTCTTCGCGACGAGATCACCGTGCCCTTCGGCGTCAACGTCCTCTGGGACCCGATGTCCAGCTTCGCCGTCGCCGCTGCCACCGGGGCCGCCTTCGTGCGCGAGATCTTCACCGGCACCTATGCCTCTGACATGGGCGTCTGGGCGCCCGACGCAGGCGCTGCCGTCCGTTACGCCCAACGCCTCGGGGCCGGGGGCGTGGCCCGCCTCTACAACGTTTCGGCCGAGTTCGCCGACAGCCTCGACCGTCGCCCCTTGCCCGACCGGGCGCGTTCGGCGGTGTTCTCCTCGATCCCCGACGCCGTCCTCGTCTCGGGTGCCATCACCGGCGAGGCCGCGCGGATGGAGGACCTTGAGGGCGTCAAGCGCGTCCTGCCCACCACGCCCGTCCTTGCGAACACCGGCGTCAAGCACGCCACCGTCGCCGACGTGCTGGCGGTGGCCGACGGCTGCATCGTCGGCTCAGCCCTCAAACACAACGGCGACACCTGGGCCGCCGTCGACCCCGACCGCGCCGCCGATTTCATGGCCCGCGCCCGCGCAGCCCGGGGCGGCAGATGACCCTCGCCTCCGTCGCCGACCTGACCGTCGAACTGATGCTGATCCCCGGCCTTTCCGGCCATGAGAGCCGCGTCGCCGCCGCCATCGCCGCCCATCTCGACGCCCTCGGCCTCCCCCACACCTCCGACCGCCTCGGCAACCTGACCTGCACCATCACGGGCGACCCCGCGCTGCCGCCCGTGATGGTCTTCACCCACATGGACCAGCTCGGCTTTGTCGTCCGCAAGGTGGAAGCCTCGGGCCTCATCCGCCTCGAACGCCTCGGTGGCGTTCCCGAACGCGCGCTGCCTGCGCAGGCGGTCCTTCTTTGCACCGACCATGGCGACCTCCCCGCCGTGATCGCCAACAAAAGCCACCACGCCACCGGGCCGGACGAGAAATACAAAGTCCTGCCCTATGCCGACCTCTACATCGACGCGGGCTTCTCGACGAAAGCCGAAGCCGAAGCCGCAGGCGTCCGCATCGGCACCCCCGTCACCTACCTCCCCCGCGCCCTGACCCTTGCGAATGGCCGCATCGCCGGCACCTCGGTCGATGACCGCGCCGGATGCGCCGCCCTCCTGAAACTCGCCGAGGTCCGCCAGCACAAACCCGGCCCCACCCTCCACCTCGTCTGGTCGGTGCAAGAGGAATACAACCTCCGCGGCGTCCTCCCCGCCGCCACGGCCTTGCAACCCGCCATCGCGCTCCAGATCGACCTCCTCCTGGCCTGCGACACCCCCGACATGACCGCCCGAGGCGACGTCACCCTCGGGGGCGGACCCGGCATCAGCCTTTACTCCTTCCACGGCCGCGGCACCCTGAACGGCGTGATCCCCCACCCCGCCCTCGTCCGCCTGATGGAAACCGCAGCCGCAACCGCGAACCTCCCCCTGCAACGCTCCGCCCACACCGGGGCGCTCACCGACCTCTCCTACATCCAGTTCATGGGCCCCGAAGGCGTCGCCTGCCTCGATGTCGGTTTCCCGATGCGCTATTCGCACTCCGCGCTGGAAGTGGTGGACCCCCAAGACCTCGAAGGCATCGTCATCCTGCTTGACACCGCCCTCTCCGCCATTGCCCCGGACCTGAAGCTCACCCGATGACCCATACGCTTGGAATTGATATCGGCACCTTCGAATCCAAAGGCGTCCTTGTGGACCATCAGGGCCGCATCACCGCCCAGGCCTCGCGCCCCCACAAGATGATTGTCCCCCGCGCCGGGTGGGCCGAACACCGGGCGGAGGAAGACTGGTGGGGCGACTTCGTCCACCTGACCCGGGCGCTCCTTGCGCAATCCGGCCTTGACCCGACAGCGATCAAGGCCGTCGCCGCCAGCGCCATCGGCCCCTGCATGCTGCCCGTTGACAGCGCGGGACCTCGCAGTCGGTCGGGCCAAAGATCCTGTGGCTCAAGGACACCCGCCCCGACCTCTACGCAAAGACCGCGATGGTCCTGACCTCCACCAGCTACCTGACCTGGAAGCTGACCGGTGAATACGTCATCGACCACTACACCGCCGCGAACTTCTCGCCGCTCTACGACGTCACGACACAAAACTGGACCTCCGACCTCGCCCCCGAGATCATCCCGCTTTCAAAACTCCCGCGCCTCATGTGGTCCACCAAGATTGCAGGCCACGTCACCGCTGAAGCCGCCCGCGAAACCGGCCTCGCCGAGGGCACCCCCGTCACCTGCGGCACCATCGACGCGGCTGCCGAGGCGGTCAGCGTCGGCGTGAAGGCTGCGGGCGAGATGATGCTGATGTATGGCTCGACCATCTTCATCATCCAGGTCACGGCCGAGCCCGTCCGCGACCCGCGGCTGTGGTATGCGCCCTGGCTCTTTCCCGGGATGCACGCCTCGATGGCGGGGCTGGCGACAAGCGGAACGCTGACCCACTGGTTCCGCGACCAGCTGGCCCGCGACACGGACTTTGCCCAGCTCGTGACCGAAGCGCAAGGTAGCCCCAAGGGCGCAAAGGGCCTGATCTGCCTGCCCTATTTCTCGGGCGAGCGGACGCCGATCCACGACCCCCACGCGCGGGGGGCGTTCTTCGGCCTGAACCTCACCCACACCCGCGCGGACATGTTCCGCGCCGTCTGCGAAGGCATCGCCGCCGGGACCGCGCATGTGCTGGAGACCTATGCCGAAGTCGGAGCCTCCCCCGACCGCGTCCTCGCTGTCGGCGGCGGCACGAAGAACCCGCTCTGGCTGCAAGCCACCTCGGATTTCGGCGGCATCGCCCAGCATGTCTGCGAAAAGACCATCGGCGCAAGCTATGGCGACGCCTTCCTGGCCGCGCTGGCGATCGGGGCTGTCCAGCCGCAGGACATCCTGACCTGGAATCCCGGTGCCAGCACCGTGACGCCGGGCCATGTCCCCGCCTACAGAACCCAATACCCGCTCTGGAAACGGCTCTATGCCCAGACCCGCGACCTGATGCAGGCGCTGCCGTGACCGACTTCGCCCGCCTGCGCCCGCACCAGTTGCAGGAGGCCATTGCGGTGAACACCCCCGTCGTCCTGCCCATCGGGGTGCTGGAATACCACGGCCAGCATCTTCCCGCCGGGGTGGATCTGCTGGCGGTGACCGAGGTGCTGGACCGCCTCGGCGACCAGATCATCACTCTGCCACCCTTTGCCTATGGCGCGGCCAGCCACGCTGTCGCCGGGCCAGAGGGGACGGGGACGCTCCACATTGATGCCAACGCGATCCTGCCCCTGGCCGAGGGACTGTTCACCGCGCTCATCAAGGCGGGCTTTCGCAACATCCACGGCGTGATCCACCACCAGACCGAGGGCTTTGACCAGGGCATGCCCACCGACCTCGCCTTCCGGCTGGCGGGCCGCACCGCGATCATGCGGCACCTTGAGGCGACGCGCGGCCCCGGCTGGTGGGGCGACCGGGCGATGCGGGACTATTACGCCGATCAGGCCCGCGCCGCCGACCCGTTCAACTGGATCCGGATCCACCCGCTCTTCCCCAAGGGCGCGGGTTTTCCCTTCGACCATGCCGGGAAGGGCGAGACCGCGCTGATGCAGGCCCTCGCGCCCGAGACGGTCGACATGGCCCGGGCGCAGGATGGGGAACATTGGTATACGGCGGATGCCGGACAGGCGACTTTGACCCTAGGCGAAACTGGGGTCGAGATCGCCCTTGCTCACCTTCGGGACGTCTTCGGTCTGAAGTCCTAAAGTTCTGGCAGGTCCACCACGCCCTTCTTCAGGATGAAGCAGCCGTAGGGGCCCGAGTCCGCCGTGCGGATGATCGCAAAGGCGCGCTTGGCAGCGGCGTAGAAGTCGAACCGCTCCAGTGCCCCAATGGTGTAGGGGCCCGAGTCCGCCGTGCGGATGATCGCAAAGGCGCGCTTGGCAGCGGCGTAGAAGTCGAACCGCTCCAGTGCCCCAATGGTCACCGGGCGGCCTTCGGCCTCGTCTACCACGGCTTGCATCCGGGCAAAGATCGGCACCTGGCCATCGGGGTTGCCCACGACCTGCATCCGGCTGACCGGCGCGGGGACAAAGGTGTCCAGCGGCATCAGCGTCAGGATCGCCCGCGCCGCTGTCGGGATGTCGCAGCCCGCCATGTCGATCAGCCGGCCATAGGTCGTCGCGGCCGCAATGGTCGCCGCCGGATGGTTGACATCGCAGACGACCAGATCGTCGCCATGCCCCATCAGCATCAGGACATGGACGATCTCTGCCGAAAGCCGCTGGTTGATCCCTTTCAGCATGTGATCCTCTGCGTAGGGTGGGCAATACTGCCCCCCTCACTTCACCGCCCCCGCCGCCATCCCCTTGATGATGAACCGTTCCAGAGCGACCCCGATCACGATCAGGGGCAGGATTGCCGCCGTCGACAGGGCCGCCATCGACCACCAGCTGATCCCCTGCGACCCGGTCTGGCTGGCGACCATCACCGGCAGGGTGTTGGCATAGGTCGAGGTCAGGAGCGCGGCGAAGAAATACTCGTTCCAGGTCAGCACGAGGCTCAGGATGAACGCCGCAACCATGCCCGGCAGGGCA
>NCDY01000013.1 GCA_002280405.1 Rhodobacterales bacterium 32-66-9 | reverse complement strand
TTCGGTGTCCTGTTGCAGGTGTTCGGCTGCGGCGGCACGGGCGTCCGGGTCGTCGGGCATCAGGGCCAGGTATTCGGCGCGCTGGGTGTCGGTCATCGGGCGGCCAAGGACGTGGAGACCGTCAGTGATCAGGGCGCCTTCGGTTTCAAGGAGCTTCAGCCAGAGCGCGTCGGGGTTGGACGGGTCCATGTCCACGGCGCGGGCCTGTGCGGCGACGAGAAGGGCGAGGTCTTCGCGGCCGGGGGCGTCGGGCGACAGGGCGCGGAAGCGGGTGAGGCTGTCTTTCAGGTCCACCAGGCCCTTGTAGAGGCCGGATTGGGCCAGGGGCGGGGTCAGGTGGGTGACGGTGACGGCGTTCGACCGGCGCTTGGCCAGGGTCGCCTCGGACGGGTTGTTGGCGGCGTAGAGGTAGACGTTGGGCAGGTTGGCGATCAGGCGGTCGGGCCAGCATTTGCCGCCAAGGCCAGCCTGTTTGCCGGGCATGAATTCCAGCGCGCCGTGCATCCCGAAATGAAGGAGGACGTCGGCCCCGAAATCTTTTTTCATCCAGTCGTAGAAGGCCATGAAGGCATGGGTCGGGGCGAAGCCTTTCTCGAACAAGAGGCGCATCGGGTCGCCTTCGGTGCCGAAGACGGGCTGGATGCCGACGAAGACGTTGCCGAACTGCTTGCCGAGGACGAACACTTCCGCGCCATTCGATTGCGCGCGGCCTGGGGCGGGGCCCCAGACTTTCTCGGTTTCCGACAGCCAGCGGGAGCGGCGGACGAGTTCCGAGGCGGGAATACGGGCGGCGACGTTGGCGGGCTGGCCGAAGGCGGCGGCGTTGCCTTGCAGGACGGCGGCGCGAAGGGCGTCGACCGAGGCCGGCGGGGTGACGTCGTAGCCGTCGGCCTTCATCGCTTGAAGGGTGTTCAGCAGGCTTTCGAAGACGCCAAGGTAGGCGGCGGTGCCGACCGCTCCGGCGTTCGGCGGGAAGCCGTAGAGGACGATGGCGACCTTGCGTTTGGCGGTTTCTGACCGGCGGAGGGTCGACAGGCGAAAGACCTTTTCAGCCAGCGCCTCGATGCGTTCCGGGCAGGGTGCCATGACGCGGGAGGCGTGGTCCTCGGGGGCTTGGCAATTCTTGGCGCAGCCCTGGCAGCCGCCGGCGTCGTGGCGGCCGGCGAAGACGGTGGGGTTGGTCGCGCCGTCGATCTCGGGCAGGGCGACCAGCATGGTGGTTTCCACCGGGCCAAGGCCGCCGTCGGTGGTCGCCCACTGGCCGAGGGTCTGGAATTCCAGGGGGTGCGCGGCGACGTAAGGCACGTCCAGGGCTTTAAGCGTGGCGACGGCGGCGGGGCTGTCGTTGTAGGCGGGGCCGCCGACGAGGGAGAAGCCGGTGAGGGAGACGAGGGTGTCAATCTGGTTCGCCGACATGAAGGCGTCGATGGCGGGGCGGCCGTCAAGGCCTGCGGCGAAGGCGGGGACGCAAGCGATGCCGCGGGATTCAAACGCGCGGATCACGGCGTCGTAATGCGCGGTGTCCGAGGCGAGGATGTAGGAGCGCAGCATCAGAAGGCCGACGGTGGCGGTGGTGCCATCGGGACGTGGAAGAAGGGAGGCGTCGGTGAAGACGCGGGCGGGGACGTCGGGGTGGTAAAGGCCGACATCGGGGTAGTCGACGGGAAGGGCGGCCTTGACCTTGTTCCAGTCGCGGTTCGGGGCATAGCGGCTGACGAGGAAGCGGACCATGCTTTCGATGTTGTCGTCAGAGCCGCCCAGCCAGTACTGCATCGACAGGAACCAGGCGCGCATGTCCTGGGCCTTGCCGGGGATGAAGCGGAGGATCTTCGGCAGGCGGCGCAGCATCGCCATCTGCTTTTCGCCCGAGGAGCCAGAGGGGGATTTCGCGCCGCGCAGCTTCTTGAGGAACGCCATCGCGCCCGAGGCAGGCAGCGACATGTCGAGGTCGCCCATTTTCGTGAGTTTCACGATCTGGGGGTCGGAGATGATGCCGACGCAGGCGTCAAGCTGGTCTCGGCGGGCCTGCATGTCGGGGAGGATTTGTGTCAGATGCTCTTCCAGGAAGATCAGGTTCGCGACGATGATGTCGGCCTGCGCCACGTCCCGCCTGGCGCGGGCGAGGGCGGCGGGGTTTTCGGCCCATTCGGCGGCGGCGTGGACGGAGATGGTGAGGCCGGGGAAGTCTTTCGCCAGCCGTCCGGCAACCCGCTGGGCGGGGCCTGCGGCATGGGCGTCGAGGGTGACGATGACGAAGCGGTAAAGGTCCGCCGGGGCGGTCTGGAGTTCGTGCGATGTGTAGCGGTCATCGCGCATAATGGGCCTTTGCCTCATAGAGGGTCTCGATGCTGATCCGGGTGACACCCTTTTCAGCGGCGTATTTCTCGGTGTTGCGGCGGGCCTTGGCGCGGACGAAGAAGGGGATCTTCTTCAGCTCGCGTTCCGCGTCGGGGAGCCAGTGGAGGGCGTCGGCGAGGGCCTGGGCGGCCTCGATCATCTGGGTGGCGGCGTCGGCGGTGGGCTCAAGGATCGGGGCGGGCGCGGGCGTGGCCTTGCCGCCGTGGTGGCTGGGGCCTGCAGCGTCGTGGAACTCGAAATCCTCGCGGAACATGGTGAGGAGGTGTTCCTCAAGCCCCATGACGAGAGGGTGGACCCAGGTGTCGAAGAGGACGTTTGCGCCTTCAAACCCCATCTGCGGCGAGTAGCGGGCGGGGAAGTCCTGGACGTGGACCGGGGCCGAGATCACGGCGCAGGCGATACCGAGGCGCTTGGCTATGTGGCGTTCCATCTGCGTGCCGAGGATAAGCTCGGGCGCGGCGGCGATGATGGCGGCTTCGACGTCGAGGTAGTCGTCGGAGATCAGCGCCTCCAGCCCGTAGTCCTTGGCGCAGGCGCGCATGGGCCTTGCGAATTCGCGGTTGTAGCAGCCGAGGCCCACGACCTCGAAGCCGATTTCGTCGCGGGCGACGCGGGCGGCGGCCATGGCGTGGGTGGCGTCGCCGAAGATGAAGACGCGCTTGTTGGTGAGGTAGGTCGAGTCCACGGAAGCCGCCCACCAGGGCTGGCGGAGGTTCGATTCGTCGACTTTCGGCGAGAGGCCGGTGAGGGCGGCGACTTCGGCGATGAAGTCTCGGGTGGCCTGCGCGCCGATGGGGATGGTTTTCGTCCATGCTTGCGCGTGGGTCTTCTCCAGCCAGCGGGCCGCGCCTTCGCCGGTTTCCGGGTAGAGAAGGACGTTGAAATGCGCGGCGGGGAGGCGTTTCAGGTCTTCCGGCGTGGCGTCCAGCGGGGCGGCGACGTTCACGGCGATGCCCATCTGGCGAAGGAGGTTGGCGATTTCCGTGACGTCGTCGCGGTGGCGGAAGCCGAGGGCGGTCGCGCCGAGGATGTTGCAGGAAACTTGCGCGGTGCGCTCGCAGGGTTGGGCAAGGGCGCGGGTCAGGGCGAGGAAGGTCTCGTCCGCGCCGAAGTTTTCCTTGCGGGAGTAGCTGGGCAGGTCCAGCGGGACCACGGGGCAGGGCAGGCCCAAGGTCGCGGCGAGGCCGCCGGGGTCGTCCTGGATCAGTTCGGCGGTGCAGGAGGCACCGACGATCATCGCTTGCGGCTTGAACCGGTCATAGGCGCCTTGGGCGGCGCGCTTGAACAGGGTGGCGGTGTCGGCGCCGAGGTCGGAGGCCTGGAAGGTGGTGAAAGTGACGGGCGGGCGGTGGTTCCGCCGTTCGATCATTGTAAACAGAAGGTCAGCATAGGTGTCGCCCTGGGGCGCGTGGAGGACGTAGTGGACGTCCTTCATGGCCGTCGCAACGCGCATCGCGCCGACATGCGGTGGGCCTTCATAGGTCCAGAGGGTGAGCTTCATGCTTTTGCCCCTTCCAGAAGCGCCCGGCGGCGGAGGGGGCGGGAGAAGAGGCCGGCAAGGTCGCCGGCCTGTTCGTAGAAATGGACCGGAGTGAAGACGAGCTCGATCGCCCATTTGGTGGCGTGGCCGGCGGCCTCCAGCGGGTTCGCGAGGCCGAGGCCGCAGACGGTGAGGTCGGGCTTCAATGCGGCGTGGCGGTCAAGTTGCAGGTCGACGTCCTGGCCTTCGGAAAGGACGGTCTGCGGCAGGAGGGCAAGCTCGGGTTCCATCAACCCGCGGTGCAGGTAGGGGGTGCCGACCTCGACCGGGAGCATGCCGCATTCGCGGGCGAGGAAGCGCGCGAGGGGGATCTCCAGCTGGCTGTCGGGGAACAGGAACAGCGTCTTGCCGCGCAGGGTTTCGGCATGGGCGGCGACGGCCTTGCGGGCCCGGGCGCGGGGGGGGGCGGTGACGGCCTCGAAGGTTTCCAACGTGACGCCGTGGGTCTTGGCGACGGCGCGGAGCCAGTCGGTGGTGCCTTCCTCGCCGAAGGGGAAGGCGGCGACGATCCGCTCGGCCCCCCGGCGTTCGAGGGCGTGGGCGGTGTCGGCCAGGAAGGGCTGGGTCAGGATGAATCGGGTGTTCTCGCCGACCTTCGGGGCGTCGGACGCACGGCGCGAAGGCAGGAAGCTGACATTCCTGAGGCCCATCCGGGTGAGGAGCGACAGGCACTGGTCCTCGACCACATCGGGGAGCGCGCCGACGACGAGGAGGTTTGCGTCCCGCGTGTCCTCAAGCCCGGGGACCATCGCGGCAAGGCAGGCGTCCTCGCCCTGGGTGAAGGTCGTCTCGATGCCGGAACCGGAGTAGTTGTAGACCCGGACGGACGGCCCGTGGCGGGCGTTCAGCCGTTCGGCGGTGCGCGAGAGGTCAAGTTTGATGACCTCGGACGGGCAGGAGCCGACGAGGAAGAGCTGGCGGATGTCGGGGCGGCGGGCAAGGAGGCGCTCGACTTCGCGTTCAAGTTCGGTATGGGCGTCGGCGAGCCCGGCGAGGTCCTTCTCTTCGAGAATCGCGGTGCCGAATCGTGGCTCGGCGAAGATCATCACCCCGGCGGCGGATTGCAGCAGATGGGCGCAGGTGCGGCTGCCGACGACGAGGAAGAAGGCGTCCTGCATCTTGCGATGCAGCCAGATGATCCCGGTCAGGCCGCAGAACACCTCACGCTGGCCGCGTTCCCGCAGGACCGGGGTGTGGAGGCAGCCGTTCACGGAGGTATCCAGGCTCATGCCGGGTGCCCCCCGTGCGGCGAGGCGCGGGCACCGCCGTCGATGCGGGCGCGGCGAAGCTTCAGCAGGAACTGCGCGGCGTTCAGCGCATAGGTGGCATAGGCGGCCAGGGCGACCAGCATGAGCTGAACGGGGGTCAGGGTTTCGCCAATCAGGCCATAGAGATAGGCGGAATGAAGCGCGATCACCACGAAGCTGACCACGTCCTCCCAGAAAAAGGCTGGCGCAAAGAGATACTGGCCGAAGACCACCTTTTCCCAGATCGCGCCGGTGACCATGATCGTGTAGAGGATCGCGGTCTTGGCGAGGATCGAGACCGTCGCGGCAGTGTAGCCGCCGCCGGTCCAGAGATAGCGCAGGACCAGGCCCAGCGAGATGGCGAAGACAAGGAACTGCAGGGGCGCAAGCACGGCCTGGACGGTCGTCCAGACGGTCGCGTCCCGGCGCGCGCGCTGGCTGGGCGTGTAAAGCGGATCGGGCCGGGGATCGGAGGCTGCAGTGGACATCCTTACGCCTCAAGCTTCGCCACGTTTACACTCATCGTAGTCAGGCGGCATTGTCTGTCAATGCAGATTTACACTTTTTTGCGACGACGCCGCCCGAATTTCCAGGGACAGATGCGCCGAAGAAAGTTGCAAAGCAGGAAGAAAAGCACGCCAGAACAGCACTTTATTGTGATCGCGGCGATCCCGGCTGCCTGCAGTGTCAATTTTTCTGGACAGAAAGGCAGGATTGAGGTGTCATGAGGCACGCGAGTCGCAGGCTTCTCATCGCCGCAGGGCGGTGCTAACGTGGCCCAGCATCCGCGCCACCGCACGGGAGCGTCGCCGATGCGTGACACTGGGATACCCTATGCCGAAGCTGGATGTTGCCTCGAGGCTCATGCCGGACTTGCGCGGGAGGCGCTGAACTACTTGGTGTCGGTGCGCGGTCAAGACAGTGCGACAGTGAAGCAAGAGCATTTCGATCACTTCATGCAGGCGATTTCGACGGATGCGGTCTTCGACCCGGTGGCGCTTGTCGACGCCATGGCCGCGCGGCGGCTGGATGCGACGACCGTTGCCTTGCGCTATGTGCCAGAGGCCGCGCGCTGTCTGGGAGAGCGGTGGCTGGCCGACCAGATCAGCTTTGTCGATGTGACGGTCTGCACCGAACGGCTGCATGGCGTGGTGCGCCGGGTGGATGAGCTTCTGGACGATCCATCCAAGGTTCTTGGGCCCTCGGCGCTGATCCTGGTGGCCGAGGCCGAGCAGCATACGCTGGGGGCTTTCGTGCTGGCCTTGCATCTGCGCGCGGCGGGGTTCAGTGCCGTTGCGCGGATTGCCCCCGTGGCAAGTGAGCTGACGCAGGTGATGGCATCGAACCGGTTCGACCTGGCGCTGGTGTCGCTGGGCTGCACGGCGGCGCTCGGTTCGGGCGCGGGGCTGGTGCGGACCTTGCGGCTGTTGTCGCGCGGAGACCTGTGCATTTTCGTCGGCGGCGCGATCCCGGTCTCGGACGAGAGACTGCTGGCCGAAACCGGGGCCGACCGCGCGTTGCGCGATGTTTCTGCACTG
Organism: Rhodobacterales bacterium 32-66-9; assembly: GCA_002280405.1. Taxonomy (GTDB): domain Bacteria; phylum Pseudomonadota; class Alphaproteobacteria; order Rhodobacterales; family Rhodobacteraceae; genus Tabrizicola. The sequence goes on along the minus strand of NCDY01000013.1, from coordinate 21,976 downwards.
CTGGCGGAATATGGTGCCTGCGTGGCGGCCCGGGAGCTTGATCGCTCGGCCCGGAAGGCCGTAAGTCTGCGCCGGAAGTCGGTCGCGAAAGGGGATGGAGTTGAAGCGTGAGGGTGGCATTGTGTCAGACTTGGCACCTGCGGCGCTGAAGACGGTGCTTGACCTGGTCGGAGACGCTTCCGACCTGACCCTGGTCTTCGGGCCGGACCGGCTGGTCGAGACCGTGCTCGCAAATCCGCAATCGGGACTTGCCGCTCTGGCCGTCGGCTGGGAGGGACTGCCGCTGCAGTCGCTTTTCGCCGAGGAAAGCTGGACCAAGCTGAGCCAGCGGCTGGAGCAACCGGACGGCGGGCCACCGCTGGAGCTGAACCATTCCGGGCCGGTGCAGTATGATTTTCCGGTGCGGTATGTGCTGCGCCGCTGGCCGGGCACCGACCGGCAGCTGATGATGGGCCGTGATCTTCGGGCCATGGCGGAAGTGCAGCAGCAGCTGGTGCAGGCGCATCGGGCCATCGGGCGCGACCACGAGGCGCAGCGCGAGCTGGAGACGCGCTACCGGGTGCTGATGGAGGAAAACTCGTTCCCGCTGCTGATCGTGTCGGAAACCACCGGGCGGATTGTCGACCTCAACAGTTCGGCGGCCCGGCTTCTTGGCGCGCCGCGGGGGGATCTCTTGAACGTCCCGTTGGCGCAGGAATTCGATGGGCGGCGGCGGGGCGAGCTGATCGAGTCCTTGGCGCGTAACGCCATGAGCGACGCGGGCGGGCCGCTCGATCTGAACGTCCGGCGCACCTCGCAACGGGTGAAACTGTCGGCCAAGATGTTCCGCGCCGCCCGCGACCGGCTGCTTCTGTGCCGGATCGGATTGTCCGACATCGCCCAGTCGCAGGAAGGCGACCGCACCCTGATGCTGCAGAGCCTGTTCGACAAAGGCGGCGATGCGATCCTTTTCCTGGATGGAAATGGGGTGATCAAGGCCGCGAACGAGGCCTTCCTGCACCTGACCGACAGCCACAGCCAGTCGGTCGTGGTGGACAGGGCGTTTTCGGATTTCCTGTCGCGTGGGGCGGTGGATCTGAAGGTGCTGCTCGACAACGTCAAGCGCGTGGGGCACTTGCGGCATTACCGGACGCGGCTGAACACCGATTACATGGGGGAGGTGTCGGTCGAGCTTTCGGCGACGCTGTTCCACGATCGCGGCAAGCCGTTCGTCGCGATTGTCGCACGGGATTCGGTGGTCAAGGACAGCATCGTCTGGCCCACGGCCGCCGGGGCCGACAACGAGGGTCTGCGCAACGTCATGCGGCTGGTCGGATATTCGACGCTGAGGGAGATCGTCGACGAGACCACCGAGATCATCGAGAAGATGTGCATCGAGGCGGCGCTTGAGATGTCGGGCAACAACCGGGCGGCGGCGGCCGAGCTTCTGAGCCTGTCGCGCCAGTCGCTGTATGTGAAGCTGCGCAAGTTCGGCATCCTGAACAAGGAAGTCGAGTGACCGGTCCTGACCGGCGTCCTGCCTGCGAGTGCCGGGCAATGTAAGACTTGCCAGACTCAGATGTGTCAGGTTTAATTGACACATGAGCGCCACTCTGTCCCACTCTGCGCAAGGCTGGCCTGACCCCCGTGCCATGCTGCGGCTGATCAAGCCGATCACCTGGTTCCCGCCGGTCTGGGCTTTTCTGTGCGGCGCGGTGTCGTCCGGGGTGCCCCTGGGCGCGACCTGGACGACAGTGGTTCTGGGGATGATCCTTGCCGGGCCGATTGTCTGCGGGATGAGCCAGGCGGCGAACGACTGGTGCGACCGGCATGTGGACGCGATCAACGAACCCGACCGACCGATCCCCTCGGGCCGGATCCCGGGGCGCTGGGGGTTGTGGATCGCTTTGGCGATGACGGTGCTGTCGCTGGTTGTGGGCTGGATGCTGGGGCCCTGGGGCTTTGGCGCGACGGTGGTCGGGGTCATTGCGGCCTGGGCCTATTCGGCGGAACCGATCCGCCTGAAACGGTCCGGCTGGTGGGGGCCGGGGCTGGTCGGGCTGTCCTATGAGGGCCTGCCGTGGTTCACCGGGGCGGCGGTGCTGTTGGGGACCGCGCCGCGGTTCGAGAATCTGGTGATCGCGGGGCTTTATGCCTTTGGCGCGCACGGAATCATGACACTCAATGATTTCAAGGCGTTGGAGGGTGACCGGCAGCACGGAGTCCGCTCCTTGCCGGTGGTGCTGGGGCCGGAGGTCGCGGCAAGGATCGCCTGCACGGTGATGGCCATGGCACAGTTTCTGGTGGTGGCGCTTCTGGTGATCTGGGGGCAGCCCTGGCACGCGGCGGCGGTAGCGGCGCTGCTGGCCGCGCAGATCGCGGCGATGCGGGTCCTGTTCCGCGATCCGAAGGGCAAGGCGCCCTGGTACAACGGGACGGGCGTGGTTCTCTACGTCACCGGCATGATGATTTCCGCTTTTGCGATCCGGGGGCTGGCATGACCCTGAGCTGGATACAGATCGTCCGGCTTGGCCTGGTGCAGTTGTGCCTTGGCGCGATCGTGGTCCTGATGACCTCGACCCTGAACCGGGTGATGGTGGTGGAACTGGCGCTGCCGGCGCTGGTGCCGGGGCTTCTGGTGGGGCTGCACTACGGCATCCAGATCACGCGGCCGACCTGGGGCTTCCGGTCCGACACGCGGGGCAACCGGACGCGGTTCGTGATCGGCGGGATGGCGGTGCTGGCGGCGGGGGCGGTGCTGGCGGCGCTGGCGGTGCTGGCGATCCCGGGGGCCAGGGTGGCCGGACTGCTGCTGTCGGTTGTGGCCTATGCGCTGATCGGGGTCGGGGTGGGGGCTTCGGGCACCTCGCTGCTGGCGCTGTTGGCGACAGCGACCGCGCCACGGCGGCGGGCGGCGGCGGCAACGATCACCTGGCTGCTGATGATCCTCGGGATCGCGGTCACGGCGGGCGTATCGGGGCAGTTTCTGGACCCCTATTCGCCCTTCAGGTTGATGGCGGTGGTCGCGACCGTCTCGCTGGGCGCGCTGGTGCTGACAGTGCTGGCGAGCCACGGCATCGAGGGGCGGGTGGTCGCCGAACGCGAGCCTGCGCCGATGCCGTTCCGGCAGGGCATCGCGGAAATCTGGGGCGAACGGCGGACGAGGGCCTTCACGCTGTTCGTCTTCCTGTCGATGGTCGCCTATTTCATGCAGGAGCTGATTCTGGAGCCCTATGCGGGGCTGGTCTTCGGCTACACGCCGGGGCAGTCGACAAGCCTGTCGGGCGCGCAGAACGGCGGAGTTTTCGTCGGCATGGCGCTGGTTGGCGTGCTGGCGACCGGGTTCCGGATCGGTAGTCTTCGGGTCTGGGTTTCGGCTGGATGTCTGGGGTCGGCGGCGGCTTTGGCGGCGATCATCGCGGTCGGGCAGGCGGGGTTGCAGCTGTTGGTCCCGGCGGTCGTGGCGTTGGGCTTCTTCAACGGCATGTTCGCTGTCGCCGCCATCGGCAGCATGATGGCGCTGGCCGGTGAGGGGCGTGGCGCGCGCGAGGGCACGCGGATGGGCCTTTGGGGGGCGGCGCAGGCCGTTGCGGCCGGATTCGGCGGGCTGACGGGCGCCGTGCTGGTCGATCTGGGCCGCACGGTGCTGCCGGACGCCACGGCCTTCGGGCTGACCTTCGCCTTCGAGGCGGGGCTTTTCGTGATCGCGGCGGCGATCGCGCTGCGGGTCTTGCAGACCATTCCGGACCGACGGATTCCGTCGGGTCTGGCCATACCGGGGGAATGAGCATGTATGACGCATTCGTGGTGGGCGGCGGGCCGTCGGGCGCGACCGCAGCCGAGGATCTGGCGCGGGCAGGGTATCGCGTGGCACTGCTGGATCGGGATGGCCGGATCAAGCCCTGCGGCGGGGCGATCCCGCCGCGGCTGATCAAGGATTTCGACATTCCCGACCATCTGGTGGTGGCGAAGATCAGGACGGCGCGGATGATCTCGCCCACCGGGCGGGCGGTCGATATCCATATCGAGGGCGGCTATGTCGGGATGGTCGACCGCGAGGATTTCGACGAATTTCTGCGCGACCGGGCGCGGATGGTCGGGGCGGAACGCCTGACCGGCACCTTCCTGCGGGTGGAGCGGGACGCAGCGGGGACGCATGTCGTCTGGCGCGAGAAGGCCTCGGGGCAGGAGCAGCGGGCCTTGACCCGCGTGGTGATCGGGGCGGACGGGGCGAAGTCGGGGGTGGCTCGGGCCGAGGTGCCGGGGGGCGACAGCATCCCCTATGTCATTGCCTATCACGAGATCATCAAGGCCCCGGCGGCCAATGCCGGGTATGACCCGGTGCGCTGCGACGTGATCTATGACGGGCAGATCAGCCCGGACTTCTACGGCTGGGTGTTCCCGCACGGCGACAAGGCCAGTGTCGGGATGGGGACCGAGGACGGCGCGGTGGACCTGAAGAAGGCCACGGCGGACCTGCGGGCGATGGCGGGGCTGACCGACTGCGAGACAATCCGGCGCGAGGGGGCGCCGATCCCGCTGAAGCCGCTCGACCGTTGGGACAATGGCCGGGATGTGGTGCTGGCGGGGGACGCGGCGGGGGTTGTGGCACCGTCCTCCGGCGAGGGCATCTTCTATGCGATGGCGGGGGGGCGGGCGGCGGCGACGGCGGCTCAGGCCTTCCTGCGGTCGGGCAAGGCCAGTGAGTTGAAGCTGGCGCGGAAGCTGTTCCTGAAGGAGCATGGCACGGTCTTCAAGGTCTTGCGGTCGATGCAGAACGCGTATTATCGCAGCGACGACCGGCGCGAGCGGTTCGTGAGTCTGTGCCACGACCTCGACGTGCAGCGCCTGACCTTCGAGGCCTACATGAACAAGAGGCTTGTTGCGGCGCGCCCCCTGGCCCATCTGAAGATCGGGGTGAAGAACGTGATGCATCTGATGGGGGTCGTCAGCCCGAAATGGTCGTGATGGAGCCGATTGACCTGCCGATTCCGGCTTGGGGTGCTGACGGGACCTTGCGCCCGCTTGGCAAGCTGGCGGTGCACCGGCAGGGGCTGCGGCATCCGGCGGTGTCGGTCTTCGTGCTGCGCGGGCAGGAGATCCTGATCCAGCAGCGGGCGGCGGGGAAGTATCATACGCCGGGGCTTTGGGCGAACACCTGCTGCACGCATCCGAACTGGGGGGAGCCCCCGGCTGACTGTGCAGTGCGGCGGCTGGGTGAGGAGGTGGGGATCACCGGCCTTGATCTGCGCCATGTCGGGCAGGTCGAATACCGCGCCGAGGTGCCGGGCAAGGGCGAGATGCTGACCGAACATGAGCTGGTCGAGGTCTTTGTCGGCGAGGCTGGCTGGCCTTTGGACCTGGAGCTTGACCCCGCCGAGGTGGCGGCGGTGCGTTGGGTGTCGCTTGACGCCTTGCGGTCCGAGATTGCCGCGAAGCCCGTGGCGTTCACCCCCTGGCTGCGGATCTATCTGGACAGGCACGCAGCGATGATCTTCCGGAGTTCGGAGATCGCCGGTTCGGTCTGAATTGACCCCGCCCCGGACTTGATCCGGGGCCTCCAGTGGACACCTGAGGCCCCGGATCAAGTCCGGGGCGGGGCCGTGGTTCGTAGATCCGGCATAAGCGCATTCAGGATCAGTGCCGACAGCCCGTCCTCGGCTTCTTCATGCGCAAGGTGGCCGCGTTTCGGCAGCAGGTGCAGCCTTGCGCCCGGAATGCGGTTGGCCGCGTCGATGGAGACCTGCGCGGGCACAGCCCGGTCGCCTTCCGATGCGATCAGGGTGACTTGGGTTTGCGTCTGGGGCAGGCGGTTCAACAGCCCCTGCAGCCGCCAGTCGGCCATCATTCCGAGCGCCCCGGTCACATGATCGGGGTCGCGGACGAGCCTAAGGTATTGCGCGCGGCCTGTCGGGTCGAGCGGCGAGCCGGTGCCGGTCAGGATCCGCTCCACCGTGCCGGGGCGGCCGAAGAAGGCGGTGATGGCGGAGGCCGCGAAAGGCAGGGTGGCGAGGCCCCTGGCGAGAATCGGGAAGAGGAAGGCGGCGGCGCCGTCGAATTCCCCCAGGGCGGCGTTGAGGCCGATGATCTGGGGGACGGGGCGCAGCTCGGCCATGCGCAGGCCGATGGCGGCCCCGGCGGAGTGGCCGATGATGGCTTGCGGCCGGATTTGCAGGGTGTCGAGAAGGGTCCAGAGATCCTGCGCCATCGCGTCGAGGTTCAGGCGACCTGCGAAGCCGGGGGAGCAGCCGTGGCCGGGGAGGTCGGGGGTGATGACCCGGTAGGTTTGCGACAGGCCGGGGAGGGTGCGGGCGAAGCTGTGGCCTGACGCTCCGGTCCCGTGGAGGAGGAGGAGAGCGGGGGCGTCTTTCGGGCCGGTGTCTGTCACCCAGAACCGCTGGCGACCGGTGGAGACGAGGCTGGATTGGGCCTTGAAGGGCCAGTCGTTGGGCAGGGCGGCGGGGGTCATCTCAGGCCAGGGTTGCAGCAATCGCCCGGGCGTCGGCCCGAGGAAGCGGAACATAGCGGCTATGCATGGTTTGCGCCAGATCGGCCAGCGCCGGTTGCGGGCGGTTCGCGACGTCCAGCGTGACGGCGGCGATCCCGGCGGCGCGAATGGCGGTGGCGATCCGGTGGGCGTCTTCTTGCGCCTGGACGCGGTCGGGTTGGCCGTTGAGGGCTATGTTCGCCCGTCCGTCGGTGAGGAGGGCGAGGCTGGGGGTCATGCCATGCCTGCGGGCGCGCAGCGCGGTGTCGAGGGCTGTGGCCAGGCCCGAGGCCAGGGGCGTGCCGCCGCCTCCCGGAAGGCCGCGGAGGCGGGCCTTTGTGGTGGTCAGGCTGCGGGTGGGGGGAAGGATCAGCTCGGCCTTTGCGCCGCGCAGGACGACGAGGGCGACGTGGTCGCGGCGGCTGTAGGCTTGCGCGAGCATGAGTTCCACCGCGCCCTTGGCTTCGCCGAGGCGGGCCATCGCGGAGGAGCCGGAGGCGTCGACGACGAAGATCAGGACGCGGTCGGAGACCTGCCTGAAGCGTTTCAGGCGGAGGTCGGAGCGGTGGACGATCAGCGCGCGGTCGTGGGTATCTTGGCGTTTCCGCAGGACCTGCCAGGGGGCGGCTTGTCTAAGGGTAGCGACGAGGTCGATGCGGGATTGGCCGTCGGGGCGACCGGGTCTTGACGGCAGCGGGCGGCCCCGGCGGTTGCCGGATTTGGCCGATCCGGTGCCGGAAGCGCCCCGCGCGGCGCGGTTGGCGCGGTCGGACTGGAGTTTCGCCAGAATGTCGGGGGGAAGCGCGGCCTGCGCGGCTTCGATCAGGAGGTCGGCGAGGGATTGCAGGTCTTGTTCCTCGGGCTGCTGGTCCGGCTGGTCGGGCTGCTCGGGCGGTTCGTCGGGTCGGGCTTCGGTCTCCGGCAGGGCACGGTGGGCGAGGCCAAGCTCGGCGGCCTGGATCAGGTCGGTCTCGGTGACTTCTGTGCGTCCGTCGAGGGCGGCGATGGCGCGGGAGGCGCGGCGGGTGGTCAGGAGGGCGCGGGGCGAGGCGATGCCAAGGCGCGCGGCGAGGTGGGCGAGGGCCTCGGTCAGGTCTGGCGGGACGGTGACGAGGGGGTAGAGGGCGCGGGCTTTGGCGAGGGTGCGGCGGCCGATGGGTTTGGGGAGGAGGCGCGGGGCGCGTTCGCCTTCGAGGCTCAGGAACAGGCCGAGGCGGTCGGAGAGGGCGCTCGGGAGGCCTTCGCCGTCTTCGGCAGCCTCGTCGAGGGCGATGAGGGCGTGGTGGCCGCGGTCGAGGGCCTGCGCGAGACGGGCGGTGAGGGAGTGGGCGGCGGATTCGGCCATCGGGAGGATTAGGACGGCGGGGCTCGCAAGGAGTCCCGGCCGGTGGACGGGGCGGCCAGCGGCGAGGGTGGCGACGGGGTCGGGGCCTCCCACCAGGGCGAGGTCGTCGATGCTGGCGGAGAGGCGGCGCTGGGGGCGGTCGAAGGGGGTTTGTGCAATGGCCGTGCTGGCGATGTCGCGGACGGGACCGGCGCGGGAGCGGAGCCAGAGGCCACCCATGCCCACCGGGTCGACGGCGAGGATGCGCAGCGCGAGAGAAAGGCGCGCCCAGGGGTCCATCAGGTGAGGGTCTCGGAGACGGTGCGGGCGACGCGGTCGGAAGCGCCAGCCTCGTCCAGGGGATCGCGGCGGAGACGGTGGCCGAGGGACATGGCAGCGATGCGGCGGAGATGGGCGCGGGTGACGGATCGTGCGGCTTCGCTGGCGGCAAGCGCGCGGGCGGCGCGGAGGAGGGTCAACTCGCCGCGCACGCCGTCGGAGCCAAGCGCGATGCAGAGGGCGGCGCAGTCTTCGAGGGCTGCGCGCGGGGTCTGGACCTTGGGCAGGGCGGCGCGGGCGGCCAGGATGGTGCTGCGCAGGTCGGATTCGGCCTGGCCCCAGCTGGCGGCGAAGGCGTAGGGGTCGGCCTCATAGGCCTCGCGCCGGAGGACGACCTCGACGCGGGTGGCGATGTCGCGGGGAGAGCGGACCTCGACCGACAGGCCGAAGCGGTCGAGGAGCTGGGGGCGAAGGTCGCCTTCCTCGGGGTTGCCACTGCCCACCAGGACGAAGCGGGCGGGGTGGCGGATGGAAAGGCCGTCGCGTTCGACAACGTTCTCGCCGGACTGGGCCACGTCGAGGAGGAGGTCGACGATGTGGTCTTCGAGGAGGTTGACCTCGTCGATGTAGAGATAGCCCCGGTTGGCACGGGCAAGAAGGCCGGGCTCGAAGGCTTTCACCCCTTGGGCAATGGCGCGTTCGACGTCGAGCGCGCCGGTCACGCGGTCCTCGGAGACGCCGAGGGGCAGGTCGACGACGGGGGTGGGTTTGTCGATGACTGTGGGGTCGGGGATGTCGGCCCATGGCGGGCATTGCGCGGGGTCGGCGCTGTTCACCGGACAGGATGCCACGGCGCGGATCGGCGGCAGCAGGGCGGCGAGGCCCCGGACGGCGGTGGACTTGCCGGTGCCCCGGTCGCCGAAGACGAGGACGCCGCCGATCATCGGGTCGATGGCGGTGAGGGTCATCGCAAGCCGCATGTCGTCCTGGCCGACAATGGCGGTGAAGGGGAAGGGCGGTTTCGGGCCGCTGGCGGCCTGAACGTGGGCCTTGCTGCGATGAAGCGCGGTCATGCGGCGTGCCTTTCTGTATCCCGGACCCCGTGAAGGGGGTCGCTGCCGCTCCATCGGCCTTGGGTGCCAAGGACGTGGAAGCGGGCGTAGAATTCTTCCGCGAACCAGCCGTTGTCGCGGGCGGCCTGCATCGCGGCGGCGTGGGGGCCCATGTGGCGGGCGAATTCGGCCATGCGGGCGGCGTCGGGCCAGATCGAGAAGGTGACCTGGTGAAGAAGCGGGACCTCGCCGATGCCGATCTTGAAGAGGACATTGGGGTCGGTGCCGATGCGCGACGAGATGTCTGGGACGCGCTTCCAGAAGGCCCGCGCATGCTGCGGACGGACCGTGGCACGGGTCAGGGCGGCAATGGGGCCGCCGCAGGCCTGCGGGTCGGCAAGATCGGCAAGCGGGTTGACGCCGGCCCAGCTGCCGCGGGCCGAAAACGGGGCGAGGAAGACGGTCCAGTCTTCGGCAGCCCGGGCACGCCAGCGGGTGATGACCCGGTGCCGGGCGATGTGGTCGCGCGCCTGCGCCTCGTCCGGCCAGACCGCGAAGATCGCCCAGACCGACCAGTTGGGACGCGGCGTGAAGCCCTCTCCCGTCCCCGAGCCGCAGAGTTTCACGAATCGTGCCGAGTCGACCCAGAGGTGGCGCGCCCGCGCCATGGCCATCTGCCCGATCACCCAGAGCCGGCCGGCAGGTGTCGGAAAGCGGAAGAGGCTGAGCGTGGCTACGGAAATGAGTCGATCCTCCAGGCCTCTGTGTCAGGATGACGTTACACACAATCTTGCAGCAGAAAAACCAAATTCACGCGCAATAAGCGGATCAAAAAGCAAAGTTGTAAATCAGACTGGACACTATAGACTGGCGGAATGACACAAGCGTTGCGCCCCGGTCCGATCGAAGCCTTGCCCCTTGCACTGGACGGGAAGGGCCGCGCGGTGGTGATCGGTGCGGGGCTGGGGGGCCTGGCTGCGGCGATGCGGCTGGGGGCCAAGGGCTGGCAGGTGACGGTGGTCGACCGGCTGGACCGGCCGGGGGGGCGGGGGTCCTCGATCCGCCAAGGCGGGCATCGGTTCGATCTGGGGCCGACCATCGTGACGGTGCCGCAGGGACTGCGCGACCTGTGGGCGGCCTGCGGGCGGGATTTCGACCGGGATGTGACGCTGGTGCCGATGGATCCGTTCTACAGGATCCTGTGGGCGGACGGATCAAGCTTTGCCGCGCGGCAGGGTGATGCGGCGATGGAGGCCGAGGTGTCGCGCCTGTCGCCGCGCGACCTCGCGGGGTATCGCAGGTTCCTGGCCGATGCCGAGACGCGCTACTGGTTCGGTTATGAGGATCTTGGCAAGCGGTCCATGCACCGGCTTCGGGATCTGTTCAAGGTGCTGCCGAGGTTCGCCTGGCTGCGCGCGGACCGGTCGGTCCACGCCCATGCCGCCGGTCGGGTGCGTGACCCGCGCCTGCGCTTTGCTTTGTCGTTCCATCCTCTGTTCATCGGGGGCGATCCGTTCCATGTCACCTCGATGTATGCGCTGGTCAGCCATCTGGAGCGGGCTTTCGGCGTCCACTATGCGATGGGCGGGGTGCAGGCGATCGCCGATGCGATGGTGCGGGTGGTCACGGACCAGGGCGGTCGCGTCGTGCAGGATGCCGAAGTTGACGAGGTGCTGGCTGCCGGGGGCCGCGCCTCGGGGGTGCGGCTGGCGGACGGACGCGTCCTGCCCGCCGAGGTCGTGGTGTCGAATGCCGATCCGGGCACGACCTACACACGGCTTTTGCGCCACCAGCCGGTCCGGCGCTGGACCGCGTCCAGGCTGATGCGGTCGCGCTGGTCGATGGGGTTGTTCGTCTGGTATTTCGGGACCAAGGGCACCAGGGGCAGGTGGCCGGGGGCCGGACACCATACGATCGTCGTCGGGCCCCGCTACCGCGAGCATATCCGCGAGATCTTCCAGACCGGCACGCTGTCCGAGGACATGAGCCTTTATGTCCACCGGCCCTCGGTCACCGATCCCTCGGTCGCGCCGGAGGGGGATGACACGTTCTATGTCCTGTCGCCGGTGCCGCATCTGGGGCACAAGGCCCCGGTGGACTGGCAGGCGATGGCGGAACCCTATCGGCAGAAGATGCTGAAAGTGCTGGAAGAGCGGCTGTTGCCGGGGCTGTCTGCCTGCGTGACCGAAAGCCTTGTCTTCACGCCCGAAACCTTCCGCGACCGCTATCTTTCGCCGCATGGCGCGGGCTTTTCGCTGGAGCCGCGCATCTTCCAGTCGGCCTGGTTCCGGCCGCACAACGTGTCGGAGGAGCTGCCGGGGTTGTATCTCACGGGTGCCGGGACGCATCCGGGGGCGGGCGTGCCCGGAGTGATCGGGACGGCGGAAGTGCTGGCCGCATTGGTCCCGGATGCGCCCGGCCGCGACGCGACCGCCCTGGGGATGGCTGCGGAATGATCGCACCGGACGACCTGACCGCCTGCAAGGCGATGATCCGCACGGGAAGCCTGTCATTCCATGCCGCCTCGCGGCTGTTGCCTGCCCGGGTGCGCGATCCGGCGCTGGCGCTTTACGCCTTTTGCCGCGTCGCGGATGATGATGTGGACGAGGTGCAGGACAAGACGGCAGCGGTCCTGCGGCTGCGCGAACGGCTGGACCTGATCTATGCCGGCAGGCCCGAGGCGCGCCCGTCGGATCGAGCCTTTGCGGCGGTGATTGCCGGGTTCGACCTGCCCCGCGCCTTGCCGGATGCCTTGCTGGAAGGGCTCGCCTGGGACGCGATGGGGCGGCGGTATCGGACGCTGGCGGACCTGTATGCCTACGGTGCCCGCGTCGCGTCGGCGGTGGGCGTGATGATGTGCGTCCTGATGCGGGTGCGCGACCCGGACGCGCTGGCGCGGGCGGCGGACCTGGGGCTGGCGATGCAGTTGACCAACATCGCGCGGGATGTCGGCGAGGATGCGCGGGCGGGACGGCTGTTCCTGCCCTTGGACTGGCTGGAGGAGGCGGGGATCAACGCGGGCGCATTGCTGGCCGACCCGCGCCACTCGCCCGCCCTCGGCCGGGTGACGGCGCGGCTTCTGGCAGCGGCGGACGAGCTCTACCTGCGCTCGGGCGCCGGGGTGTTCAGTCTGCCGCCGGATTGCCGGATGGGAATCGCGGCGGCGCGGCACATCTATGCCGCGATCGGCAGCGAGGTCGCCCGGCAGGGGCACGACAGCGTGACCCGGCGCGCACGGACCAGCCGGGGGCAGAAGCTCGTGCTGATGGGGCGGGCGCTGGCAGGGTCGGCGCTGACCCATGTCCTGCCGCGACCCGCCCAGCTGCACGCGCGTCCGGTGCCGGAGGTGGCCTTCCTGATCGAGGCGGCGGGGCAGCGGTCCGCCCGGCCGCAGCGGTCTGAGACGTTGCTGGCGATCCTTGCGCAGCTGGAGGCGCGGGATCGGCGCGGCGCGGCGGGCTGACGCGGATCCTGGCGTCAGGGGCTGGCCTTTTCCGGCGCATCCTGTATGGATCGGCGTCATGGATCCCTGGGTCTTCCTCATCTTCCTTCTGACCTGCGGCCCCGCAGCGGCCACGGGTGCCATGTTTTCGCCGGGCGAATGGTATCGTGGCTTGCGCAAGCCCGGCTGGACCCCGCCCGACTGGCTGTTCCCGGTCGCTTGGACCACGCTTTACATCTTCATGTCGCTGGCCGGGGAACGGGTGGCGCGGCAGGCGGGGGCGGATGCGGCAGTCGGCGCTGCGCTTGCGCTTTACGCCGTGCAGATCGGGCTGAACACACTGTGGACGCCGGTCTTCTTCGGGCTGAAGCGGATGCGGGCCGGGATGGTGGTGCTGGCGCTTTTGTGGCTTGCCGTTGCCGCGACGCTGATCGCCTTCTGGCGTGTGGACTGGGTCGCGGGCCTTTTGTTCCTGCCCTATCTGGCATGGGTCTCGGTCGCGGCGGCGCTGAACTGGTCGGTGATGACGCTGAACCCGGGCGAGCCCCGCGCGACCTCAGCCTAAGGCCAGCGCGCCCGGCGGGGAACGCGCAGGGCCAGCATCGGTTTCAGAAGCGGTGAGCGGAAGCGGGCGAGGTCCAGCGCCTCGTGCATCCCCACGGTGGTTTCGCCGTCGATCCGGGTTTCCACCAGGGCGCGAGAGTAGAACGGGGCTTCCAGAAGCGACAGGCGCGGGCGCGGTGTCGTCCCGGGGTCGGCGCGCGTCTCGCGGCGGAGGGCCCAGGGGTTGCGGACAAAACGGGTGCGCGGGGGGGCCGTGGTTTCGCGGACATCTCCATCGGGGGTGATCTCGACCGCAAGGTCGAAGTGCCGCCCGTCGCGCAGCTCGGCGTCATAGATGCAAAGGGCGCGGTCCCGCAACGGATAGCGGCCCCAGGTCCAGAAGCTGAAATCGGCCTCCAGCGCGCGGCTGCCGAAGTTGGCGTCGAAATAGCCGTGCCCGCGCCAGCCGTGGCCCTGGGTCAGGTTGACCTCGATGTCGGCGATGGGGGCGAAGGGCCGCCAGAGATGCGCGCCGTCGGGGGTGAGCCAGACCTCGGTCTGCGTGACCGCGCGCGGGGTCAGGACAACGCGGCCCCGGACGGGCGTGACCATCGGCGGCGCGCCCCATTCATCGACCTCGATCACCAGTTCGGTGCCGGTCCAGGTGACAGACGAGGGGCCGATCTGCAGCCGGTCGGGCGACTGGAGGAGGGCCGCGCGACCCCGGTCGGTCATGGTGAAGCGGCCGTTGCGGCCGGTGGTCACCACGTTCAGGCAGCAGTGGTTCTGGGGCTCGCGGCGGCCGGACCACCGATACCAGGGCGAGAAGACCGAGCCGATGAAGGCGATCAGCGAGACGGCCTTGGTCCCGTCTTCGGAAATGCCGTCGACATACCACCAGGCATAGCCGTCCGGGGCGACGGGGTGGCTGAAGTCAGGTCCATGAGCGCCTGTTGCGCGGCTTGCCGGGCGGAGAGAAGCGCCATCGGCACCCCCGCCCCCGGATGCACTGCGCCCCCCGCAAGATAGAGCCCCGGCAACCCCGTACGCGCCACCGGGCGCCGGAAGGTCGCCAGCACCCCTTCGGGCGAGGGGCCGTAGATCGCCCCTTTCGAGCCCGCAAAGCGCAAGGCGAGGTCCGAGGGCCGCGTCAGCCCGTCCGGGTCCGGCGCGAAGGTCAGCCCCATGCGGGCCAGGGGCGGGAAAGTCCGGGTGTGACATGTCTGGTCCTCGTCGGGCGGGCTGGCCGCGTCGGCCGGGCCGTTCAGGATGATCTGGAAGCGTTCGAGCGGGGGCGGCGGGTCGAGCGCGCGGTCCTGGGCGTTCAGGTAGAGCGTGGGGCTTTCGGGCATCCGCCCCCGGCCGATCGGGCCGAATTCGGCCTGCGGGTCGGCGGTGAAGAACAGGTTGTGGTGGATCAGGTCCTGCGCCAGGGGCCCCGAGGGGGCGGCGGCAAAGGACCAGACATAGGCCGACAGGCTGGGCTTGCCCAAGGCGCGCGGCAGCGCGGTTTGCGCGGCTTCGCCCAGGTGCCCTTCGGCCAGGGCGCGGGGGTCGCCGTTGAAGATGACAAGATCGGCGGGATGGTGGCCCTGGTCGGTCTCGACCAGGCTGACACGACCAGATTGGCGGACGATGCGGCGGGCGGTGGTGGCGAAGTGGAAGCGCACGCCCAACCGTTCGGCGGCGCGGGCCAGAGCTGCGGCAACGGACTGGATGCCGTCGCGGGCGGCCCACACGCCCTTGGCCTCGGCCTGCCAGACGAGGGCGAGGACCGCGGGGGTATGGCCCGGCCTGCCGCCGACATAGGTGGCATAGCGCCCGAAAAGCTGCCGTAGCCGGGGGTCGCGGAAATGCCGTTTCAGCCAGCGGTCCAGCGTCATGCCGGGCAGAAGCGCGGACCACAGGGCGGGTCGGCGCAGCGTGGCGCGGGCGATGGCGGCAAGGTCGGGTTCCGGCGCGCGCATCACCGGGGTCTCGAACGCGTCGTAAAGCGCGCGGGTGGCAGTGTCGAACGCGGCGAAGCCCTGCGCCTCCCGCGCGCCGGCGAAGGCGCGGACGGCCTCGATATTGGCCTCGCGGTCGGGAAAGAGGTCGAGGGGGCCAGAGTCGGGCCACCAGTGGCGCGCCAGGCGGGCAAGCCGGATCACGGCGACCTCGGCTTCGGTCGTGGTGCCGCACAGGTGGAAAAGTTCGTCCAGTTCCGCGCGCAGTGTCAGGACGGTCGGGCCCATCGCGGCGGGGCCGGCAGCGGTCGGTCGGGCGCGGGCCTTGCCGCCGGGCAGGTCCGCGCTTTCGATCACGATGACGTTGCAGCCCTTTGCCGCAAGCCGGATGGCCGCGCCAAGGCCACCCATCCCGGCCCCGATCACGACCGCATTCGGTCGGCTGATGCTGTCGGCAGCGGGCATGGCCTCCTCAGGTGTGTCAGTTTGATTTGACGGGCAAGTGTAAATTCAGATTTACACATGCCGGGCGCGATGCCAAACTGAATCGACGCCGTCCGACCGAGGAGTCGCATCTTGCCTTTCGCCGATCGCATCGAGCAGGCCCTGACCGCGGCCCTTCTGCCCCTGAAGCGCAAGGATGCGCCGCCCAGGCTTTCGGCGGCGATCCCCTATGCGGTTTTTCCCGGCGGGGCGCGCATTCGCCCGACGATCCTGCTGGCGGTGGCTGCGGCCTGTGGTGATGACCGGCCCGAGATCAGCACCGCCGCCGCTGCGGCGCTGGAGTTGATCCATTGTGCAAGTCTGGTGCATGACGATCTGCCCGCGTTCGATGACGCGGACCTGCGCCGGGGCAAGCCGACGCTGCACCGGGCGTTCAGTGAACCGCTGGCGGTGCTGGCCGGGGACAGCCTGATCGTGCTGGCCTTCGAGGTGCTGGCCAAGGCCGGCACGCGCGCGCCGGACCGGGCCTTGGCGCTGACCGGGGCGCTGGCACGGCACACGGGCGCGCCGTTCGGCATCTGCGCCGGGCAGGGCTGGGAAAGCGAGACGAAGATCGATCTGATCGCGTATCACCGCGCCAAGACGGCGGCGCTGTTCGTCGCGGCGACGCGGATGGGTGCGGTCGCGGCCGGGCAGGACGCCGATCCCTGGGCCGAGCTTGGCGACCGGATCGGGGCCGCGTTCCAGGTGGCGGACGATCTGAAGGACGCGCTGCTGACGCCGGATCAGACCGGCAAGCCCGTGGGGCAGGATGCCGCCCATCTGCGACCGAATGCGGTGCAGGCCATGGGGGTCGAGGGTGCCATGGCGCATATGAAGGACATTCTTGGCGGGGCGATCGCCAGCATCCCGTCCTGTCCGGGCGAGGCGATGCTGGCAAATCTGGTCACGGCCTATGCCCGCAAGATGACCGTCCTGCCCGAATCGGCGGCGAGATGAACGCCGAGCCGCGCCCGCCGCCCGCGCGGCCCGAGGCGCAGGGCTGGCTGACCCGGTTCGCCATGTCGCCCCGGTTTCACCGGCTGGCCGCGCGGATGCCGGGGCTTCGCGGCCTGGTGCGGCGCGAGGGGGCAGAGCTGTTCCGGGTCATCTCGGGCTTTGTCCAGTCGCAGGCGCTGGTCGCGCTGGTCGAGGCGCGGGTGCTGCATTTCCTGGCCTCGGGGCCGATGACGACCGAGGAGATGTCGCGGCGCGTGGCAGTCCCCGAAGCGCCGCTGGAGGTGCTCCTGCGCGCCGGGGCGGCGCTGAAGCTGGTTGCCCGGGACCGCAAGGGCCTCTGGGTGCTGGCCCCGCGGGGCGCGGCCTTCCTGGCCGTGCCGGGGCTGGAGCCGATGGTGCGGCATCATCATGTCCTATACCGCGATCTTTCTGATCCATTGGCGTTCTTCCGGGGCCAGACCGAGACCGAACTGGCCAGGTTCTGGCCCTATGTCTTCGGGCCGCTGGCCCGGGAAGATGCCGGGCTTGCGGCGCGCTACAGCCGGCTGATGGCGGAAAGTCAGGTGCTGGTGGCGGAAGATACGCTGCGGCTGGTCAATCTGTCGCGACGACGGCATCTTCTGGATGTCGGCGGCGGCACCGGGGCCTTCCTGGCCGAGGTCGGCAGGACCTGTCGCGGCCTGAAGCTGGCCCTGTTCGACATGCCCGCCGTGCTGGCCGCGGTCCCGGCGGGCCTGCGCGACGCCGTGACGCTGCACCCCGGCGATTTCCGGGCCGATCCGCTGCCGATCGGGGCCGACACGATCAGTCTGGTCAGGGTGCTGTACGACCATCCCGATGCAACGGTTGCGGCGCTCTTGGCCAAGGTCCGGGCAGCGCTGCCGCCGGGCGGGATGATCCTTGTCTCGGAGCCGATGTCGGGCGGCGCGAGGCCGGATCCGGCGACAGACATCCACGGGGCGGGCTTCCGGGACATCCAGCAACGCCCGGGCGACCGGCCCTTCGTCACCTCGGTGGTGTCCGCGGTCCGCCGCTGACGCCGATCGTCCCGCCACCCGGGAGTGCGTCGCGCCATCGGCACCATCTGCAAAAATGTCCATTTTGTTTGACATATAAAACTGTAAGGCTAGACTGACACTCAGCGCGATCCGCGTGCTGATTCAGGAAGGCTGGGACCGTGATCACCGACGCCGTCATCCTTTCCGGCCCTCGCGCCCTGTCGCTGGGCAAGGTCGGGCTGAAGGCGCCGTTGGCGGGGGATGTGGTCGTCCGGGTCCGGCACTCGGGCATCTCCACCGGCACGGAAAAGCTGTTCTGGCAGGGATCGATGCCGCCGTTTCCGGGGATGGGCTATCCGCTGGTCCCGGGCTACGAAAGCTTTGGCGAGGTGGTGGAGACCAGGGGCGAGACCGGTTTTGTTCCGGGTGATCATGTCTTCGTCCCGGGGGCCAACTGTTTCGAAGCGGGTGTGCGCGGGCTGTTCGGCGGGGCTTCCGGGCTTCTGGTGACACCGGCGTCGCGGGTGGCAAGGCTTGATCCTGCCCACGGCGAGCAGGGGGCGCTACTGGCGCTGGCGGCGACGGCGCATCATGCACTGACCGGGGGGAGCCTGCCGGACCTGATCATCGGCCACGGCACGCTGGGGCGGCTTCTGGCGCGGATCGCGGTGGCAAGAGGCGCAGAGCCGGTTGTCTGGGAGATCGACCCGGATCGTCGCGGCGGAGCGGCCGGCTATGAGGTGGTGACCCCGGACGGTGACCAACGCCGCGATTACCGGGTCATCTTCGACGCATCGGGCGCGACAGACATCCTCGACAGGCTGGTTCCCCGGCTGGCGCGGGGCGGCGAGGTGGTCCTGTGCGGCTTCTACTCGGCGCCCATCAGCTTCGCATTTCCGCCCGCCTTCATGAAGGAACTGCGCCTGCGCATCGCCAGCGAATGGCAACCTGCCGACCTGGAGGCGACGCGTCGCTTGGTCGACGACGGGCACCTGTCGCTGGACCGGCTGATCACCCATCGCGCTTCGGCGGCTGATGCCGCATCCGCCTACGACCGTGCCTTCACCGATCCTGCCTGCCTGAAGATGATCCTCGACTGGAGTGCCGCCGCATGACCGAAGTGCCCAACCTGAAGGACTTCGACGCCCGCCTGCGGGCCGAGGCGCAGGAGGAACCGTCGCTTGAGGTCCCCGGCAATCCGCCGACGAAGAAGACGCAGATCATCGCGATCTACGGCAAGGGCGGGATCGGCAAGTCGTTCACGCTGGCCAACCTCAGCCACATGATGGCCGAGATGGGCAAGCGCGTCTTGCTGATCGGCTGCGATCCGAAATCTGATACCACAAGCTTGCTGTTCGGCGGCAAGGCCTGCCCGACGATCATCGAAACCTCGACCCGCAAGAAGCTGGCGGGCGAGGAAGTGAAGATCGGCGACGTCTGCTTCAAGCGCGGCGGGGTCTTCGCGATGGAGCTTGGCGGCCCGGAGGTCGGTCGCGGCTGCGGTGGGCGCGGGATCATTCACGGGTTCGAGCTTCTGGAGAAGCTGGGGTTCCACGACTGGGACTTCGACTATGTGCTTCTCGACTTCCTCGGCGACGTGGTCTGCGGCGGGTTCGGTCTGCCCATCGCGCGGGACATGGCGCAGAAGGTGATCGTGGTCGGCTCGAACGACCTGCAGTCCTTGTATGTGGCGAACAACGTCTGCTCGGCGGTGGAGTATTTCCGCAAGCTCGGCGGCAACGTCGGCGTCGCGGGGCTGGTCATCAACAAGGATGACGGCACGGGCGAGGCCGCGGCCTTCGCCAAGGCGGTGAACATTCCGGTGCTGGCGTCGATCCCGGCGGACGACGACCTGCGGCGGAAATCGGCGAATTACCAGATCGTTGGCACCAATGCGACGCAGTGGGGTGCCTTGTTCGAGGTGCTGGCCTGTGCCGTCGCCGACGCCCCGCCGCTGCGCCCGAAGCCTTTGACGCAAGACGGGCTTCTGGGCCTGTTCGATGCCGAGACGACGGGATCGAACTTCGTTCTGGACCCCGCGACCGACGCGGACATGCGGGGCTCCTTCGCCGCCGTGAAACCCAGCCTGGAAGTGGTCTACGACAATGTTTGACCTTGAAGCACTCACCATCATCGAACAGGCGCTCAAGGCGCTGGCGGAGGGCCGCAAGTGAGCGACCGTTCCGCTTCCACTCCGGTCGACGGCATGGGCTGCCATGCAGGTGCGGAGCAGATGGCGGAGGCCGCGCGGGCGGCGGGGAATTCCGAGGTGCTGGACCGCTATGCGGCGGACTATCCGCAGGGGCCGCATGACAAGCCGCAGTCGATGTGCCCAGCCTTTGGCTCGCTGCGCGTCGGTCTGCGGATGCGGCGGGTGGCGACGGTGCTGTCGGGGTCGGCCTGCTGCGTTTACGGACTGACCTTCGTGTCGCACTTCTACGGCGCGCGGCGGTCGGTGGGCTATGTGCCCTTCAACTCGGAATCGCTGGTCACGGGGAAATTGTTCGAGGACATCCGCGACGCGGTGCATGAACTGGCGGACCCGGATCGCTATGACGCGGTGGTGGTGACGAATCTCTGCGTGCCGACGGCCAGCGGTGTTCCGCTGCGGCTGTTGCCCAAGGAAATCAACGGTGTGCGGATCATCGGCATCGACGTGCCGGGCTTTGGTGTCCCGACCCATGCCGAGGCGAAGGACGTGCTGGCCGGGGCGATGCTGGCCTATGCGCGGTCCGAAATTCAGGCCGGGCCGGTGGCGGCGCCTGCTGCGGGGCGGTCTGACCGCCCGACGTTGACCCTGCTGGGCGAGATGTTCCCGGCGGACCCGATGATGATCGGCGCGATGCTGGCCCCGATGGGTCTGGCGGCGGGGCCGGTGGTGCCGTGCCGGGAATGGCGCGAGTTGTATGCGGCGCTGGATAGCGGCGTCGTGGCGGCGATCCATCCGTTCTACACGGCCTCGATCCGCGAGTTTCAGGCGGCTGGGCGGACCATCGTCGGCTCGGCCCCCGTGGGCCATGACGGCACGATGGAGTGGCTGGCGGCGATCGGTTCTGCCTACAACGTGGCACCCGATCTGATTGCAGCGGCGCAGAATGCCTTTGGCCCGGCGATCAAGGGCGCGCTGGCCGCGAACCCGATCAAGGGCAGGATCACGCTGTCGGGCTATGAGGGCTCCGAGCTCTTGGTCGCGCGGCTGCTGATCGAAAGCGGCGCGGATGTGCCATATGTCGGCACGGCTTGCGCGAAGAACGAATGGTCGGCTGCCGACCGCGCCTGGCTGGAGGCCAAAGGTTGCGTGGTGAAATACCGCGCGAGCCTGGAGGACGATCTGGCCGCGATGGAGGCGTTCAAGCCGGACCTGGCGGTCGGGACCACTCCGGTCGTGCAGAAGGCGAAGGAACGAGGGGTGCCGTCCCTGTACTTCACCAACCTGATCTCGGCGCGGCCCCTGATGGGACCGGCGGGCGCTGGTTCGTTGGCGCAGGTCGTCAACGCGGCGATGGGCAACAAGACCCGGATGGAGGGGATGAAAGCCTTCTTTGCGGGGGTCGGGACGGCAGATACGGCAGGCATCTGGGAAGGTGCTCCGAACCTGCGGCCGGACTTCCGGGCGATCCACCAGAAGAAACTCGACAAGGCCGCGAAAGCCGCCAAGGCCGAGGAGATGATCTGATGCTGGTGCAGGATCATGACCGGGCAGGCGGCTACTGGGGGGCGATCTATGCCTTCTGTGCGGTGAAGGGCCTGCAGGTCGTCATCGACGGCCCGGTGGGCTGCGAGAACCTGCCGGTCACGTCCGTCCTGCATTACACCGACGCGCTGCCGCCGCACGAGTTGCCGATCGTGGTGACGGGGTTGGGCGAAGGCGAGATGACCTCGGGGACGGAGTCCTCGATGGCGCGGGCCTGGAAGACCCTGGACCCGGCTTTGCCTGCGGTGGTGGTCACGGGGTCGATTGCCGAGATGATCGGCGGGGGCGTCACGCCGCAGGGGACCAACATCCAGCGGTTCCTGCCGCGCACCATCGACGAGGACCAGTGGCAGTGCGCCGACCGGGCGATGACCTGGATCTTCACCGAGTTCGGGATGACGAAGGGGCGCATGCCGCCTGAAGCGCCTCGCCCGGAAGGCTCGAAGCCGCGCGTCAACATCCTGGGGCCGATGTACGGCACCTTCAACATGGCCTCCGACCTGCACGAGATCCGCCGTCTGGTCGAAGGGATCGGGGCCGAGATCAACATGGTGATGCCCTTGGGCGCGCACCTGGCCGCGATGCGGAATCTGGTGAACGCCGACGCCAACGTCGTGATGTACCGAGAGTTCGGCCGGGGCCTGGCGGAATGTCTGGGCAAGCCCTACTTGCAGGCGCCAATGGGGTTGGAAAGCACAACCCTGTTCCTGCGGACGCTGGGCGAGATGCTGGGGCTGGACCCCGAGCCGTTCATCGAACGCGAGAAGCATTCGACGCTGAAGCCGCTGT
>NCDY01000156.1 GCA_002280405.1 Rhodobacterales bacterium 32-66-9 | reverse complement strand
CTCGCCGTAGTTGGGCGAGGGGTGGGTCAGGCTCACTGAAGCGCGGCACGGAACGGGCGCGGGTCCCAGGAACAGGCATAGCCGTCGCCGTCGGGATCGACGCCCATCCGGTCACGGTCCGGCCCGCCCTTGGACAGGAAGTCCTGCTGCGCCTTGTCTGGGGACGCATACTTGGCGCAGGCGGCGTTCACATCGCGGATACCCAGACCGGACCGCTTGTACATCTGCACGCCCGGCGCATGATTGGTCGACAGCGCGAATTCGACGATGTTCGGCCCGACGTCGCCCGGTCGCTGCGGCACGTCCTTCGGCTGGACGACGACATATTCGGCCCGGTTCCGTGCGATGCGTTCCTTGTCGCTTTCGACGGTCTCCCGCGCCGAAACCGCGTTGAAGTCCTGCTCGTCCGAAATGCCGGTGCTGCCTGCAACCTCGCTCGACACTTCCTTGATCCCGGCCGGGGCACCACCCCGCGGGCGAGCCGCCGTATCGGTCGGAAGCGGCACGACGGTCGGCACCGGGGTCGACGGCGGCAGCGAGGCGACCGGAGCGGCACCCTGAGCCCGGTCGATGGCCGCCGCGGCCGCCGCGGGATCGAACGCTCCGCCGGGCGGAGGCACTGTCACCGGGGCCCCTGCCGGGGCAGGCGCGGCACCGCGGATATAGCTGTTGTAGTCCTGAAAGCCCACTCCCGGCCCCCTGTCAGCCGTTGTGGGCGTGCAGGCGGCCAGGATCAGCGCAGTCAGAACCGCACCAGCGGCGGAGGTCGGGATACGGCTCATCAGTGCCTCGATCTATGTGTTTCGCGGCCCATTACCACCATTTTTCGGCTTTGGCCACAAAGCCTGCGCGGTTTTCCAACACATGTGCGTAATTCAGCACCTCCGCCTCGTTCCAGGGCCGCCCGATCAGCTGCAGCCCCAGGGGCAGCCCCTGCGCGTCCAGTCCCACGGGAACGGCGATCCCCGGCAGGCCCGCCAGGTTCACCGTCACGGTGAAGACGTCGTTGAGATACATCTGCACCGGATCGGCATCGGCCATTTCGCCCAAGCCAAAGGCCGCCGAGGGGGTGGCGGGCGTCAGGATCGCGTCGATCCCTTCGTTGAACACCACCTCGAAATCGCGCTTGATCAGCGCCCGCACCTTCCGTGCGCGGTTGTAGTAGGCGTCGTAGAAGCCCGCCGACAGCACATAGGTGCCGACCATGATCCGCCGCTGCACTTCCGGCCCGAACCCTTCGGCCCGGGTCTTTTCATACATCTCGGTGATGCCATCGCCCTGCGCCAGCTTTGCCCGATGTCCATACCGCACCCCGTCGTAGCGGGCGAGGTTGGAGGACGCCTCGGCGGGCGCGATCACATAGTAGGCGGGCAGCGCGTATTTGGTATGCGGAAGGGAGATATCCCGCACCTCCGCCCCCGCGTCGCGCATCATCTCGATGCCGCGCGCCCACAGCGCCTCGATCTCGGCCGGCATCCCGTCCATCCGGTATTCCTTCGGGATGCCGATGATCTTGCCCCGGATGTCGCCCGTCAGCGCGGCCTCGAAATCCGGCACGGGCAGGTCCGCGCTGGTCGAATCCTTCGGATCATGCCCGCTCATCGCCCCCAGCATGATCGCCGCATCGCGCACCGACTTCGTCATCGGCCCGGCCTGGTCCAGCGACGAGGCGAAGGCCACGATTCCCCAGCGGCTGACGCGGCCATAGGTCGGCTTGATCCCGACGATCCCGGTGAAGGCCGCGGGCTGGCGGATCGACCCGCCGGTATCGGTGCCCGTCGCCGCCAGACACAGGTCCGCCGCCACCGCCGCCGCCGACCCACCCGATGACCCGCCCGGCGTCAGTTGCACGTTCGACCCCTTGCGCCGCCAGGGGTTCACCGCGTTCCCGTAAGCCGAGGTCTCGTTCGATGACCCCATGGCGAACTCGTCCATGTTCAGCTTGCCCAGCATCACCGCGCCCGCCTCGAACAGCTTTGTCGTGACCGTGGACTCATATTCCGGCCTGAACCCCTTCAGGATGTTCGACGCGGCCTGTGACGGCACCCCCCTGGTGCAGAACAAGTCCTTGATCCCCAGAGGAATCCCGCACATCGCCGGCGCCTCGCCCGCTTTCAGCCGGGCATCCGCCGCCCGCGCCTGCTCCAGCGCGATCTCGGGTGTCTTGTGGACAAAGGCATTCAGCCCGTCGCCCGCGTCGATTGCCGTCAGGCAGGACATGGTCAGATCGACCGCCGAAATCTCGCCCTTGCGCAACGCATCCCGCGCCGCTGCGATGGTCCAGGTGTTCGCGCTCATTCCACCACCTTCGGCACCGCAAAGAACCCCTCGCGTGCGTCCGGCGCATTGCTCAGCACCTGCGCCTGGATGTTGCCATCCGTCACTACATCCGCCCGCCGCTTCAGCCGCATCGGCGTGACCGATGTCATCGGCTCTACCCCCGCCACATCGACCTCGTTCAGCTGTTCCATGAAGCCGAGGATGCCCGAAAGCTGCCCCGCCAGCCGGGGCAGGTCCGCTTCCTCGACCCGGATCCGGGCCAGCTTTGCCACCTTGCGGGCGGTGTCGATGTCAATGGCCATGGGGCCCTCCAACGGTTTGCGACCGTTTAGCCGCCCGCGACCCGCCCCGCAAGCGGAAGGCCGCGCATCGGCTCCCGGCCGATTGTCACCGTTACACCCAGTGCCGAAGCTGCACGCCGCACCGAAGGCAGAAGGAGAGACCCATGCAGATCACCTGGTTCGGCCATTCCGGCTTTCGCATCGAGATCGAAGCGGCCGTGCTGCTTGTCGATCCCTGGCTGACCGGCAATCCGATGTTTCCGGCCGGGCAGGAAGACGCCGCGATAGAGGGTGCGACGCATATCCTTCTGACCCATGCCCACGGCGACCACGCCTCGGACGCCGCGCGGCTGGCGGGGAAGCTCGGGATCAAGGTGCACTGCATCCATGAACTTTCGGAGTGGCTGAATAGCCAAGGCAGCGAAACGGTGGGCTTCGGCAAGGGCGGCACGCTGCTTCTGAACGGGGCGAAGGTGACGATGGTCAACGCCGTCCATTCGGCCTCGCTCGACTTCACCGGCACGGGCCTTATGCCTGCAGGATCGGCCGCGGGCTTCATGATCGCGGGCGAGGGCCACACCATCTATCTGTCCGGCGACACCGACATCATGGCCGACATGGCCTGGATGGCCGAACTTCACCAGCCCGACATCGGCATCCTGTCCTGCGGCGGGCACTACACCATGGATATGGAGCGCGCCGCCTGGGCGGCGCGGAAGTGGTTCAACTTCCGCTGGGTGATCCCCTGCCACTACCGGACCTTCAGCCTTCTGGCCCAGGATGCCTCGGTCTTGAAAGCAGGTCTGCCGCCGGGGATCGAAGTGATCGAGCCGGAGGTTCTGGAGCCGATCCGTATCTGACCCTGTCCACGCGTGGACAGGTATTTTTATGAGAGAAAATCAATGGCTTGTAAGTGGGGATTTACCGTCGGTTAGGCATGATCCCCGCGCCGCCGCAGCATGTCCGGGCGCGCAAAATTCTTTCTGCAAGAATTTTGTCTTACCCCCGCCTGCCCGCGAAGAAGCCCTTCAGCAAGGCCTCCGCCTCCGCCGCCCCGATCCCGTCATAGACCTCGGGCGCATGGTGGCACTGGGGATGCGTGAACACCCGCGCCCCCACCGTCACCCCGCCCGACTTCGGGTCCGCCGCCCCGAAATACAGCCGCGCCACCCGCGCCGCCGAGATCGCCGCGGCGCACATCGGGCAGGGCTCCAGCGTCACATAGATGTCGCAGCCGGTCAGCCGCTCCGACCCCAGGACCCGGCAAGCCTCGCGGATCGCCAGCATCTCGGCATGGGCCGTGGGGTCCGCCAGTTCGCGCGTCCGGTTGCCCGCCCGGGCCAGTACCCGGTCGCCCGAAACGACCACCGCCCCCACCGGCACCTCGCCGCGAAGGGCCGCCGCCCGAGCTTCGGCCAGCGCCGCCTGCATGAACGACCGGAACCCTTCGCGTTGCTCTTTCATCCCGGCTTCCATATCCTCGGGCACCCGGCCACTCTGGCCCGAAGGATGATGGCCATGCCCGGAAAAGAAAAGCCCCCCGCCAAGGACAAGCCCGCGGCCGACACGCCGGACGGAGAGCGCATCGCCAAGGTGCTGTCCCGCGCCGGCGTCGCCTCGCGCCGGGAAGCCGAGCGGCTGATCGAACTGGGGGAAGTCATGGTCAACGGCAAGACCATCACCTCCCCCGCCCTGAACGTCACCGCAAAGGACAGGATCACCGTCCGGGGCGAACCCGTCGCCGAACCGGAACCGCCGCGCCTGTGGCTGTATTACAAGCCCGAGGGGCTGGTGACGTCCGCCTCGGACGAAAAGGGCCGCGATACGGTCTTCGACCATCTGCCCGAGGACATGCCGCGGGTGATGTCGATCGGGCGGCTTGACCTGAATTCCGAGGGGCTGCTGCTGCTGACGAATGACGGCGAACTCAAGCGCCGCCTTGAACTGCCCTCGACCGGCTGGCTGCGCAAATACCGGGTGCGGGTGAAGGGCAACCCGACCGAGCCCGAGATCGAACCCTTGCGCAAGGGCATCACCGTCGAGGGCGATGACCGTGAACCGGCTGATCCGCGTCTCTTACGGGCCGTTCCGGCTGAACGAGCTGAAGCCCGGCGAGGTCGAGGAGGTGAAACCCCGCATCCTGCGCGACCAGCTTGGCCTGGCCGAGCGCGATGCCGGGACCGCCTCGCAGCAGGGCCACGCCGTTCCAGCGGGCAAGACAGCCGCCGACGCACCTGCAAAACCCGGCCGCAGGCCGCCGAAGCCCGGCGCGGGGCTGAAGCCGCTGTCCGAGAGTTGGGAAAGGGCTGCCACCCTACCGCCCGCGCGGCAGGCGCCTGGCCGCAAGGCCAGCCGCCCGGTCCGGCCGGTCGGTCCGAAGAAGGGCTGACTGCGGCTCTTGGTTTGTCAGGCCGACGGGCGGTCAGGCCGACGGGCGGTCAGGCAGAGGCCGTCAGGCAGGGGCCGTCCGGAAGCCCCGGCGATGATGCGCCGGACGTCCGGGGCGTCGGTCCCGGGCTGCGGGGATGGCCGCCTGCCGAGCGCCCCCTATCCGGTCGGACAAGGGGGAAGTTTGCCGCCGATTCCCCTTCTGCCTCACTGGCAGGAAGGCCGGGCATCGGCTAAGGTCGCACTCGACCAAGAACGCAGGAGGCCACGTCATGTCGGGAACCGGGCTGAGGGTCCTGTCGCTGATCCTGCTGGTTGCGCTGGTGGCCTATGTGGCCTGGTCCGGGGGCGTCTGATGGCCGAGCGGTTTGGCGGAAAATACTCGCCGCAGCCATCGCGGACCGGGCCCGGACGTCCGGTGGTGGCCGAGCCCCGGCCCAAGGGGGGGTGGCGCGCGACCGTGCTGTTTCTGTCCGCCTTCCTGTTCCTGTTCCCGGCCTTCGGCGATGGCCCGCGCGACATGCTGCTTGGCCTTGCCGCCGGGGGGACGGTCGTGCTTTCGGCATGGCTGACACGCGAAGGACTGCGGGCAGAAGCCGCCTTCGATGCGCGCAAGCTGGCACGCCGCCCCGCCGTTCCACGCAAGCTGGCCGGTGCCGTCCTGACCGGCGCGGCGCTGGCCGTGGGGGGCGTGATCGCTGATCAGGGCCCGATCTATCCCGCGCTTTTTGCGCTGGTTGGCGCGGGATTGCATCTTGGGGCCTTCGGGCTTGACCCGATGGCCGACAAGGGCGTGGCAGGGATCGACGCCTTCCAGAGCGGTCGCGTGGCTCAGGCCGTTGCCGAGGGCGAGGCCTATCTGGCCGGAATGAAGGACGCGATCCAGCGTGCCGGGGACCGCGCGCTGGAGCGCCGGGTCGACCGGTTCATCGCCGCCGCTCGCGACCTGTTTCGCACCATCGAGGCCGATCCGGGCGATCTGACGGCGGCGCGGAAATACCTGTCGGTCTTTCTGCTGGGTGCGCGCGATGCGACGGTGAAGTTCGCCGATCACTATGGCCGGTCCCGCGACGCTGCGGCACGCGCCGACTATGAGGCGCTGCTGACCGATCTGGAGACCACCTTTGCGGAAAAGACAAAGGCGTTCCTGACCAACAGTCGCAGCGATCTCGATGTGGAAATCTCTGTCCTGCGCGACCGGCTGAAACTTGACCATTGAACCCCGAGGGGAGTGACCATGTCCGAGACCGTCCAAGCCAATGCCGCCGCCCTTCTGACCGAAGTCGAGAAGGTGACTGCCGTGGTCCTGCCGGAACCCATGGCCGAGGTCGTAGCCCTGAAGTCCGCGACTGCCGACAAGGCCGAGGCGATCCGCAGGCGGATGGCCGAAGTGGATCTGACCAGCACCCGGTCGATCATCGCCTTCGGTTCCTCCGCCCAGGCCGAATTGCAGGTGATAAGCCAGGCGATGTTGCAGGATGTAAAGAACAAGGATGTCGGCCCGGCCGGTGACAGCTTGCGAAAGATTGTCACCACGATCCGCGGCTTTGCGACCGAAGAGCTGGACCTGCGCCGCGATGCCAGCTGGTGGGAAAAGCTTCTTGGCCGGGCCGCGCCCTTTGCCGAATTCGTGGCCCGGTATGAAGACGTGCAGGGCCAGATCGACAAGATCACGGGCGAACTTCTGACCCATGAACATAGTTTGCTGAAGGATATCAAAAGCCTGGATATCCTTTACGACAAGACCCTGACCTTCTACGACGAGCTTGGCCTTTATATCGCGGCAGGCGAGGCCAAGCTGGCCGAGACCGACAGCACCACCATTCCCGCCAAGGAGGCCGAGGTTGCGAAGGCCCCCGAGGCGGACCGAGTGATCCGTGCGCAGGAACTGCGCGACCTGCGGGCCGCCCGCGACGATCTGGAACGCCGGGTGCATGACCTGCGGCTGACCCGGCAGGTGACGATGCAGTCGCTGCCGTCGATCCGGCTGGTGCAGGAAAATGACAAGTCGCTGGTGACGAAGATCAACTCGACCCTCGTCAACACCGTGCCCCTGTGGGAGACGCAGCTGGCCCAGGCGGTGACGATCCAGCGCTCGAAAGAGGCGGCCGAGGCGGTGCGCGATGCCAGCGACCTGACCAACGAACTGCTGAAGGCCAACGCGGAAAACCTGCAAGGTGCGAACAAGGCGGTCCGCGAAGAGATGGAGCGCGGGGTCTTCGACATTGAGACGGTGAAGGCTGCCAATGCCACGCTGATCGCGACGATCAACGAAAGCCTGGCGATCGCCGACACAGGCAAGGCGCGCCGCGCGGCGGCCGAGGCGGAGCTGGTCAAGATGGAGGCTGAACTGCGCGACACGCTGGCCGCCGCGAAGGCGCGGCAGTCGGCCCCGGCGGCGACGGCCTGAGGCGGCGGCGCATGGCCCGGGGGCGAACAGTCAGGGTGGCACTGGCGTTGGTCAGCGGCATGGTCCTTGCGGGATGCATCGCCTCGGGCCCGGGACCGGGCGCGCGGCCGCAACCGCCTGCACAACCCGTGCCGGTGGCGGTGCCCACCGCCAAGAGTGCCGCAGCCGCAGCGTATTACGCCCAGGTCCAGCAGATGCTTCTGGCACAGGGAATGCTGCGGACCGATGGTGGCGGCGACATTCCGGTCAGCGACCGGATGCTTGCCGAGAATTTCCTGCGCATCGCGCTTTTCGACGAATACCGTCCGGGCTCGGGCGGGTTCGTTCGCGCCGAAACCGAAAGCATCCTGCGCCGCTGGGAGGGTCCCGTCCGCATCGGCATCCGCTTTGGCGCAAGTGTGCCGCCCGACCGGCAAGCGACGGACCGGGCACGGATCGCCAGCTTTGCCGCCCGGCTGTCGCAGATCACCGGGCGCCCGATTTCGGTGGATGACCGCGCCCCGAACTTCTTCATCTACATCGTGTCCGAAGACGAACGCGAGGCCTTGGGCCCCACTGTCCGTGCCGCCCTGCCCAGTCTTGGTCCCGGCGAGGTGGCCGGAATCACCGGAATGCCTCGCACGACCTATTGCCTTGTCTATGCCCTGGCCGAAGGAAATTCCGGCACCTACACCCGGGCCTTCGCGGTGATCCGGGCCGAACACCCCGACCTTCTGCGCCTGTCCTGCCTGCACGAGGAACTGACGCAGGGCCTGGGCCTGCCGAACGACAGTCCGCGCGCCCGGCCCTCGATCTTCAACGACGACGAGGAATTCGCGCTTCTGACCGACCAGGACGAGCTTCTGCTGCGCCTTCTCTACAGTCCCGAACTGCGCCCGGGCATGTCCGCGGCCGAGGCGCGGCCCATCGTCTTCTCGCTTGCGCGGCGGCTGACCGGCGGCGGAAGTTGACCCCAAACAAAGGGCATCACCATGGTCTTCGATTTTCT
>NCDY01000012.1 GCA_002280405.1 Rhodobacterales bacterium 32-66-9 | reverse complement strand
GAAGGACGGGATCTGGCTGCGGGTGACGCGCCGCTAGCGTGATGAGGAAAAGTGGACTCCGGTTTTCCGCGTCAATCACGCGACCACCAAGAACCGAGATCGGGATGATGTTTCCAAAAAACATCATCCCGATCTAGGGTGGGCAGTCTTGCCCACCCTGCGGGTCAGTCGCCGTCGCTCGCGATCTGGGCGAGGACCTGGCCACGCCCACGCAGGCGCATCAGCATCGGCACGATCAGCGCAAGGGCGGCAATGCCGAGGAGCAGGGCGGCGATGGGGGTGGAGACGAGGGTCGTCCAGTCGCCCTGCGCGATGGCGAGGGCCCGGCGCAGCTGCTGTTCGGCCATCGGGCCCAGGATCAGCCCGACGACAACCGGAGCGATCGGATACTGGAACACCCGCATCAGATACCCAAGCAGGCCGAAGACCATCAGCATCGTCAGTTCCACCGGCGACGGGTTGACCCCGATGGTGCCCAGCGTGGCGAAAAGCAGGATGCCGGAATAAAGCCAGGGCCGGGGGATCGCCAAGAGCTTCACCCAAAGCCCGATCAGCGGCAGGTTCAGCACCAGAAGCATCGCATTGGCGATCAGGAGGCTGGCGATCAGGCCCCAGACCACCTGCGGATTGGTGGCAAAGAGCAGCGGTCCGGGTTGCAGGCCGAACTGCTGGAAGCCTGCCAGAAGGATGGCCGCCGTGGCCGAGGTCGGCAGCCCGAGCGTGAGCAGCGGCACCAGCGTGCCGGCGGCGCTGGCGTTGTTCGCGGCCTCGGGTCCGGCCACGCCCTCGATGGCGCCGTGGCCGAACTCCTCGGGGTTCGTCGCCAGCCGCTTTTCGGTGGCATAGCTGAGGAAGGTGCCGATTTCGGCCCCGCCTGCAGGCATGGCGCCGATCGGAAAGCCGATCAGGGTGCCGCGCAGCCAGGGTTTCCAGGACCGCGCCCAGTCCCGGGAGGACATCCAGACCGAGCCCTTGACGGCCAGAACCTCGTCCTCGCCCGGGCGCCATTGCGCCGCGACGAACAGCGCCTCGCCCAGGGCGAACATCGCGACGGCAAGGGTGGTGACTTCGATCCCGTCAAGAAGTTGCGGCACGCCGAAGGACAGCCGCGCCTGCCCGGTCAGCCCGTCGATGCCGACGGTCGCCAGCGCCAGGCCGATGAACAGCGAGGTAAGGCCGCGCAGCGCGCTGTCGCCGAAGGCGGCGGACACGGTGACGAAGGCAAGGATCATCAGCGCGAAATATTCGCGCGGGCCGAAGACCAGCGCGATCCTGACCACCCAGGGCGCAAGGAAGGCCAGCGCAAGCGTCGCGATCAGCCCGGCGACGAAGGAACCGATGGCAGCCGTGGCAAGCGCCGGTCCGCCGCGCCCGGCCCGAGCCATCTGGTTGCCCTCAAGCGCCGTGATGATCGAGGCGCTTTCGCCCGGCGTGTTCAGGAGGATCGAGGTGGTCGATCCGCCATACATGCCGCCATAGTAGATGCCCGCGAACATGATCAGCGATCCGGCCGGATCAAGACCGTTGGTCACCGGCAGCAGCAGCGCCACGGTCAGCGCCGGGCCGATCCCCGGCAAGACCCCGACGGCGGTGCCGAGCGTGACGCCGATCAGCGCGTACAGGAGGTTCATCGGCTCGACGGCGACGGCAAGGCCCTGCGCCAGGAATGCGAATGTATCCATCGCCTCAGCCCCCGCGGCGCTGGCCGAACCCGGCGGCCGTGCAGGCGAAAAGCAGGCCCGACGCCACCGAAAAGCCCGCGGGTTTCAAAAGCAGGATCTGCAGCGCCAGACCGGCGAGAATCCACAGGACGGCGCCGAGCCGTTGCGGTGGAGCGCGGTGCGTGGCCGCCTTTCGTCCGGCCAACCCGGTCAGAAGGCCCAGCACGATCAGACCGCCGCCGATGAGTTTCGGCACGTCCGCCGGACCGACCCCGGCATAGCCTGCCTTGTCCGGAATGCCCGTGGCATCCCAGACAAGCAGCGCGCCGAAGCCGATCAGCGCCAGCCCGATGGTCAACGCCGCCCCGTCGGGGCGGCGTCCGGTTCCGGGCTGGCCGGGACCGTTCGCGCTGGTCATTTGACCAGTCCGATGTCCTTCAGGATCGTGGTCGTCGCGTCGATCTCTTTCGCCAGCTGCGCGTCGAAATCGGCACCGGCCAGATAGGTGTTGGCCCAGCCCTTGGTCTCGAGCGCGGTCTTCCAGCCGGCAGAGTTCACCAGCTTGTCCACGTCGGCGGCGACCGCGGCCTTCTGGTCGTCCGTCAGCCCGGGTGCTGCGGCGATCATCCGCCAGTTCTGCACGTTCACGTCATAGCCCGATTCCATCAGCGTCGGCGCGTCGGTGCCGGGCCATTTCTCGGCGGTCGACACCGCGAGGATGCGCAGGGCTCCCGCCTCGACCTGGGGCAGGAATTCGCCCACGCCCGAGATGCCCGCTGTCACCTGGTTGCCAAGAAGCGCGGCAAGCGCCTCGCCGCCGCCGGAGAAGGCGACATAGTTGATCTTGGTCGGATCGACGCCCGCCGCCTTGGCGAGAAGCCCGACGGTGATGTGGTCGACACCGCCCGCCGAGCCGCCTGCCCAGGACACGGAGCCAGGGTCGGCTTTCATCTTCTCGACAAGCTCCTGGATCGTCTTGATTTCAGAGGCGGCAGGGACGACGATCGCCTCGGCCTCGCCGGTCAGGCGGGCGATGGGGGTCACATCCGCCAGCGAGACCGGCGAGCCATTGGTCAGGATCGCGCCGACCATGACGTAGCCGCCGACGATCAGCTGCTTGGGGTCGCCCGCCGCGCCCGCGACGAATTGCGCCAGACCCACGGTCCCGCCCGCGCCGGGGACGTTCTGGACCTGGACGTTGCCCGCAATGCCTTCGGCGACCATCACTTCCTGAATGGTCCGGGCCGTCGAGTCCC
Source organism: Rhodobacterales bacterium 32-66-9 (assembly GCA_002280405.1). GTDB lineage: Bacteria > Pseudomonadota > Alphaproteobacteria > Rhodobacterales > Rhodobacteraceae > Tabrizicola. The sequence goes on along the minus strand of NCDY01000012.1, from coordinate 23,524 downwards.
AGCCGCCGCCCGGTGCTGCGGGGGCCATGATGGTGTATTCCTGGGCGAAGCTGGCGGTTGCTGCGGCCACGGCGAATGCCGCGCCGAGAAGGGCGTGTTTCATCTCTGTTTCCTCCCATGGCGTCTGATGACGCCGGATTGACCGGGCGGCACCTCCTCGTGCCGTTCCATGGCGGAAGTCCAGCACAGAAAGCTGTCAGGAAGCTGACAGCCGGGCCGTGCTACCGGGAGAGGGCCTTTTGCCAGAGCGCCAGCAGGCGCGCGCGTTTCGACTGGTCGAGATAGGCAAGCAGGCCGGGGCTGACCGGGACGGGGCGAAGCTGGTCACCAAGCGCCGCCTCCATCGCGCGGGCCGTGTTCTGGCCGGACACCTCAAGCGACACGGCGGCAAGGCGCAGGCGGTCGGCCATGATGGTCTGGCCGTCGCGGCCCATGAGAAACGCCAGGAAGGCGCTGCCCAGGTCTGCCCGGGCGGCGGCGCGCGGGACCAGACCGACGCGGCTGGTGACCACGGTGAAATCCTTCAGCAGGACGACGCCAAGGTCGGGGTTGGCGCGGGCGCGGGCGTCGGCGTAGGAGCCGAGGATGTTGTAGCCAAGCGCCAGGCGGCCATCGGCCACGCGGTCGATGATCTCGCTGCTGGTCGAAAAGGTCTGCAGGCCCGCCCGGCCCATCGCGGCCACCAGCGACCAGATGTCGCCGAAATGTTCGGCGTCGCGCGCGAGATAGAGATAGCCGACCGCCGAGCGGCTGACATCGTAGGTGCCGATCCGGCCCTGCGCTTGCGGGAGCTTCAGCCAGTCGATCATCTGCAGCCGCGATAGCGGCGGGCCGTCGGGGAAGGACGGCTTGTACCAGACGAGAACGCCGGGTTCGTAGGTCAGGGCAAAGGCCATGTCGCGCCAGTTCGCCCAGTCAGGCCAGTCGCGGGCCAGCGGAACCTCGACCGGCTGGGCGTAACCGTCGTTGGCCAGTTTCACCTGCAGGTCCATGGCCGAGGAAAAGACGAAGTCGGCCGTCGGCTGGCCGGCATCGGTTTCCGCGATGACCCTCTGGGCGATCTCGGCGGCGAGAAGTTCCTCGTAAACGACCGTGGTGGTTGGGGAGCCGGACTGGAAGGCGGTGATCAGCGGAGTGGCCAGCGGGATGTCGAGGGTGGAGTAGATCGTCAGGACGGCCGCTTCGCTGCCCGGCGCGGCAAAGCGCGTGGGCTCCGCCCAGGCGGGCAGGGCGAGCAGGACAAGAAGCATGCGCCACATGGCGGAAGCGTGCCCGATACGGCGCGCGCGCTCAAGTCTTCCCCGCGGGGAAGGTTCCGCGCGGAGCCGGGCGCAGGACGGGGGCGCTTTCGCTGGCGGGAAAGCTGCTTTAGGCTGGGATAATGTTTGATGGAAACATCATCCCGATCTCGCTTCTTGGTGGTCGCGTGATTGATGCGGAAAACCGGATTCCACTTTTTCGCATCACGCTTTAGGCTGGGGCAGGGGGGAACCCATGCGCCTGCTGCTGGTCGAGGATGATCTGCCGCTGGCCGAGGCGCTGACTGCGCTTCTGGCCGGGTCGGGGCATGCGGTCGATTGCGTGCATGATGGCCTCGGGGCCGAGGCGCTGCTTCTGGCCGAGCAGTTCGAGCTGGTCATCCTGGACCTGAACCTGCCGGGGCTGGACGGGCTGAGCCTTCTGCGCCGGATCCGCGGCCGCACGCCTTCGCCCGCGGTGATGATCCTGACGGCACGGGGGGCACCGGAAGAGCGGGTCCGGGGGCTGGACCTCGGGGCGGACGACTATCTGTCGAAACCCTTCGACGTGCGCGAGTTCGAGGCGCGGGTGCGCTCGCTTCTGCGGCGGCAGGCGGGGCTGCGGTCCTCGGTCGTGCGGCTGGGGGGGGTGGAGCTGGACCTGACCAGTCGGCAGTTCGCGGCCGAGGGCGTGGTCCTGGACCTGCCGCCCAGGGAACGCGCGCTGCTGGAGCTGTTCTTCCAGCGCGCGGGCAAGGTGGTGGCGAAAGAGGCGATCGTGCAGTCGCTGACCAGTCTGGATGACCTTCTGTCGGACAATGCGATCGAGCAGTATGTCTCGCGGTTGCGGCGGCGGATCGCGCCCTACGGGCTGGTGCTGCGCACGGTCCGGGGGCTGGGCTACCTTCTGGAAAAGCCGCCGGAGGTGCCGTGAAGGGCTATTCCCTGCGTCGCAGGCTGATCCTGTGGCTGACGCTTGCCACCGCGGCGCTGGGCGTGCTGGCGCTGGTCGATACCTGGCGCGAGGCGGTGGCGACTGCGCGAGGCTTGTCGGATCGGGTTCTCGAGGGGTCGGCACTGGCGATTGCGGAGCGAGTGACGGTGGACGAAGGCGGCGGGCTTGAGGCGGACATCCCGTTTGCGGCGCTGGAGATGCTCGCCTCGGCGGCGGAGGACCAGGTGTTCTACCGCGTCGACGCGCCGGAGGGGCAGTTCCTGACCGGATATGCGGCGCTGGCCCGCGTCGCCGTGGGCGAGGAGGGGATCGGCTTTGCCGACGGGCTGTTCGGTGCCGTGCCGATCCGCAGTGCCACCTTGCGGCGCGAGCTCTCGACCGGGGCGACGTCGGTGCCGTTCACGGTGACGGTCGCGGAATCGACGCTGGCGCGGTCGGAACTGGCGCGGACGATCCTGATCCGGTCGGCGCTGCGGATCCTGGTGCTGATGCTGAGCACCATCGCGATCGTCTGGCTGGCGGTGACGCTGGCCTTTCGCCCGCTGGACCGGCTGGGCGCGGCGATAGCGGAACGGACGCCGGACGATCTGCGCCCGATCCGCGAGGCGGTGCCGCTGGAAGCCGCCCCTCTGGCCGGCGCGGTCAACAATTTCATGGGCCGGCTGGAGGATGCCGTGGCGGCGCTGCGGCATTTCACCGGGAATGCCAGCCACCAGTTGCGCACCCCGCTTGCCACCCTGCGCACCCAGTTGGCCCTGGCACGGCGCGCGGATGACCGGGCGCTGGGCGAGGCGGCGCTGGACAAGGCCGAAGCGGCCCTGGTCCGGGCGGAACGGGTGCTGGCGCAGCTTCTGGCGCTGGCGCGGGTCGATGCGGCGGCAACCGGGCTTGCGCTGGGGCCGGTCGACCTGGCGGCGCTGGCGCGCGATCTTGCGGCCGAATGCCTGGCGCAGGCCGATGCCCGGGGGATCGACCTTGGCTATGAGGGGCCGGAGCGGGCCGAGGCGCTGGCCGAGGACTGGGCCAAAGCCCGGGCCGAACCGGTTCTGGCGGCCGAACTTCTGCGCAATCTGCTGGACAACGCGCTGGCCTACGCCGGGCGCGGGGCCGTGGTGACGGTGCGGGTGCGGCCTGCGGCCGGCACCGATGCGGCCGTGCTGCTGGAGGTCGAGGACAACGGACCGGGGCTGCCGCCGGACCGGCTGGAGGCCCTGCAGTCCGGCGCCCTGCCGCAGCGCATGGCCGTTGCGGCGGTGGCCCCGCATGCGGGCGGCTCCGGGCTGGGCCTGGCCATCGTGGCCGAGATCGCAGGGCTGTTCGGTGCGAGCTGCCGTTTCGAGGCGTTGCCCGGTGGCCGGGGTCTGCGGGTCAGTTGTCGGGTGCCGTCGGCGCGGTAGGCCTTCCGGTCGCCGCGCCCGCCGGGGGTGTCACAGCAGCTCGACCCGGTAGCTTTCGATCACGGTGTTGGCGAGAAGCTTTTCGCACATGGCCTTGACGGCGGTCTCGGCGCGGGCGGCGTCAGTTTCTTCCAGGTCAAGCTCGATCACCTTGCCCTGCCGCACGCCGGTCACACCCAGAAAACCGAGCGACCCCAGCGCGTGACGCACCGCTTCGCCCTGGGGATCAAGGACACCGGATTTCAGCATGACAGTGACGCGGGCTTTCATCGCGGGCCTCCGGGTTGCAGGTTGCCCGGTCATTAGCGAAGGGGCAGGCGGGGGGCAAGGCGCGCCAAAATTCTTCGGCGAAGAATTTTGGCGCAGGATCAGTTGATCAGCGTCGGCTTCATCTGATGGGTGACGTTCGAGGGCAGGACGCCAAGCCGCCGCGCCAGCTCGGTATAGACATCGGCCAGGGGCTGCGGATCGGGGACCGAGCCGTCGGGCCGTTCGGGCAGGCGCATGTCCCAGAGGCGGCAACTGTCGGGACTGATCTCGTCGGCGACGATGAGGCGCATGAAGTCGCCTTCCCAGATGCGGCCCACCTCGATGCGGAAATCGGCCAGCCGGATGCCGACGCCCATCATCACGCCCGACAGGAAATCGTTCACCCGCAAGGCCAGTGCCACGACATCGTCGAGATCCTGCTGGTTGGCCCAGCCGAAGGCGACGATGTGTTCCTCGGCGACGAGAGGCGAGTTCAGCTTGTCGTCCTTGTAGTAGTATTCGACGATGGGCCGGGGCAGTTGCGTGCCTTCGGGAATGCCAAGCCGGGTGACCATCGGCCCGGCGGAGAAGTTGCGCACCACGACTTCCAGCGGGATGATCTCGGCCATGCGGACCAGCTGTTCGCGCATGTTCAGGCGGCGGATGAAATGCGTCGGCACCCCGATCTGGTTCAACCCGGCCATGAAGAATTCCGACAGGCGGTTGTTCAGCACGCCCTTGCCTTCCAGCGTCGAGGGGGCGGCGACGGTCGGGCTGCTGTCATCCTTGAAGTACTGGACCAGCGTGCCGGGCTCGGGGCCTTCATACAGGATCTTGGCCTTGCCTTCGTAGACCTTTTTGCGCCGTGCCATGGTTCACTCGTTCCGGGGGTGTCGGCGGAAGGGGCAATCCTTCAAGCCAGCTTCCTTGGCCTATAGTCGAAGGGGCCAGCACCCGCAAGGCGCGAGCCGCCCCGCGGCGGGCAAAGGGGGGCTTGCAGGGACCGGACGGGATGGGCATATGGACTGCAACGCCAGACAAGTCGGGGGAGCCCATGACCACGTTCGACGACCGCGAAAACGCCTTCGAATCGAAGTTCGCGCATGACAGCGAGATGCAGTTCCGGGCCGAGGCGCGGCGCAACAAGCTTTTGGGCCTCTGGGCCGCGGGGCTGATGGGCAAGACGGACGCTGCCGCCGCGGACTATGCGCTGGAAGTGGTGAGCGCCGATTTCGAGGAGGCGGGCCACGAGGATGTGGTGCGCAAGGTGGTTGCCGACCTTGCCGGCAAGGCCAGCGCCGACGAGGTCCGCGCGAAGATGAACGAGCTGCTGACAGTCGCCAAGGCGCAGCTCATGAGCGAGATCTGAGCCACCAGCCTGCGTGATCGAACCTGTCGCGCGGTCCCGGGCAGGGCCGCGCTTTTTCTTTGCGCGCATTTGAAGTGTTAACCGGATTGCCAGTCCTGCGGACGCAGTCTTGCCGCCTCTGGGCGGTGGAGGCTTCGGGTGCGGCGACAGGACATGGTGCGGGCAGTGCGCCCCAGGCTTTACCGGCGGCTTGTGCTGACCGGGGGGATCGGGGTGCTGTTCCTTGGCCTGCTGGCGCAACGCCTGCAATCCGTCGACGCGGACCGGGTGGTGGCGGCCATGGCCGGACTTGGGGCGCTGCCGCTGGTCCTGGCCTGCCTGGCGACGGGTTTCAGCTTTCGGGCGGTTGCGGGCTACGATCAGGCCTGGCACCGGCATCTGCGGACCGCAATCGCCCCGGCAAGGGCCCGGCGCGCGGGCTTTGCGGCCATCGCCATCGGGCAGACCGTGGGGCTGGGCGTGATCAGCGGCGCGCTGGTGCGCTGGCGGATGCTGCCCGAGCTGGGACTTCTGGCCGCAACGCAGCTGTCGGTGCTGGTCGCGGCATCGTTCCTGGTGGCCTGGGCGATCGTGACGTCGCTGGTGTTCTGGGTCGTGCCCGGGGCGCCGCTTGCCGGGCTTGCGCCGTGGGGGCTGGCCGTGGCGGTCCTCGGCCTTGGCGCGGGGCTGGCGTTTGCCGGGTCGGCGATGCCGAACCTCTTCACACTCGGGCGGCTTCTGGCATTGGCGGCGGCCGACTGTCTGGCGGCGGGGCTGGCGCTTTGGCTGCTTGTTCCGGGTGAGCTGCCGCTTGCGGCGTTTCTGCCGGCGTTTCTGCTTGCGCTTGGGGCCGGGCTGGTCTCGGGATCGCCGGCGGGACTGGGCGCCTTCGAGATCGCGCTCTTGGCGCTGTTGCCGGACCAGCCCGAGGCCGGGCTGCTTGGGGCGGTGGTGGCCTGGCGGGTGATCGCCTATGCGGTGCCCGCTCTGGCCGGAGCGGGCCTGGCGCTGCACAGCGCGGCCAGGCGTCCGGTGCCGGCCGGTGCCGCCGTCCCGCTGCCGGAGATCGCCGAGGCGGGCCTGTTGGCGCAAGGCGATCTCTTTGCGCATCGGGATGGCTTCGTGGCGGGGCGGACGGCGCATGGGCTGGTGGCCCTGTCTGCGGTCGCCGATCCGCGGCGGCATCGCAGCGCGGCCCGGGCCGAGGGGCGCTGGCCCGTCCTCTACAAGGTGGGCGGTCGCGGGGCAGTGGCGGCGCGGCGGGCGGGGATGCGGGTCCTTCCCGTTGCGCGCGAGGCCTGGCTTGACCCGGTGACCTTCCGCACGGACATCCCCGCCTGTGCCGAATTGCGCCGCAAACTGCGACGCGCGCAGGCGGCAGGCGTGAACGCGAGGATCGAGCCCGATCCCGACTGGCCAGCCCTGGCGCAGGTGAATGCCGCCTGGGTGGCCGCCCGGGGGCGCGAGCACGGCTTTGCCATGGGGCGATTCGATCCGGCCTATCTTGCGTCCCAGAGGATCGTCGTCGCGCGGCAGGGGGCGGCGGTCACCGGCTTTGCCAGCTTTCATGTCGCGCGGATTGGTGGCAGGCAGGTCTGGACGCTTGATCTCCTGCGACCCGACCCGCAGGCACCCGAGGGAACCGGGCAGCAGATGATCGTCGCAGCCCTGACCGCAGCGCGGGCCGACGGGGTGCGCAAGCTGTCGCTCGCGGCGGTGCCGATCGGGGCGCGGGGCGAGGAACGGGGGCCGGTTGCCCGTCTGGGACGGGCTTTGGCAGGCGATGCGATGCGCGGGCTTGACCAGTTCAAGGCCGGATTCGCGCCGCGCTGGCAGCGGCTTTACATCGCGGCACCGTCATATCCCGCACTGCTGGCGGTGGGGGCCGAGATCTGGCTTCGGGTCTTCCGCCCGCCCGGACTGAGAGGCACCGGCGACCCGGCGAGGCCGACGGCAGAATATCAAATTGCCTATGGCCGCAACCCGTGGCAGAGGGAGGAGGACACAGTGGCCTGAAGGATCTTGACGATGACCGACGCGCTGACCCGCATGTTGACCGCGCGCGACTGGCTGATGGCCGACGGGGCGACCGGGACCAACCTTTTCAACATGGGGTTGTCCTCGGGCGAGCCGCCGGAGATGTGGAACATCGAAAAGCCCGACAACATCCGCAAGCTTTACGGCGATGCCGTCGCCGCCGGGTCGGACCTGTTCCTGACCAACACCTTCGGCGGCAATGCCGCGCGGCTGAAGCTGCACAATGCGCAGGGCCGGGTGCGGGAGCTGAACCGTGTCGGTGCCGCCCTTGGCCGCGAGATTGCCGACAAGGCTGGCCGGTCGGTGGTTGTCGCGGGCTCGATGGGCCCCACCGGCGAGATTTTCGAGCCGATGGGCACGCTGACCCATGCGCTGGCGGTGGAAATCTTCCACGAACAGGCCGAGGCCTTGAAGGAAGGTGGCGCGGATGTGCTGTGGGTGGAGACGATGTCGGCACCCGAGGAATACCGCGCGGCTGCGGATGCGGCGCTGCGGGCCGACATGCCCTGGTGCGGCACGATGAGCTTTGACACCGCGGGCCGGACCATGATGGGCCTGACCTCGGCCGCGATGGCCGACCTGGTGGATCGCCTGGTCAATCCGCCGATAGCCTTCGGTGCGAACTGCGGCGTCGGGGCCTCGGACCTGATGCGGACGGTGCTGGGCTTTGCCGCCACCGGAACGGAACGGCCGATCATCGCCAAGGGCAACGCCGGCATCCCGAAGTATCACGACGGCAACATCCACTATGACGGCACGCCGGAACTGATGGCGGAATATGCGGTGATGGCGCGCGACGCGGGTGTGCGGATCATCGGCGGCTGCTGCGGCACGATGCCGGAACATCTGCGCGCGATGCGGGTGGCGCTGGAAAGCCGCCCCAAGGGCAAGCGGCCCTCGCCGGAAGCGATCCAGGCGAAGCTGGGCGGGTTTTCGTCGGCATCGGACGGGACGGGCGACGATGCCGGCGCAGGTCGCCGCGAGCGGCGCGGCCGACGGGGCTGAACGCCCCGGTCCACGGGGGCCAAAATCCTTTCGGAAGGATTTTGCCAAATTCCTTGCTTGAGGAATTTGGTCACCGGCGGAGCCGTTCAGAACAGCGACAACTGGTCTCCGACCCGCGGCGGCGGGGCGAAGAGGTCGCTGCGCAAGGGCGGCAGGCTTTCCTTCAGGCCGAGCCGCCTGCGGGCAAGATCGGCGCGGCGCTGGATCAGGTCGGCCCAAAGCCCCTGACCGCGCATCCGTGTGCCGAACTCGGGGTCATAGTCGCGCCCGCCGTGCAACTCGCGCACCCGGCCCATGACATGCGCGGCGCGGTCCGGGACGTTCGCCTCGAGCCAGGAGCGGAAGAGGGTGGCGACCTCGAGCGGCAGCCGCAGCGGAATGGTGTTCGCCGCTTGCGCCCCCGCGTCCCGCCCTGCCGTCATGACCGCCTCCAGCTCATGATCGGTGAGTGCCGGGATCAGGGGAGACACCTGAATCCGCACGGGAATCCCGGCCTCCGCCAGGCGGCGGATGATCTGCAACCGCCGCCCCGGCGCCGGCGCGCGCGGTTCCATCCTCCGGGCCAGGACTTCGTCCAGCGTGGTGACCGAGACGGACACCGACGCAAGTCCCTGCGCGGCCATCGGCGCGATCAGGTCGATGTCGCGCTCGATCAGCGTGCCGCGTGTGGTGATCCAGACCGGATGACGAAAGGCTGAAAGCACCGCCAGCACCTTTCGCATGATCGCATGGTCCCGCTCGACCGGCTGGTAGGGGTCGGTGTTGGTGCCGATGGCTACGGGTGCGACCCTGTAGGCCGGGCGTCGAAGCTCGGCCGCAAGCACCTCGGCGATGCCGGGACGGGCGATCAGCCGGGTTTCGAAATCAAGGCCCGGCGAGAGGTTGAGAAAGGCGTGGGTCGGACGGGCATAGCAGTAGACGCAGCCATGTTCGCAGCCACGGTAGGGATTGATCGACCGGTCGAAGGGCAGGTCGGGCGAGCGGTTCCAGCTGATCGCGGAACGCGGACGCTCGACGCGGATCTCGGTTGCGACCAGACGCTGCTCTTCGGGCAAGTCCCAGCCATCGTCGAAGGCCTCGCGCGCGGTCGGCTCGAACCGGCCCGGTCGGTTCGTATCGGCCCCCCGTGCCCGGATGCGCTGGCCTGGCAGGATGGATCGGATCTCAACCATGGGCCAAATCTAGAACGGATGCGGAACAGATGCCACAACTTTCCGGGCCGCCACGGCTTTCTGTCGGCTTTTATCCGGTGTATGTCGCTTGTCGCATAGTGACCGGGTCGGTTTGCGCCCATCACCGTGCCAAACCCTGCCGCTTGGAGCACGCCCATGGCCGACGAAGACGAGATCATCCTGTCCGAACTGTCGGATGACGAGCTTGTGCTGCAGATGCATGATGACCTCTATGACGGTCTGAGGGAAGAGATCGAGGAGGGCGTGCGCATCCTTCTGGACCGCGGCTGGACGCCCTATGACGTGCTGACCAAGGCGCTGGTGGCGGGGATGACCATTGTCGGTGCCGACTTCCGCGACGGGATCCTGTTTGTCCCCGAAGTGCTTCTGGCCGCCAATGCGATGAAGGCGGGGATGGCGATCCTGAAGCCCTTGCTGGCCGAAACCGGTGCGCCGCGCATGGGCAAGATGGTAATCGGCACGGTCAAGGGCGACATCCATGACATCGGCAAGAACCTGGTCGCGATGATGATGGAAGGTGCCGGCTTCGAGGTGCGCGACCTCGGGATCAACAACTCGGTGGAAAAGTATCTTGAGGCGCTGGAGGCCGAACAGCCCGACATCCTGGGAATGTCGGCGCTTCTGACCACGACGATGCCCTACATGAAGGTCGTGATCGACACGATGAAGGAAAAGGGCATGCGCGAGGATTATATCGTGCTGGTCGGTGGGCGCCGTTGAACGAAGAGTTCGGTCGTGCGATCGGGGCGGATGCCTATTGCCGCGATGCCGCCGTCGCCGTGGAAACCGCCAAGCAGTTCGTCGCGCGCAAGCACAACCAGCTGAACGGCTGAGGCGCGTGGCTGCCAACTGGACGGCAGAAGCACGCCGCTGTGATTCGGGTGGGGCTTGCGAAAGGCCCGCCTGCAGAGCATGTTGGAAGTCTGGGAGGCAAGTCATGCCCTTGACGCATTTCCTTGGATTGATCCTGATGGTGAGCCTTGCCGCCGCGCTGACTCTTTGGCTTGCGGTCTGGTCTGGACTGCCTCTCGCCGCGGTTGGCTTTGCCGCAGTGTCGGCCAGCCTGATCCTTGCCTGGACGCGGGTCGGTCGCTAGGGCGGCACAGTGATGGACGACGTCAGCCTCAGCGACACCGGGCTGCGTCCGCTGGGGACGGGGCGGCTGCTTCTGATCGCCTGCGGCGCGCTGGCACACGAGATCCTGGCGCTGAAAGCGGCCAATGGGTGGTCGCATCTGGACCTGCAATGCCTTCCGGCCAAGCTGCATCTCTGGCCAGAGAAGATCATTCCGGCAGTAGAGGCGGCAGTCGAGGCCGCGCGCGGCGGGTATGATCAGGTCTTTGTCGTCTACGCCGACTGCGGCACGGGCGGGCTGTTGCGGGCGGCCTGCGACCGGATCGGCGTCGAGATGGTGGAAGGCCCGCATTGCTATGCCTTCTTCGAGGGCAATGCCGCCTTCGTCGCACGGGCCGAGACCGAGTTCGACGTCTTCTACCTTACGGATTTCCTGGTTCGGCAGTTCGACGCCTTTGTCTGGCGGCCGATGGGCCTCGACCGGCATCCGGAACTGCGGGACATGTATTTCGGGAACTACACCAGGCTTGTCTATCAGGCGCAGGTCGATGATCCGGTGCTGGACGAAAAAGCGCGCGCCTGTGCTGACCGGCTTGGGCTGGCCTATGAACGGCGCTTTACCGGCTATGGCGATCTGGCGGCGACGCTGTCCCGGGTCGCGGCGCGGTAGTGGTTCAGCACGAAGACGCGGATCGCGGAGGCGAGCCCCTCGTCGCCGGTCCGGCGGTCGTCGATTTCCGCCGCGAGCCCGTTCAGGGGCAGCGCGCGCTCGGCGGCGATGGCGCAGAAGGCCTCCCAGAATTCGGGCTCCAGCGAGATGCTGGTCCGGTGGCCGTGCAGGGTGAGGGAGTGTTTTGCGGGACGGGCGGGCATCGGTGGAGGGTATCGCAACACAGGATCGGGGACAAAATCCTTTGAAGGATTTTGCAAATCTTTTCGAAAAGATTTGCGCCCGGCGACAGCGTCACCGCAAGAGGTAGACCGGGTCGCGGTTGCAGAAAACAATGAACTGCCCCGCATTCTCGACCGCCCGGAAACCACGGCGGCGGACCTCCTGCAGGAAACGTTCGCGTCCGATCAGGCGTTCGACGTCGCTGACCTTGCGCCGCACGGTTCCGCCTTCGGCCACACTTCTTGCGGAGAACAGGTGAACGATCCATCGTTCGGGTGAAATCACTTCCGGCAAATCAGACATCGCGCACCTCCTGCCGCTACCCTGCCGGAGCATGATTAACCGAAGGTTACTCTTTCTCGCGCTCGCGCTCGTGCCCGTCGAGGGCGCGGGCGGCCTGTTCAGAGCGGGCCTTCTCTGTCTTGCGCTGCTCTTTCGTCCGGCCGAACTTCGCGGCATTGGCGTCGGCCCGTGAGCGGTCGGCCTTGCGGGTCGTCTGCTTCCTCACCGCGCGCAAGTTCACGATTTCGGCCATCAGCCTCTCGGGCCCACCATATCCTCGGGCCGGACAATCCGGTCGAAGGTCTCGCCATCGACAAATCCCAGCGCAATCGCCTCTTCGCGCAGCGTGGTGCCGTTCTTGTGCGCGGTCTTGGCCACCCTGGTCGCGTTGTCATAGCCGATGCTCGGTGCCAGGGCGGTCACCAGCATCAGCGATTCCTTCATCAGCCTGTCGATCCGCGCGGTGTTGGCTTGCGTGCCCACCACCATGTTGTCGGTGAAGCTGGAGGCCGCATCGCCCAAGAGCTGGATCGATTGCAACACGTTGTAGGCCATCATCGGGTTGTAGACGTTGAGCTCGAAATGGCCCTGGCTGCCGGCAAAACCCACGGCGGCGTCATTGCCCATCACATGGGCGCAGACCATGGTCAGCGCCTCGGCCTGGGTCGGGTTGACCTTGCCGGGCATGATCGAGGAACCGGGCTCGTTTTCCGGCAGGATCAGCTCTCCCAGGCCCGAGCGGGGACCGGATCCCAGAAGCCGCAGGTCGTTGGCAATCTTGAAGAGCGCGGCCGCGACCGTCTTCAAGGCGCCCGAGAACATCACCATCGCATCATGGGCGGCCAGGGCTTCGAATTTGTTCGGGGCGGTCACGAAGGGCAGGCCGGTGATTTCAGCGATCCGGGCCGCAACCCGGGTGTCCCAGCCGACCCGAGTGTTCAGGCCGGTGCCGACGGCCGTGCCACCCTGGGCCAGCTCGTAGATGTCGGGCAGGCACATTTTCACCCGCTCGATTCCCTTGCGAACCTGCATGGCATAGCCGGAAAATTCCTGCCCCAGGGTCAGCGGGGTCGCATCCTGGGTGTGGGTGCGGCCGATCTTGATGATATGCCTGAATTCATCGGATTTCGCCTCGAGAGCCGCCAGAAGCTTCTGCAGGCCCGGAAGCAGCACATCGCGGGTATGCATGCCGATCGCCACATGCATCGCCGTCGGGAACGTGTCGTTCGAGGACTGGCCCATGTTCACATGGTCGTTCGGATGCACGGGCTTCTTCGAGCCCATCACCCCGCCCAGCATCTCGATCGCGCGGTTCGAGATCACCTCGTTCGCATTCATGTTGGACTGGGTGCCAGAGCCGGTCTGCCAGACGACCAGCGGGAAATTGTCGTCGAACCTGCCGGCGATCACTTCGTCTGCCGCTGCCGCGATCGCAGTGCCCAGATCGCGCGAGATGTCGCCCTGGTCGATGTTGACCAAGGCGCAGGCCTTCTTGATCACGCCAAGCGCGCGGATGATCGGGACCGGCTGGCGCTCCCAGCCGATCGGGAAGTTGATGATCGAGCGTTGCGTCTGCGCCCCCCAGTATTTGTCGGCGGGCACCTCAAGCGGGCCGAAGCTGTCGGTTTCCGTACGGGTCGCGGTCATGGGCTTCTCCTGGCAGGCTTGCCATTGCCCCTTAGCGCCGGGGGGCGGCGGAATCAATCCGCATGCGGTGGTATACCGCAATCGCCGCGCCGATTGCGGGCCGGTGACGGGTCGGTGACGGGCCGGTGACTGGCCGGTGACTGGCCGGTTCAGCCGCGGCGGAAGCGGTAGACGGTGGCGGGGGGCAGGTTGGCCCAGACCTTGTTCCCCTTGTTCACGGTCAGCCCCAGCTTTCCGATCGTCTCGGGCGGCAGGGGCGGGCGGGGGCCGTAGGTGAACTGCACATAGCGGCCACGCGGGGCCAGGATCGCGAAGGCGGCACCGACGATGCTTTCCCGGACCTCGGGAGGCATCGACAGGAGCGGCAGCCCCGAGATCACCGTCGAGACCCCCGGAGCGACCAGACGGGCCGCCTCTTGTGCGGGCAGCTGGTGGACGGTCACGCCGGGAAATTTCTGGCGCAGGTAGGCGACGAATTCCTCGTCAAGTTCGAACAGCGTCAGAGTTTCGGGACGGACGCCGCGCGCCAGGAGCGCCTCGGTGAAGCGGCCGGTCCCGGGGCCAAACTCGACCACGGGGCCGCTTTTCGGGCCGAGACCAAGCGTCATGGCGCGCGCAAGCGTCCGCGACGAGGGCGCGATGGCCGAGATTTGCCGCGGGTTCTTCAGGAGACGGCGGCGGAACAGGGCGAGATCGCTCATCCGTCAGTGCTTGCGGAACTGGTCAAGGGACACGACTTCGGCGGCCAGGCGTTCCGGCTCTTCCTCGACCTCGATGTCGTCCTCGTCTTCTTCGTCCTCGTCGTCCTGCTCTTGCGTTTCGAACCGCAGGCCGAACTCGACCGAAGGATCGACGAAGGTGCGCAGCGCATCGAAGGGAATGACCATCGGCTCGGGATTGTTGCCAAAATTCAAGGTAATGCTGAAACCTTCGTCGGTGACGTTCAGGTTTTCGAACCAATGCTGGATCACCACCGTCATTTCCGTGGGATAGCGTTCCTTGAGCCAGTCGGCCATCTGCACCTCGGGGTGCGTGGTGTCGAAGGTGATGAAGAAATGATGCGCGCCCGGCAGCCCATGGTCGGCCACATCGGTCAGGACCGACTGGATCAGGCCCCGCATCGCGCGGTGCATGAGATTGCCATAGTCGATGCTGCGCGCCATGAGCCGCCCTTTCCCGGTTGAGGTGCAGCATAGGCAATTCGGGGATCAAGGGAAGGGGGGGATGCGTCCCCCGTCACAGAACCGCCGTCAGGGCGGAAGCCGCCGCTGAAACCGTCAGCACCGCCAGAAGCGGCCAGTGCCGCCGCAGCAGAAGATAGGCCGCGAAGGCGGCAATCAGTGCCGGAACCGGCCGAAGGCTGGCCGGATCGGGCACGAGGAGGCTGAGCGGACCCGCCGTCACTTCGGGCAGGCTGGCGAACAGGACATGCAGCGCAAACCAGAGCGAGAGATTCGCGATCACTCCGACGACCGCTGCGGTGATCGCCGCGAGGGCGCCGGAGAGGCGCGGCATGTGGGTCAGCCGGTCGATGAAGGGGCTGCCTGCAAAGATGAACAGGAAGGACGGGATGAAGGTCATCCACACCGCGATGCCCGCGCCCGCAAGGCCAAGGGTCCACCCGCCGACCTGATAGGCGGCCATGTAGCCCACGAACTGGTTGACGAGAATCAAGGGGCCGGGCGTGGTTTCGGCCAGGCCGAGCCCGTCCATCATCTGCGGCAGGGTCAGCCAGCCCTTGTCCTCGACCACCTCCTGCGCCATCCAGGCGAGGACGGCATAGGCGCCGCCGAAGGTCAGGACCGCAAGTTTCGAGAAGAAGATGCCGATCTCGGCCAGCCTTTGCGGTGCCGAAAGGACCAGGATGCCAAGCGGGGCAAGCCAGATCACCAGCCAGGTGGCCGCCGCCCGCAGGGACTGCGCGAGGGCGGCGGGAGGAGCGGGGGCGGCAGGATCGCGGGCGGTGCTGGCGGTGCGGAAAAAGCCCCAGACGGCAGCGGCAAGGATGATGAGCGGGAACGGGAGCTTGAAGAGGAACAGTCCGGCAAAGGCGGCGATGGCGATGACCTTGGCCTCGCGCGATTTGAGGGCGCGGCGCGAGAGACGGATCAAGGCCTCGATCACGATGGCGATGACGGCGGCCTGCACGCCGGTGAAAAGTGCGGCTATCATAGGGACTTGGCCGAAGGCGGCATAGATCAGGCTGAGGGTCAGGACGACAGCCGCGCCGGGCAGGACGAAAAGGCCCCCCGCGATCAGGCCGCCCCTGACGCCGTGCAGCCGCCAGCCGATCCAGGTGGCAAGCTGCATCGCCTCGGGCCCCGGCAGCAGCATGCAGAACGACAGCGCGCGCAGGTAGTCGGCCTCGGCCACCCAGCGCCTTTCGTCCAGGATCACCCGGTGCATCAGGGCGATCTGGGCCGCCGGGCCGCCGAAGGACAGGCAGCCAATCCGGGCGAAGGTGCGGGTCAGGTCGGAAAGGGTAGGGGTCATTTCGGGCGTCATCCGGGGCGTCCTGCGGGCCGGCCGTGTTCTTCTTCATGCCCGTCGCGGGCCCGGCGGCACGGCGCGCGGTACACCGCGGTGCCGACCTCGAGCTGTTGCAGATCAACGCGAAACATCCGTGACAGTCCGACCGGCATTGTCACCTGGCCACTCCACATCGCCTCGGCGACCGCGGGGTCGGCAAGGGCGAGGCCTTCGGTCCGCAAGCGGCAGTCGCCCCCGTCGATGGAGCCGGAGACGTCGATGGACAGACGCAGTGCCGTCCCGCAGGCAAGGGCGGGGTGGGAGATCGGCGATGCGTTCGGCGCCGCGCGGAGCATGGCAGAACATGCGGCTTTGCTGCGGCACTGGCAAGGGAGGGAAGTGCCGGATTCTGTTGCCAGGCTCCGGCGGGCCCCGCCTTGCGGGGCTAACCGCAAGGACTTGGTTTTGATATTGCGAGCCGCTTACGCGGCCAGCGCCATCGGAGCACGGTTGTCGTTGGCAACTGTGATCATGGACCGATAACGGTGGTACCTCACCGAGCGAAAGCTGGCCTCTTTGGTCGTTCGTCGATCCTATTTCGGCCCCGTTCCCCCGCAACGCCGGGTGTCTGGTGGAGCCGCCGGGTACCGCCCCCGGGTCCGAGCCGATTATTACAGGTGCGTTTATCGCCATAGTCGGGGTTGCCCCCGACAGGGGCCAATATAGGGGGTGGGGCGGCGGCGTGCAAGGTGGGCGTCCCCATGCCCCGGCGGGTTTGCGGCGCAAGGAACAGCAAGCGGGTGTCCGCGGGCGTCAAGGGTTTCGCACCATGTTTCCCGCAGCCTAGACTTCGATGAAGTCGGCCGGCGCGCGGTCGACCGCAATGGCGCGCGAGGCCTGGTCGGCCAGCCCGATCCCAGCCTGGTTCATCGTCTGGTAGATATGCGTGGCCCCCGCGGTCTTCAGCCGCAACACATGGTCTTCGTACAGCGCATGGGCGATGATCGGGCCGTTGAACCCCTTGGTCCGGAGCGCGCGGGCGGCGCTTTCCTTGGCTTCGACGCTGTCCATCGCCAGGATCACGCACTCGACATGCGCCATGCGCAGCCCGCGCCAGAAGGCCGTGTCCTCGACATCGGCGAAAAGCACGTTTCGGCCGACGGCGGTGTGGCCGCCGACGCGGTAGGTATCGGCGTCGACCCCGACCGTGGCGAAGGTCTCTTCGATCCGGTCGTAGGCAGCCGTGCCGGTGCGGCCCATGCCAAGGATCAGCACCGAAGCGACGCCGAGGTCGGTGGGAAGCTCGTCGCGGTGCACACGGCGCAGCTCGAAACGCTTGAGCCGGGGTTCGAGCCGCGTGAAGATGCGGTCGGCCAGCCGGTCGAAGGGCGCGGCCACGACGAAGGAGAAACTGACCGCAAGCGCGAGCGGCACCAGCCAGCCGGGCAGCACGGCGGCAGTGACGATCAGGCTGAACTCGCTGTAGGCCGTCAGATTGGCGGCGGACAGGAAGGCGGTCCGCGCCCGCAGGCCGAAGATCAGCAGGAGCGCGAAGAAGAGCGCACCTTTCAGCGGCAGGAAGACGAGCAGGACCAGGGCGATGGTCAGGTCCTGCAGACCGGGCAGGCCGGACATGCCGATCTGCAGGAAGAAGCCGACGAGGAAGATCTCCTTCAGGCCCCAGAGGGCATCGGAAAGCTCTTTCGCGCGCGGATGGGTGGACAGCAGCAGGCCCATCACCAGCGCCCCGATCTCGGCGCCAAGACCGACGGCCTCGAACCCGGCTCCGCCCACGACCACTGCAAGAAGCATCCCGGCCACGACCAGGAGCTCGTCATGGCCCGACACGTCTAGGAGCCAATGCAGCACGGGACGGAGGAAAGGCAGCGCGGCCAGGACCGCCAGCGCCCAGGGCGAGGGAGCCTGACCGCTGTAGAGAGCAAGGACGCCGAGGGCGATGATGTCCTGCACGATCAGGATGCCGATGGCGGTGCGCCCGTAGAAGGCACCGATGTCACGCTTGGCCTCCAGCACCTTGGCCGAGAAGACGGTGGAGGAGAAGGACAGGACCACGCCGAGCAGGAGCGCGGTCGACCAGTCCAGCCGAAGGACGACGACGAGGCCAATGCTGAAGATGGCGGTGGTGATGGCGGAATGGATCAACGCGCCGCCGAAGACCTGGGGCTGGGCAAGCTGGCCGAGGCGAAGCTTCAACCCCACCGCGAAGAGCAGGAGCAGGACGCCAAGATGTGCGATCTGATCAAAGATTGCCCCCGAACCGTCGGGCAGGCCGAGGTCGGGCCCGACGGCGTGGATCGCGAAGCCGGCAGCCAGAAAGCCGACCATTGGCGGCAACCCGATCCGGCGGGCGACGAGGCCGAAGACGAAGGCGAAGCTGAGGGAGATGACTTCGAACATGGGGACCTCGGTGGGAGGCTTCCGGATTAGAGCGTGATGAGGAAAAGTGGACTCCGGTTTTCCGCGTCAATCACGCGACCACCGGGAATCGAGATCAGGATGATGTTTCCAGCAAACATCATGCTGATCTAGACGGGGCGGGCGGGGCGCGCAACGGGGGTTTCGGCGGCTGTCGGGTCCCGACTGGGGACGACCCGCCGCGAGGATTCGAGATCCGGGGCTTGGTCCCGGGCGGTCACGAAAAGGCCAGGGTTTGGCACTGCACGCGCGGGTCGGTCCGGGGAAGCCGGCCGGAGCGCGCGACCGGACCGGGTAGAAGCGGCCGCGTGCCGGAATCGCAGCGCCGCCCGGAGACAGCGGAAGATCGGAGGCGGTCGCACTGCGGCGTGTCCGGCTTGCAAGCCGGCTTCGGGCAGTCCGTGTCATGAACGCGCTGCCGGCAGGTCGGCAGACCGCAGCGCGGTCGCGTGTCAGGCAAAACGCCCGGAGGATGCTCCGGGCGTTTCGGTCCTGGGTCGGCGGGATCAGAAGCCCGACTTGATCAGCTCGAACTCCTTGATCATGCGGTCACGGAGTTCGGTCGTCGGCGGCGACTGCACGAAAAGCGGCGTGGTCACCGGGTCGACATAGGCTGCCTTCAGCGCATCGGGCGAGATTTTGGCCATCGCCGCGTCGTTCGCCAGCGCATAGCCGATCGCATCCAGCAGCGGCTGGGCCGAGGACGGTGCCAGCAGCGAGTTGATGAGGTCGTACGCCTTGTCCTCGACGCCGGGGCCGTCCTTCATGTTGACAAAGCCGCAATACCAGGTGGCGGCCCCTTCGGCGGCGGCGCGGTTGAAGCCGACGGGAAAGTTCTGACCCTTCAGGATGGCGACGGGGTCGTTCCAGGACCAGGCGACCTGCACCTCGCCCGAGGCCATGAGCTGCGACAGTTCCGAGGGATCGGACCAGTAGGCGCGGACGTTCGGGTTCACCTTGCGCAGCCAGTCGGCGGCGGCGGTGAACTGCGCGTCCGTCACGTTGTCCCAGGAGGTGACTCCGGTGGCCATGAAGGCGAGCGACCAGACGTCGTCGGTGTTGTCGGGCAGCGCGATGCGACCGGCGTATTTGTCGGAGGCGAAGACCTGGACCGAGGCGACATCTTCGGCGGGCACCGTCTCGGAGTTGTAGGCGATGGCGGTGTAGGCATAGTCGGTCGGGATGAACCAGACGCCCTGCGCGTCCGTGAAGGGCGCGGACATCCGCGCGGGAATATTGGCGAATTCCGGGATCTTCGAGGTATCCCAAGGCTCGATCAGGCCGGCGTCGATGTAGCGGGGCACGGCGGCGGCGCAGGGATGGACCACGTCGGCCTTGAAGCCGGAAGACACTTTCTGGAACGCCTCGTCATCGTCGGCGAAGAAGACATAGGTCGGTTTCTGGCCGTTCTTGTCGACATAGGGTTGCAGCATCCCGTCAATTTCCCACCCGGCCCAGTCGAGGACGGTGAGCTCGGGGTCGGCCGCCTGGGCGGCAACGGACAGGGCAAGCACGGAGGCGGCGCTGATCAGGATTCTTGAATGGCGGGACATGGATGCTCCTTTGTGAGCCGAGGATCTGTCTTGGCGACAGGGCGTCGGCGCGGTGTGGCTGGACCGTAAGCCCGCATGAGGTCCGGTCCGCATGGCAGGAATTTGAGCGGCGGCGCGTCCAAGGACAAGAAAAATCTTGGGGGAACGGTGAAGAAAGTGTCACAAATCAGGGTGACGTGGGGTCAACATGCCGCGAGATGCGGCAGTGTCCGGGGGTGCCGGAAATCTGGGCCGGGCGGAAGGGGATTGCGGCGGGGGCGGCGCGCCGCTAGGTCTGTGTCCGATGCCGGGATGCGCCCGGCTCTGGCCCCGAGAGAGACTCTGCGGGGTCTGGCTGGAAGACACGGCCCGCAGATCGGGTTGGTCCGCACTGCGTGCGAGAGCCGGTCGGTGGCCTTGGCAGGGAGCCGCCGCATGGCGCTTGATCTCGACTTTGTCCGTTCGCAGTTTCCGGCGTTTCGCTCGCCCGTGCTGTCAACCCATGCTTTCTTTGAGAACGCGGGGGGCAGCTACCCTTGCGTGCAGGTGGTGGACCGGCTGACCCGGTTCTACCTGGACCGGAAGGTGCAGCCCTATGGGCCCTATCCCGGGGCACAGGCGGGCGGGGCCGAAATGGATGAGGCGCGCACCCGGCTTGCGGCGATGATGGGGGTCGCGCGCGAAGAAGTATCGTTCGGACCATCCACCAGCGCCAATACCTATGTGCTGGCACAAGCGGCGCGGACCTGGCTGGCGGGCACGGGCGGTGCGGTGGTGGTGACGAACCAGGACCACGAGGCGAACTCGGGCGTCTGGCGGCGTCTGGCAGAGGACGGGATCGAAGTCCGGGAGTGGAAGCTCGACCCTGACAGCGGAGCGCTGGAGGTGGCCGGTCTGGCGGCGCTTCTGGCGGACGGGATGGTGCGGCTGGTCTGTTTTCCGCACTGTTCGAACGTGATTGCCGAGATCAACGATGTGGCGGCGATCTGCGCGATGGCGAAGGCGGCGGGCGCGCGGACGGTGGTGGACGGGGTGTCCTATGCGCCGCACGGGTTCCCGGACGTGCCGGCTCTGGGCTGCGACGTGTATCTCTTTTCGGCCTACAAGACCTTTGGGCCGCATCAGGGGATCATGGTCCTCCGCGCGAGCTTTGGCATGGAACTGCCCGGACAGGCGCATTTCTTCAACCGGGGAGTGCTTTACAAGCGACACACTCCCGCCGGGCCGGACCATGCGCAGATTGCGGCTTGCGCGGGAATGGCGGATTATATCGATGCGCTGGCGGCGCGGCACGGGATCGGCGGGGATGCGGAAGCGCGGAACCGGGGCGTGCATGACCTGATGCGGGCGCAGGAAGTGGCGGTGATCCAGCCCCTGCTGGACTATCTCGGTCAACGGAATGACGTGCGGCTTCTGGGGCCAAGGTCGGCCGACCGGCGCGCGCCGACGGTGGCGGTGGAGCTTGATCGGGTGGCCGAGCCGGTGTCGGAGGCGCTGGGGCGGAACGGAATTGCCTGCTGGGCGGGGGATTTCTATGCCGTGCGGCCTTTGGAGGCGCTGGGCATTCCGCGCGAAAAGGGGGTCTTGCGGATGTCCGCGGTGCATTATACCAGCGTCGGGGACGTAAGCCGTCTGATCGCCGCGCTGGACCGCGTCCTGTAGGGCTGGTCCGGCGAAGCGTCCGCGCGCAAGCCTTTGCAGGTGTTCTCGCGCGAGGAGTGCTCAGGCACGGCGATGGGGGTTTCACCCCCAAACCCCCAGAGTATTTGCGGAAGTGAGCAAATGCGGGTTGATCCGCAGCGCGAGTGCGGCCGTATCTGAGTGAGCTGGGGAAAGTGCCTGAATGTCCGACCGTCCGTTGATCCTGTGGTTCCGTCGCGATCTGCGGCTGGGGGACCAGCCGATGCTGGCCGCGGCCGTCGAGACGCGCAGGCCCCTGCTGCCGGTGTTCCTTCTGGACCCCGAGACCGCGGCGACCGGGGCCGCGCCGAAATGGCGGCTGGGGCTGGCGGTCGCAGCCTTTGGCCGGGCTTTGGAGGGTCTTGGCGCGCGGCTGACGCTGCGGCGCGGGCCGGCGCTGGATGTGTTGCGCGGGCTGGTGACCGAGACCGGAGCGGATGCGGTGTGGTGGACCCGGCTGCACGATCCGGCAAGTGTCGCGCGCGACACCGGCGTCAAGGCGGCGCTGAAGGCGCAGGGTCTGGAGGCACGGTCCTTTGCCGGGCACCTGCTGCACGAGCCCTGGGAGGTCGAGACCGGGCAGGGCGGGTTCTATCGCGTGTTCACCCCGTTCTGGCGCGCGATCCGGGATCGCGGGGTGGCTGATGCGCCGCAGGCTCCGGTGCGGCTGCGGCCGCCGGATCGCTGGCCGGTCAGCGAAGATCTGGCGGACTGGCGGCTTGGTGCCGCGATGCAGCTTGGCGCAGCGGTGGTTGCGCGGCATCAGACGGTCGGGGAACCGGCGGCACGGGCGCGGTTGCGGGCGTTTCTGGACGGGCCCGTCGCGCGCTATGCCGAGGTCCGGGACTTTCCGGGGGTGCCTGGCACCTCACGGCTGTCGGAGAACCTGACCTATGGCGAGATCGGAATCCGCGAGGTCTGGCACGCCGCGATGCGGCGGCGCAGCGAGGGTGCCCCGGGCGCGGAGAGCTTTCTGCGGGAGTTGGGCTGGCGCGAGTTCAGCTATCACCTGCTGCATCACACCCCGCAGATCGCCAGCGCGAACTGGAAGGCGGACTGGGACGGCTTTCCCTGGCGCGACGACAATCGGGACGCCGAACGCTGGCGGCAGGGGATGACGGGCGAGCCGTTTGTCGATGCGGGCCTGCGCGAGATGTATGTGACGGGCACGATGCACAACCGGGCGCGGATGATCGTGGGCAGCTATCTGACCAAGCATCTGCTGACGCATTGGCGGGTGGGGCTTGACTGGTTTGCCGACTGCCTGACCGACTGGGATCCGGCGGCGAATGCGATGGGCTGGCAGTGGGTTGCGGGGTCGGGGCCGGATGCGGCGCCCTATTTCCGGGTTTTCAACCCGGCCGGCCAGGCCGAGCGGTTCGATGCCGACGGGGCCTATCGCCGCCGCTTCATCGCCGAAGGGTCGCGCCAACCTGCGGCGGAGGCACTGAGTTTCTTTGCGGCGGTGCCGCGGTCCTGGGGTCTGGATCCCGCCGGCCCCTATCCGGCGCCGGTGGTCGATCTGGCCGAGGGTCGCGCGCGTGCCCTGGCGGCATATGGCGCACGAAATGCTTGAGGAGTTTGACGCCTTTGGTGAAAGTGGCGCGAGCGAACGCGACCCTGGGGGTGGGGCCATGGACTTTCTGACGACGGTGAAGGGGCAGACCGGCCTGCCGCGCTATTTCGCGTCGGTGTTCGACGCCGCCGCGCGGCTGGGCGAGGGTCGGGTCGACTTTGTCCTGCCGGACGGACGCCGGTTCCGGGTCGAGGGGAAAGCCCCCGGCATTGCAGCGGAAGTGCAGGTGGTGAACCCCGATCTGTTCGCGCGTCTCGTGCGCGAGGGGGATCTCGGCTTTTGCGACGCTTATCTGGATGGCTGGTGGACGACGCCGGACCTGCAGGCCTTTCTGGACCTGATGCAGTGCCAGGCGAACAATGTCGTGGGCGACGGCTTTCCCGGCTTGAGCCTGGTGCGCGCCTATGAGCGGATGCGGTTCTGGCTGCAGGCCAATTCCAGGCGACAGGCAAAGAAGAACATCGCCCATCACTATGACCTGGGCAACGACTTCTACCGGCTGTGGCTGGACGAG
>NCDY01000155.1 GCA_002280405.1 Rhodobacterales bacterium 32-66-9 | reverse complement strand
GCAGTCGGCGCGCTTCGTCACGAAGTTGTAAATCCCGCCCTTGCCGTTCTCGTCGCCCGGATACCAGTTCTGCACCGTGGAATACTTCACCTCGGCGTCCTTCAGGATCACGATCTCGACCACCGCGGCGTGCAGCTGGTTGGTATCGCGCTTCGGCGCGGTGCAGCCTTCCAGATAGCTGACATAGGCGCCCTCGTCGCAGACGATCAGCGTCCGCTCGAACTGGCCGGTGTTCTCGGCGTTGATGCGGAAATAGGTCGACAGCTCCATCGGGCAGCGGGTGCCCTTGGGGATGTAGACGAAGGAGCCGTCCGAGAAGACGGCGCTGTTGAGCGTCGCGAAGAAGTTGTCGGTCGGTGGCACGACCGACCCCAGATACTGCTTCACCAGATCGGGGTATTCGCGCACGGCTTCGGAGATGGAGCAGAAGATCACCCCGGCCTTGGCAAGTTCCGCCTTGAAGGTCGTGCCCACGGAAACCGAGTCGAACACGGCATCGACGGCCACCTTGCGCGGCTCCGCCTCACCTTCAACTCCGGCCAGAAGCATCTGTTCCTTCAGGGGAATCCCAAGTTTTGCGTAGGTCGCCAGCAGCTTCGGATCGACCTCGTCCAGCGATTTCGGCTTCTTCGCCATGCTTTTCGGCGTCGCGTAGTAATACTGGTCCTGATAGTCGATCTCGGGATAGCTCACCATCGCCCAACGCGGCTCTTCCATCTTCAGCCAGCGCCGGTAGGCCGCCAGCCGCCAGTCCAGAAGCCAGTCCGGCTCGCCGTTCTTGCCACTGATCAGGCGGACGATATCCTCGTTCAATCCCTTCGGGGCATAGTCAGTCTCGATCTCGGTTTCCCAGCCGTATTTGTACTTGCCGGCCATCGCATGCACGGTCTCGATCGTCTCGCGGTCCACGCCTTCACGGACGTCGGGGGCGCGCACGTCGGGGGCGCGGATATCCGGGGTCGTTTCCAGAACGGCGGTCATCGGCGTTTCCTTTCAGGCAGCCCGCGCGCGGGCCTTGGCATAGGCAGCGGTCCAGGTCTTGGCGAACCGCAACACGTCATCTTGTCTCACCCCCGGGCCGATCGAGACCCGGATCGCCTGCGCCGCGCGGGCCTGATCAAAGCCCATCGCAGTCAGGACGCGGCTCGGTCGCACCTTGCCGCTGGAACAGGCCGACCCGGCAGAGATCGCAAACCCGGCAAGGTCCATCGCCATCACCTGCGTCTCGCCGCGCCAGCCGGGCGCAATCAGGCACAGGGTGTTCGGCAGCCTCGGCACCCCATTCCCGACGGAAATAGTCTCATTTGCCGCAGCGGACAACTCCGATTCTAGAATATTTCTAATTTCGGCCACTTCGTCCCAGACACCGTTCGCCAGATCCCTCGCCGCGGCTTCGGCGGCGGCGGCGAAACCGGCAATTCCGATCAGGTTTTCGGTGCCCGCGCGGCGGCCCATTTCCTGCCCGCCTCCCTTCATCTGCGCCGGAACCTCGATGCCCTGCCGCACCACCAGCGCGCCGATGCCCTTCGGCCCGCCCAGCTTGTGGGCCGAGACCAGCCCCATCTCGCAACCGAGCCAGTTGAAAGCGACGGGAACCTTGCCGAAGGCCTGCGTCAGGTCGCTGACCGCAAGGCCGGGCGGCAAGGCCTGCAGAAGGCCGGTTTCGCTGTTGGCAAGCTGCAGCGCCGTCCGGCCCGGATCGCCGACCGCCACCCTGCCCTGCGTGTCGACCGGCAGCGCGGCGTCACACCAGGCGGCAACCGCATCATGCTCGATCCCCGCGCAGGCCAGATCCCGCCCCGCGCAAGCCAGCGCCGCCGCCTCGGTCGCCCCCGAGGTGAAGACGATATCCGCCCCGTCCGCCCCGAGCGCCGCCGCAATCTGCGCCCGCGATGTCTCCAACAGCGCCTTTGCCGCCCGCCCCTCGGCATGGACGGACGAAGGGTTGCCCACCACCTCCATCGCTGCCAGCATCGCCGCCTTGGCCTCTGGCCGCAGCGGCGCGGTCGCGTTCCAGTCAAGAAAGAGGCGCGTCATTCCTCATCCACCACGCGGAAGAGGTTCGGCACCGCCGGGCACGGGGTCAGGTCGTTCTTCACCACATCCGAAAGCCGCACCTGATGCAGGAAGACATAGACATTGGCCGACAGGCTTTCCCAAAGCCGGTTGGTCAGCGACTGCGCCCGGCTGCCTGATACGGCCCCACTCGCCCCCGCCCCGGTGTGCATCGCATCGACGGTTTCCTCCACCGCCTCCATCACTTCGCTGATCCGGATGTCGTTCGCGCTTCGCGCCAGCCTGTAGCCGCCGCCCGGGCCGCGCACCGCCTCGACCAGACCGGCGCGGCGCAGCTTGACGAAAAGCTGTTCCAGATAGGGCAGGCTGATATCCTGGCGCTTCGAGATTGCCGCCAGCGACACCAGATCGTCGCCCTGGGCCAGCGCCAGATCCGCCAACGCCACCATCGCGTAGCGTCCCTTGGTCGATAGCTTCATCCCCGCCTCCCGCCCGCAGCCGGACCGCAACCGCATTGACGCCGCACGCGGGCGGCATTACCTCAGTCAAGCCCCGAACAGCCGGACCGCGCGCCGGTCCGCTTTAGAACGGTTCTAGTTTAGCCGAGCGAAAGCGTCAAGAAATCGCACGCTCCCGGATGAGAAGAGTAGAATGCCCGAGGTTATCTTTGCCGGCCCCGACGGACGCCTGGAAGGTCGCTACCATCCGCAAAAGGACCGCGACGCGCCGATCGCCATCGTGCTGCACCCCCATCCGGCCTACGGCGGGACGATGAACAACAAGGTGGTCTACAACCTGCACTACGCCTTCTACAACCTCGGCTTCACCGTCCTGCGCTTCAACTTCCGCGGCGTCGGGCGCAGCCAGGGCGAGTATGACCAGGGTATCGGCGAACTCAGCGACGCGGCTTCGGCGCTGGATTACCTGCAGGCGATGAACCAGAATTCCAAGCAGTGCTGGGTCGCGGGCTTTTCCTTCGGCGCCTGGATCGGCATGCAGCTGCTGATGCGGCGACCCGAGATCACCGGCTTCATCTCGGTCGCGCCCCCGGCGAACCTCTACGACTTCTCCTTCCTCGCCCCCTGCCCGTCGTCCGGCCTCATCATCAACGGCAGCGCCGACAAGGTCGCCCCGCCCAAGGACACCAGGTCGCTGGTCGGCAAGCTGCACGAACAGAAGGGCATCACCATCACCCACACGGAAATCGAAGGGGCCGACCACTTCTTCAAGGACGACGAGGCGCATATGCAACCGATGATCCAGACCGTCAGCGATTATGTCCGCCGCCGGATGACCGAGGGCACGCGCTGATGTCGGCGCTGCAAGCGATGGCCGACAAACTGGCCGACGACGTGCTGGCTGCCGAGATCGAGCTGGGCGACGACCGGCTGTACGAGAAGGTCAGCCAGGTGCTGATGGCCGCCTCGCCCACGTTTCAAGAGGCCTACATGACCTCGATCCGGGTGCGGCTGGCCGAGCGTCGGGGCCGCGAATATCTGGAGCAGGTGCTGGCCGCCAAACGCGGCGGCACCGTCGCGCCCGAAGTCCCGCCGGCAGAAGATTTCACCGGCTCTGGCCATTGACCGCGCGGCTGGACGCCCAGTTCGCCTTCCTGAACGAGGCCGACCGGCTGAAGTCCGTGCTGCGCGCGACGACGCTGGTCGATGGCTCGCGACCCGAGAATTCGGGCGAACACTCCTGGCATCTGGCGCTTTACGCGCTGGTTCTGGCCGACCAGGCCGAACCCGGGGTTGATATCAACCGCGTGGTCCGGATGCTGCTGATCCACGACCTGGTGGAGATCGACGTCGGCGACGTGCCGATTCATTCGGCGAACGGCCAGGCCCATGCCAGCGTCGAAACGCAAGCCGCCGAGGCGAAGGCCGCTGACCGCATTTTTGGCATTTTGCCCCAAGACTTGCGCGACACTCTTCGCGCCTTGTGGGAAGAGTTCGAGGCCGCCGAAACCCCCGATGCCCGCTTCGCCAAAAGCCTCGACCGCGTTCAGCCGGTGATGGCCAACCTGATGTCGGGCGGCGGAACCTGGACGACCTACAATGTGACCTTCGACCAGCTTGAGGCTCGCGTGGGGGTGAAGATCGCCAAAGGCACGCCGCGGTTGTGGGACTGGGTGAAGGCGAAGGCCCGGCCCTGGTTCGGATGAACCTCCTCCTTCGACGTCGTCGCCTCGTCAGAGCGCCACCCGAGCGCGGAGGGACGAAGTCCGCGACGTGCGGCCCTGGCGGCGCTACCGAATTTCGGTATACAATCGCATACCGCCCTTCCCAGGCCGCCCCTTTTCCGCTATGACCGCGCCAACCGAATCCCGCAGCCGGAGGCGCATATGTCGAAGATCAAGGTATTGAACCCCGTCGTCGAGCTTGACGGCGACGAGATGACCCGGATCATCTGGGACTTCATCAAGCAGAAGCTGATCCTGCCCTACCTCGACATCGACCTCAAATACTACGACCTCGGGATCGAGGAGCGGGACCGCACCAACGACCAGATCACCGTGGACGCCGCCGAAGCGATCAAGCAATTCGGCGTCGGCGTCAAATGCGCGACGATCACCCCGGACGAGCAGCGGGTCGAGGAATTCGGCCTGAAGCAGATGTGGAAGTCGCCCAACGGCACGATCCGCAACATCCTTGGCGGCGTGATCTTCCGCGAGCCGATCATCTGCCGCAACGTCCCCCGTCTTGTCTCGCACTGGACCAAACCCATCGTCGTCGGCCGCCACGCCTTTGGCGACCAGTATCGCGCGACCGATTTCCGCGGGACGTCTACTCGGCCCCCTCCGCCGGCGTCTACATGGGGATGTACAACCTTGACGACTCGATCACCGACTTCGCCCGCGCCTCGCTGAACTACGGCCTCCAGCGCGGGGTGCCGGTCTATCTCTCGACCAAGAACACCATCCTCAAGGCCTATGACGGCCGCTTCAAGGACATCTTCCAGCAGGTCTTCGACGCCGAATTCGCCGACAGGTTCAAGGCCAAGGGCATCACCTATGAACACCGCCTGATCGACGACATGGTCGCAAGCGCCCTGAAATGGTCGGGCGGCTATGTCTGGGCCTGCAAGAACTACGACGGCGACGTGCAGTCCGACATCGTGGCGCAGGGCTTCGGCTCCCTGGGCCTGATGACATCCGTGCTGATGACGCCCGATGGCAAGATCGTCGAGGCCGAAGCCGCGCACGGCACCGTGACCCGCCACTACCGCGAGCATCAGAAGGGCAAGCAGACCTCGACCAACTCCATCGCGTCGATCTACGCCTGGACCGGCGGCCTCAAGCACCGCGCGACGCTGGATGGCAACGACGCGCTGATGCGCTTTGCCACCACGCTTGAAAAGGTGACGGTCGATGCCGTCGAGGACGGCCACATGACCAAGGACCTCGCCCTCCTCGTCGGGCCGGACCAGAAGTGGCTGACCACGATGGGTTATCTGGAAAAGGTCGACGACTATCTGGACAAGGCGCTGAAGGGCTAGCTTTCGTTGGCGGCAGTCTTGCCCAACCAACTACCGCGACCGGGCCGGGGGTAACCCTCGGCCCTTTTTCATGGCGTCCTGCCAAATGCCCGCAAGCACAGTCCATCCGCCTCTGGCCACGCCCGGGAAAACCCTGTAAGGCCGCGCCAACCCTATAGGACAGACCCCATGGAACTGCGCAACATCGCGATCATCGCCCACGTCGACCACGGCAAGACCACGCT
>NCDY01000154.1 GCA_002280405.1 Rhodobacterales bacterium 32-66-9 | reverse complement strand
GTCATAGGCGCGGTTGGCGTCGGATTTCAAAAGGTCGAGGACGCGGGCGGCTTCCTCGCCCTGCAGGACCTCGCCCCGGCCCTGATTGTTGACGGTGCTTTGCGCGGCGAGGTGTTCGGGGGCGGGGATGTAGAACTCACGGTCGAGGATCGAGTAGCGGGCCGAGTATTCGTTGACGTTGGCGGTGCGGTGGCGGATCCACTGGCGGGCGACGAAGACGGGGAGTTTGACGTGGAGCTTGATCTCGCACATCTCGAACGGGGTGGAGTGCCAGTGGCGCATGAGGTAGCGGATCAGGCCTTCGTCGTTCTGGACGTGTTTCGTGCCCGCGCCGTAGCTGACGCGGGCGGCCTGGACGATGGCGGCATCGTCGCCCATGTAGTCGATGACGCGGATGAAGCCGTGGTCAAGCACGGGGTGGGCGCGGTAAAGGTGTGCCTCCATCCCCTCGCTGACGGCACGGAGGGTTTGGCGCGGGGTGGCCCGGGCGGCCTCGATCTCGGAGGTCTGTTCGGGGGTAAGGGGCATCGGGGCCTCCGGTTGGTTCGAGTCGGGAGAGACTATAGCTTGCGGTTGATCGGTGTGATACCGCTAGATGAATGGATGGAGGATGGAATGGCGATCAGGTATCTGCACACGATGGTCCGGGTGAAGGACCTGGAGAAGTCGATGGCGTTCTACCGGCTCTTGGGTCTGAAAGAGACACGTCGGCACGAGAGCGAGCAGGGCCGCTTCACGCTGGTGTTCATGGCGCCGCCGGGGCAGGAGGATTGCCCGGTGGAGCTGACCTACAACTGGGATGGGGACAATGGGCTGCCGTCGGACAGCCGGCATTTCGGGCATCTGGCCTATGAGGTCGACGACATCTATGCCACCTGCGCGCATCTGGCGAAGAACGGGGTGCTGATCAACCGGCCGCCGCGGGATGGGCGGATGGCTTTTGTCAGAAGTCCGGACAATGTGTCGGTGGAGCTGTTGCAGCGCGGACCGGCGAAGGCCCCGGCAGAGCCCTGGGCGAGCATGGCATCGACCGGGAGCTGGTAGGGCCCGCTTTCGCGGCGGGCCCACCCGGGGTCAGTTCGTCGCGGCAGGTGCCGGGGAGAGGGAGGCGATGAAGGCCCAGATGTTCTTGGCGTCTTCCTCTTTCGAAAGTTTGAATGCCATCTTCGACTTGGCCTTCGTGTCGCCGGACTTGTCCTTCAGGAACTTGGTCGGATCCGCAAGATAGGTCACGAAGTCGGCCTCGTTCCATGCCAAGCCCGAAGCGCCAAGGGCGACGATCGACTCACCGTATTTGAAGTCGGGGTAGGTGCCGGCCGTGCGACCGGGAAGACCGTAAAGGTTCGGGCCGGTCTTGCCGGCCTTTCCGGCCAGGATGTCACCGGCAGGGTTGGCGACAACGTGGCAGGCCGCGCATTTGGCGAAGACCTTCGCGCCCGCGGCGGCGTCGCCGGTGGGCGCTTGCTGTGCGAAGGCGGGGGCGGCGGCCAGGGCCAGGATGGCGGCGGTAAGCGTGAGTTTCATTGGTTCCTCCGGGTGTTGGCGGCACTACGAAATGCGCCGCCGTGTTGAAAAAGCAAGGGGGGTGCGAACACTTCGGCGCGATCCGGCTTCAGGCGACCGCATGGGCGATGGCGCAGCGGCTCCAGAGCGCGGAAAGCGCGTCGATCAGGTGGGCGATGTCCTCGGCCGAATGGAGCGGGCCGGGGGTGATGCGCAGCCGCTCGGTGCCTTTCGGAACAGTGGGATAGTTGATCGGCTGGACGTAGATGCCCCAGTCGGCCATCAGCATGTCCGAGATCATCCGGCATTTCACCGGGTCGCCGATCATCACCGGGATGATGTGGCTGTCGTTCCTCAGGTGCGGGATGCCGCGCGCGTCGAGCATGGCGCGGACCTTGGCCACATTGGCCTTCTGGCGGGCCCGTTCGACCGGCGAGGCTTTCAGGTGCCGGACCGAGGTCTGCGCGGCGGCCGCGCAGGCCGGGGGCAGGGCGGTGGTGAAGATGAAGCCCGACGCGAAGCTGCGGACGAAGTCGATCAGTTCGGCGCGGGCGGTGATGTAGCCGCCGACGACACCGAAGGCCTTGCCAAGCGTGCCCTCGATCACGTCGATGCGGTGGGCCAACCCGCGTTCCTCGGACACGCCTCCGCCGCGCGGGCCATACATGCCGACGGCGTGGACCTCGTCAATATAGGACAGCGCACCATGGGCCTCGCAGACTTCGACGATCTCGCGGATGGGCGCGATGTCGCCGTCCATCGAATAGACTGATTCGAAGGCCACGATCTTCGCGCGGTCGCCGACAGCGTGGAGCTTGCGATCAAGGTCGCGCCAGTCGTTGTGCCTCCACAGCACCTTGTCGGCCCGGGAATGGCGGATGCCTTCGATCATCGACGCATGGTTCATTTCGTCCGACAGGATCACTGCATTCGGGATCTGGCTGCCCAGGGTGGAAAGTGCCGCCCAGTTCGAGACGTAGCCGGAGGTGAACAGAAGCGCCCCGTCCTTGCCGTGCAGGTCGGCCAGCTCGCGTTCCAGCATGACGTGGTGGTGGTTGGTGCCCGAGATGTTGCGGGTGCCGCCAGTACCGGTGCCGCAGGTCTGCACGGCCTCGACCATGGCCGCGACGACGTCGGGATGCTGCCCCATGCCGAGGTAGTCGTTCGAGCACCAGATGGTGACCTCTTCCTTGGTCCCGTCGGCGCGGTGACGTTCGGCCTTGGGAAAGCAGCCGCAGCGTTTTTCCAGATCGGCGAAGACGCGGTAGTTGCCCTCGGATTTCAGGGCGGTCAGGCGAGCTGTGAAATAGCTGGCAAAGTCCATGTGCATGCGTCCTGTCAGGTGTCTTGCTTGGTTGGCTGGGTGCTGGCGGCTTCTGGAAGCATCCAGTGCCAGAGCTTCTGGTCGGGGACCGGCACCACCATGAAGAGGTGCTCGATCAGGGCAAGGGCGGTGAGGACGGCAAGCAGCAGATAGCCGATGAAGAGCGCGTCGTCGGTGGCTTGTGCGGCAAGGGCGGACCACCAGCCGGTCGCAAGTGCGAGGGCGGCGATGGAAAGCGGCAGCAGCGCGGTCATGGGCGCCTTGCGGAAATGGCTGGCAAGGTGCGCGAGCGGACGCGGAAGAAATTCGGTGTGGATGCGCGGCGCGCCAAGAAACAGGTTCAGCTTGGCCGAGACGCGGGCGAAGAAAAGCGTGGCGAAGGTCAGGGCCGCAAAGGGGTTCGGCGCGTTCAGCGTCAGCTGGGTCAGCGCCAGAAGCCCCGCAATCAGGGCGAATTCATGCCACAGGATCGTGCCGACCGCGCGCCGCATGCGTTCCGGCCAGCGCGCGTTCGGCGGGCAGGGCTGGCGCTGCGGGCCGGTGACGATGCCCGACAGGAAGGCAAGCTCGATCCAGCCCCAGAAGGCGAGGGCCGACAGGAACCCGCCATAGACGCTGCCGACGGTCAGCTGGCTGACCGAGGCATGGGCCCCGGCAGCTCCGCCGACGAGGAGCGGCAGCCCGAGGAGGACGGACCACAGATGGTCGTCCGGTCCGCCAAGATCGGCGCAGCGCACGCGCCAGAGGATCAGCCCGGTCGAGGCCCACCAGAGGAAGATGGCGGAAAGGGCGATGATCCAGGGATTGGTCATGTGCGGCACCCCCGAAGGGATGCCGCACAGGATGCCGGGACGCGCCCATCCCGCATCCTACCCGCCGCCGAAGCGGTGGTATGATGGTATGCGGTCAATACGACGGCTCCAGCCGCACCGAGAGCGGCGGAGTGCTGCGTCTGACCGGGATCGTGTAGAGCCGCGCGAAAGCGAGCATTGCGCGGGCAGAGGCGAAGGCATGGCTGACGCGGCCGGTGACGCCGCCCTTGCGCTTGCCCTTTTCCATGTCGATCATCGCCGCGTTCATCCGGCGCAGCGCCGGAATCCAGGCCGGGTGGTCGATGTCGATTTCCATCGGGAAGACCTGCTTGGCGATGGTCGAGGTCTTGGCGAACACCTCCTGGTCATACCAGTCGATGTCGACGCCAAGGGCGTTGTGGAAGTCCTTCCGCGCGTGGTCGCGGACCCACATCGTCGAATAGACCGCCACCAGAAAGAACTTGATCCAGAGCCTGTTGGCAAAGCTGGTGGTCAGTTTCGGGTCGGTCCGCATCAGAAGCGCGAAGGCCTCGCCGTGGGAGAACTCGTCGTTGCACCATTCGCGGAACCATTTGAAGATCGGGTGGAAGCGCTGTTCGGGGTGCGCCTCGAGGTGG
The DNA here is from genome assembly GCA_002280405.1 of Rhodobacterales bacterium 32-66-9. GTDB lineage: Bacteria > Pseudomonadota > Alphaproteobacteria > Rhodobacterales > Rhodobacteraceae > Tabrizicola. Next base: position 5,250 of record NCDY01000154.1, on the reverse strand, counting down.
CGGTAGATGGTGATGTAGCGGGCGTAGCCGATCTTTTCGCTCAGGTAGGTGGCGTAGTAGATGAACTTCGGCCGGAAGTAGGTGTATTTCTTCGCCTTGGTCAGAAAGCCGAGGTTCACCGCAACCCCCGCCTCGCGCAGCGCGTCGTTGATGAAGCCGGCGTGGCGGGCCTCGTCGCGCGACATGTAGGAGAACAGCTCGCAGATATCGGGGTTGGTGCCGCGGCGCTTCATTTCCTTGTAGAGGACGCAGCCGGAGAATTCGGCGGTGCAGGAGGACACGAGAAAGTCGATGAACTCGGCCCGGAGCGCGGGGTCCATCCCGTCCCAGTCGACCTTGTCCCAGGCTTCGGTTTTCTTGAAGTGGCCCTTGTTCGGGTCGGACTTCATCTGGGCCAGCAGCGCGTCCCATTCGCGGCGGACGGGGGTCACGTCGATGCGGTCCATCGCGTCGAAGTCGGTGGTGTAGAAGCGGGGGTTCAGAAGCGTGGTCTCGGTCGCCATGGCCGTGGTGTCGAAGCGGTCGGCGAGTTCGGAGTGCAGTTCCCCGTGGGTGGTGTCGTGGGTGACGTCTTTCATGCCAGCAACTCCTCTGAAAACGAGAATTCGCACAGTTCCATGAAGCCGAAATCGCCGGTGGCGCGGGTCCACCAGCGTTCAAGTCGCGTCGCGCGGGTGATGGTGGCGTTGCGCAGCACTTCGTCGCCGGGGTAGACGACCGCGCCGTTGTCGAAGCGGACGTGCGCGTGGAGGCTTTCGAAGCGGTGGCTGACTTCGACCGTGCAGGGCACGGTTTCCTTCGCTTTGGTGAAGATACCCATGGTGATGTTCCCTTATGGTTGGTCGAGCAGCCGCTCTATGGCGGCCTTGTTGTCCTTGCCGAAAGCGTAAAGCTCGATCGACGCGCCCGAGGCGGGGTCTTCGGCCACCAGCCGACCGTTGTCGTAGCGGACGAACCGGATCGGCGGGTTGCCCTGGATGCGCGCGACGGTGCGGGCGCGCTGGATCGCGTTCTGGACCACGGTGACGAAGCCGCCGCGGTCCAAGTCGGCGATGAGTTTGCCGGCAGCGTCGTAGACGGTGACGGCCCTGGCCGAGCGGCCTTCGAGAATCACCAGGCGCTCGGCGACGACCTTGCCGGGGGCCGGTTGGCCGACCCGGGGCCGGTCGGTGAGGACGGCGAAGCTGGTGATGACAAGCGCCGAGAGCGCGAGGGCCAGCATGGCCCAGAGCAGCGTCCGCGGAATCATCTCGCGTTCGGGGCTGCGGCGTTCGGCCAGGGCTTTCATGGTTGCGGACATGGTTCTCTTTCCTATTCCGCTGCGATGGGGCTGGAGACACGGAAGCTGACAACGGGTTCGTTCACCCGGGTCTGGGCGGCGTCGGACAGGATCCGGGCCGCACGGGCGGCATCGGGGATGCAGCGGAACGCGGGCTGCGCCTTGCCGGCGAAGCCGGGGCGCAGATGCGGCCAGAGGGCCAGATACGAGATGCGTTGGCCGGAAGCGAGTTCGATCGCGATGGTGCCGATGCCGGTGGGGCGGGTGGACAGGCTTGCGGCGGCCACCTTGCTGAAGGGGACGGTCCAGGTCACGCGCAGGGCAGCACCGATGCGCAGGATCACCCGGTGGGTGGTGATCGAATAGATCGCGGCGCGGGCTGTCGCCCGGGCAAGAAGCCGGATCAGCGCGTAGGCGGCCAGCGCCAGCACGAGGTAGGGCAGGAACACCGCGACCGACCGGGCGAAGCCGTCGGGAAAAGCGGCGCTGGCGCGCCAGACGGCGAGGATCAGGAGGTAGCCCAGCACCCAGTGCGCCTTGAACGCCTCATGGGCAAGGGCTGCCGGGTCGGGGCTGCCCTGCCAGAGCAGCGTCTCGCCTTCGGGGAGAGCCTTGGGCAGGCCGGGGTGCGGCTCGAAATCGAAGTCCTTGTCATGGTCTGACATGGCAGACCCTTTCGTCATCCGGGTAAGACGAAGCGGCGCGGGCGCGCGCCGCTTCCCTTGGCGTCAGTGGCCGCGCTTGCGGCCTTTGGCATACATCCAGCCCGAGGCCACATAGGCCGATATCTTGTCTTCCTCGAGCTTGGTCACTGTGTCCGGCGCGCGGTGGGCCGGGATCGCGGGGAAGAGGTCCGAGGTCAGGGCATTGATCCGCACCCGGTCGGCCCAGATCTTCGCCATGGTCATCGGCACAAGGCGGGTGGTGCCGTTGTTGAGGTCGATCTCCAGGTAGCGGACCAGCTGTTCCGACACGTCGACCCACATTTCCTTGACGCGGCCGACGACATCCAGATCGCCTGCCTGCACCGGCAGACCGCGCGGGTCGCGTCCGGCGCTGACGACAAGACCCTCGACCGCGGCCATGGGGCGCAGCTTCGCATGGCCGTGGGCGTCGAGTTCCGGCTCATCCCGGCGCGGTGCCCAGGAGGCCGGGCCGACACCGTCGAGCATCGGGTTCCCGGTCGGAATGAGCGGGAAGCCCTGGGATCCCGAGGGTGCCAGCGCAAGATCGCTGCGCCGGTGCGCGGCTTCGTTTTCGGCCGAAGGCACGGTCACCGATCCGCGGCCCAGCGGCAGAAGGAAGGTCTTGGGTTTCGGCAGCGGGAAGATCGCCTGGTTCGACGCCTCGCTTCCGTCCTCGTTCTCGAAGGGGAAGCCTTCGCGCATGTTCTCGGTCTGCAGGTAGTAGATCAGGACTGCGAAGAAACCCCAGAAGAGCCAGATCGCGAGGCTGGCGAGATCGAAGTTTCCGAAGAATGTGACACCGAGCATCGGGGTCCTCCGTTGTCAGGTTGGGAATTCGGTCAGCCGCAAGCCTGGCTGGCCTTGGTCCGGTGCGGTTGCGGGAGTGCCGATCCTGACCAGGGGGCCAAGCGCGGCAAGGGTGAAAAAGAGCAGTGCGATTTCAACGTGGTAGACCACGGTGTAGCCAAGGCTGATGTCGCTGATCGGGCCAAGCAGACCAGCATTGACGATACTGGTGACGGCGTCGCGCAGGGTGCCTCCGGTCAGGATCGCAATGCCCGCCGCCGTGGCTTGCGCCGAGCCCCAGGCACCAAGGATCAGGCCCGCGCCCAAGGCGCCTTTCGCCTGTGCCATGGCGGCGTTGAGCGTGGAAAGCCCGAAGATGCCGGTGCCGAGGCCGATGGCGCAGGCTCCGGCGTAGAACAGCGCGGCGCTGCCCATCGGGCTGGCGAAAATCACGGCGGAAAAGGCGGCGACGCCGACCAGAAGGCCGATGGCGGCCAGCCGGAAGGGGTCGGCCCCCCGTGCCAGGCGACGCGTGGCCCAGAGAAAGCCCGCCAGCGCGCCAAGCGCCCAGAGCGCGGTCAGGACCGTGGTGGCGGAGACGGAGAGGCCGAGCACCTGACCGCCGTAGGGTTCGAGGAGGACGTCCTGCATGTTGAAGGCCAGCGTGCCGAGGAAGACGACGACGAGAAGGCGCCGGGCACCGTCCTGCTGCATCAGCCCGCGCCAGGCATCGCCGAAGCCGGGGCGGGGCGCTGCGCGTTCGGCGCGCGACATCGGGCGGACGCGCTCTTGCTTCCAGAAGGCGATGATGTTCAGGATCAGCGTCGCTGCCCCGCAGCCTTGCACGACCTGCACGAGCCAGAGCGGGGCATAGTCCTGCAAGAGCCAGCCGACAAGAAGCGCGGAAAGGCCCATGCCGACAAGGTAGAGGATGTAAAGCATCGCGACGACGCGGGGGCGGGTGTCGTCGGTCGCGCGGTCGGCGGCAAGCGCAAGGCCTGCGGTCTGGACCATGTGCATGCCGAGGCCGGTCATCAGGAAGGCCAGCGCCGCAAGGACTTCGCCCGCCCAGGCCGGGCCTTTGAACTGGTCGCCGGAAAGGACGATCAGGGCGAAAGGCATGACCGCAAGGCCGCCCATCTGCCAGAGCGAGCCGAACCAGAGGTAGGGGATCCGCTTCCAGCCAAGCGCGCTGCGGTGGGTGTCGGAACGGTGGCCCAGAAGCGCGCGGAACGGGGCGACGAGGACCGGGATCGAGATCATCAGGGCGACGACCATCGCCGGAACGGACAGTTCCACGATCATCACGCGGTTCAGCGTGCCAAGAAGCAGGACCTGCGCCATGCCGACCGAGACCTGGAAAAGCGCGAGCCGCCAGAGCTGGCCAAGCGGCAGGTCTTCGGACGCGGCATCGGCGAAGGGCATCCAGCGGGCGCCGAGTTGGGCGATGTGTTTGCGGCGGAGGATCATGTGCGATGCTCCAGTGCTTCCGAGATGTAGAAACCCGAGGTGATGCGGCCGATCTTGGTGATGGTGCCCGGGCAATGTCTGGCAAGCCTGGCGGCGTCATGCGGGATCATGCTGGGCGAGCGGTCGGAGCGGGGGAACAGTTTGCCGACGGTGAAGAACGCCATCAGGAAGGCCGTGCGCGGGGCGACGGTGAAGATGATGGATTGGCCGGTGCGGGCGGCGAGGGTGTCGATGACGCGGCCGATGTCGGCATCGCGGTAGTAGATCAGGCTGTCCATCGCGAGGGCGAAGTCGAAGCGGCCGAAGGCGGGGTTGGACATGTCGCCGGACTGGAAGTCGACCTGGGTTGCCAGCGCGGGATGCAGACGGCGCTTGGCGATGTCGATCAGCTGGGGCGAGATGTCGACGGCGGTGACTTGTGCGCCGCGCAGGGCGAGTTCCTGGGCCATCGCCCCGGTGCCGCAGCCGGCGTCGAGGATGCGGGTGCCGCGCAGGTCCTGCGGCAGGCGCGACAGCATCAGGGCACGCATCCGGTCGCGGCCCTGCCGGACGGTTTCGCGGATGCGGGAGACCTTTTCGTGGCTCGTCAGCCGCTCCCACGTCTGGGTCGCGGTGCGGTCGAAGTAGGTCTCCACGCGGTCGCGGGTGAGGGCATAGTCGGGCATTTCAGTCGAATCCCAGAAGTTCGAAGATTTCGCGGTCGGGAAGCGGTTCGGGGGTGGAACCTTCGCCGTTGACCGACCGCCACAGGGCGTCGGCAAGGCGCAGATATTCGGCGCGGGCGGTGACGATGTCCTCTTCGTCGGCCATCTCGAAGAGGGTCTTCTTCTTCAGGCGGCTTCTGCGGATGGCGTCGATGTCGGGCATGTGGGCAAGGCGGTTGAAGCCGACGCGTGTGCAGTAGCGGTCGATCTCGTCGGTCTCGCGGCTGCGGTTGGCGACGCAGCCCGCGAGGCGGACCTTGTAGTTGCCGGACTTGGCCTGCACGGCGGCGATGATGCGGTTCATCGCGTAGATGCTGTCGAAGTC
>NCDY01000153.1 GCA_002280405.1 Rhodobacterales bacterium 32-66-9 | reverse complement strand
CGGCCGAAAAGGTCGGGGCGGGTCATGCCGAAGGGGGCGGCGCAGTCCTTCACCTCGGGCAGCAGGGACAGGGGGATGTCGAGGAGGGCGCAGATGTCCGCGTCCCACTCTCCCCTGGCGATGTTGTAGATCAGGGTGCGCGAGGCATTGGTGGCGTCGGTGGCGTGCACCTTCCCGCCGGTCAGGTTCCAGATCAGCCAGGTATCGACGGTGCCGAAGGCAAGCTCACCCCGCTTCGCCCGGTCCCGCGCGCCCTCGACATGGTCGAGAAGCCACTTGACCTTGGTGCCCGAGAAATAGGGGTCGAGAAGCAGGCCGGTGCGTTCGGTGATCATCGGCTCGTGGCCCGCCGCTTTCAGGGCGGCGCAGGTGTCGGCGGTGCGGCGGTCCTGCCAGACCACGGCGGGGTGGATCGGCTGGCCGGTGGCGCGGTCCCAGATCAGGGTCGTCTCACGCTGGTTGGTGATGCCGATGGCGGCAATTTCGTCGGCCTTGATCCCGGCCTTCTCGATCGCGGCGCGGGCGGTTCCGGCGACGGTGGACCACAGGTCGGCCGGGTTGTGCTCGACCCATCCGGGACGGGGGTAGTGTTGGGGAAACTCTTCCTGGGCGGCGGCGACGGGGCGAAGGGACGCGTCGAACAGGATCGCGCGGGAGGAGGTGGTGCCCTGGTCGATGGCAAGGATATGGGTCATGGCAACTCGTGGGATGAGGGGGCCGCCGCGCCGGCGGCCCCGGCTGCGGTCAGGACCGGTCGATCATCTGCAGAACGCCAACCAGGACAACCCCATAGAGAACATGTCCGATCATCGCGACCCAGGTGATTCCGGTGAAGTTCAGGAAGAACGGCAGACCCGCGATGGCGGTGACGCCGCCGATGGCGAACAGAAAGATGCCGAAGCCGTAAACCAGTCCGGGGATGATCCAGTGCGTCCGCCCGACGAACCGCGCCCAGAGCGGCGCGAACACGAACAGCCAGCCGACCGGATAGCCGATCTGGCCGACAAGGTAGAAGTGCATGAAGTATCCGGCGAAATCGCCGGCGGGCAGGCCGAGGCTGGCCAGAAGGCTTTTCGCGAGACCATGGGGCGACAGGTTGGCAAAGCCGAGGGCAGGGCTGACGACCTGGCCCCAAAGGTCGAAGGCGACCGTCGCGAAGAAACCCGCAACGAACATCAGGCCAAGCGTGCGGGCGTCAAGCGAAGGTATCGCACCACGGCGGGCCAGACCGGAAGATCTTGAATTCATGATGTTTTCTTCCTTGATGGGTCGGGATCCGATACCCGGCCAGCATCACACACCATGCAGCCTGCCACTGCGTCAACCTTGGCGTCCGACCATGTCCGGAATCTCACCGCCAGTTTATTGTTTGTTTCAGAAACGCCCCGCCATGCCGCGCAGGATGGTCTGGCGGAGGATGAAGACGGGGCGGGGCGCGCGCCCCGCCCCCCTTAGGGATCAGTTCTGCCAGGACTTGATCAGCTCGTCATAGCTGATGGTTTCCGGCGTCGGATCCTCGTTCTCCAGCTTGGCGACCGGGGCACCCGGCGCGTCAAGCCAGACCTGGGGGTCCTGCGGCTCGTTCAGCTTCGGGCCGATGTCGCCCTGGACGCCGGACCTCTCAAGCCGTTCCAGCACCTTTTCCTGCTCTGCGCACAGGGAGTCCAGCGCTTCCTGCGGGGTTTTCGCCCCCGACATGGCATCGCCGATGTTCTGCCACCACAGTTGCGCCAGCTTCGGATAGTCAGGAACGTTGGTGCCGGTCGGGGACCACTGCACGCGCGCGGGCGAGCGGTAGAACTCGATCAGACCGCCCAGTTGCGGGGCACGGTCGGTGAAATGCTGGCTGTTGATCGTCGACTCGCGGATGAACGTCAGGCCGACATCCGACTTCTTCAGGTCGACGGTCTTCGAGGTGACGAACTGGGCGTAAAGCCAGGCCGCCTGCGCCCGGTCCACCGGGGTGGACTTCATCAGCGTCCAGGAACCGGCGTCCTGGTAGCCGACCTTCTGACCGTTCTGCCAGTAGGCCCCGTGCGGCGACGGGGCCATGCGCCACTTCGGCGTGCCGTCGGGGTTCATCACGGGCAGGCCCTCCTTGACCATGTCGGCGGTAAAGGCGGTGTACCAGAACATCTGCTGCGCAATGTATAGACCGCCGCCGCATCGTTGGTCGCCCCGCCCCGCGCGACGCAAGAGCCGACGGGACGCGAGTTCTCGTCCACCCGAATGCCCCATTCGTCGACCGGCAACCCGTTCGGAGTGCCGACATCGCCCATTCCCGCCATCGACATCCAGGCATCGGTGTAGCGCCAGCCAAGCGAGGGGTCCTTCTTGCCATAGTCCATGTTGCCATAGACCCCGGTCGCCGGCCCGCCCATGTAGGACATGTCGCGCCCGGTGAAGAACTCGGCGATGTCCTCGTAGGCCGACCAGTTGACCGGAACGCCAAGGTCATAGCCATACTTGGCCTTGAAGTCGTCCTTGGTCTTCTGGTCGTTGAACCAGTCGTAGCGGAACCAGTAAAGGTTCGCGAACTGCTGCGTCGGAAGCTGGTAGACCTTGCCGTCCGGCCCGGTGGTGAAGGAAAGGCCGATGAAGTCGGCCAGGTCAAGCCCCGGGTTCGTCACCGAAGCCCCTTCGCCTGCCATCCAGTCGGTCAGGTTGCGCGCCTGCTGATAGCGCCAGTGGGTGCCGATCAGGTCGCTGTCGTTGACATAGGCGTCATAGATGTTCTCGCCCGACTGCATCTGCGTCTGCAGCTTTTCCACCACGTCGCCTTCGCCGATCAGGTCATGCGTGACCTTGATCCCGGTGATCGCCTCGAACGCCGGGGCCAGCACCTTGGATTCGTATTCGTGGACGGTAAGGGTTTCCGAGACGACCTTGATCTCCATCCCGGCATAGGGGGCGGCAGCGTCGATGAACCACTGCATCTCCTTTTCCTGATCGGCGCGTGACAGCACCGAAAGATCGCCGATCTCGGCATCAAGGAAGGCCTTCGCCGCCTCGATGTCGGCCCAGGCGGGCAGGCCGTAAGCCATCAGCGCAAGCGCCATGGCCGTTGCGGTTGAACGTAGTCTCATGTGATTCCTCCCAGAATGTTGAGACGTTTCGGTTTGGTCTTGCCCGGATCGGTTTGCCCGCTCCGGGGTCGTCAGTCCCCTCGTCTAGACCCAGCGGAACACCGCTGCCGCATAGACGAGGGACAGGATCATCGCGCCCCAGATCAGGTCCGGGCCCGCGAAGAAAAGCCAGCCGATGTGGATGAAGGCCGACCCGAGCAGGCTGATGAAAAGCCGGTCGCCGCGCGTGGTCTCGATCCGAAGGACCCCCACCCGCGGGGTTTCGGGAAAGCGGATCGCAAGAAGCGTCATGATGATCAGAAGCGCCGCGATGCTCCAGAAGAACAGGGCGACGGGAAAGGTCCATGCCATCCAGAAACCGGGAACCAGTTGCCCGGTCCAGTCGCGGACGCCCGCGTCGTCGACCGGCACGGCCCGGAAAATCAGCGCCAGGATCGCGCCCATCAGGACGGCAAGGCCGAGGTAGATCGGGGTCCAGCGGGTTGCGGGCATCACACCCTCCCCAGGGCGAAGCCCTTGGCGATGTAGTTGCGCACGAAGTAGATCACCAAGGCCCCGGGCACGATCGTCAGGACCCCGGCCGCGGCAAGGACACCCCAGTCCATGCCGGAGGCTGACACGGTGCGGGTCATCACCGCGGCGATTGGCTTGGCGTCGGTCGTGGTCAGGGTGCGGCTCAGCAGCAGCTCCACCCAGGAGAACATGAAGGTGAAGAACGCCGCGACGCCGATGCCGGACGCGATCAGCGGCATGAAGATCTTCACGAAGAAGCGCGGGAAGGAATAGCCGTCGATATAGGCCGTCTCGTCGATTTCCTTCGGCACCCCGCGCATGAATCCCTCCAGGATCCAGACGGCCAGCGGCACGTTGAACAGCGTGTGCGCCAGCGCCACCGCGATATGGGTGTCGATCAGGTTGATCGCGGAATAAAGCTGGAAGAACGGCAGCGCAAAGACGGCCGGCGGAGCCATCCGGTTGGTCAGAAGCCAGAAGAACAGGTGCTTGTCGCCCATGAAATTGTAGCGGCTGAACGCGTAGGCCGCCGGCAACGCCACGGTCAGCGAGATGACCACGTTCATGGTGACGTAGATCATCGAGTTGACATAGCCCATGTACCAGGATGGGTCGGTCAGGATCACCGCGTAGTTGCGGAACGTGAGCTCCGCCGGAAACAGGGTGAAGGTCGAGGTGATCTCGGTATTGGTCTTCAGGCTCATCCCCACCAGCCAGTAGATCGGGATCAGCAGGAACAAGAGATAAAGCGTCATCACCACAGCCGAGGAACGGATGCGCATCAGTGGGCCTCCTCACGGTCAAGGTTGGTCATCACGGTGTAGAAGACCCACGAGATCAACAGGATGACCAGGAAATACATGATCGAGAACGCGGCAGCGGGGCCAAGGTCGAACTGGCCGGTGGCCATCTTCGCCAGGTCGATCGACAGGAACGTGGTCGAATTGCCGGGGCCGCCGCCGGTGACGACGAAGGGCTCGGTGTAGATCATGAAGCTGTCCATGAAGCGCAGAAGCACGGCGATGAGAAGGACGCCCTTCATCTTCGGCAGTTCGATGTAGCGGAAGACCGACCAGCGGGTCGCCTGGTCGATCCGGGCGGCCTGGTAATAGGCCTGCGGGATCGACTGAAGCCCCGCGTAGCACAACAGCGCCACCAGCGAGGTCCAGTGCCAGACGTCCATCACCACGACGGTGATCCAGGCGTCGAGAGGGTCGTTGGTGTAGTTGTAGTCGATCCCCATCGCGGCAAGGGTGTAGCCGAGAAGCCCGATGTCGACGCGGCCGAAGATCTGCCAGATGGTGCCGACGACATTGAACGGGATCAGCAGCGGCAAGGCCATCAGCACCAGGCAGAACGAGGCCCAGAAGCCCTTCTTCGGCATGTTCAGCGCGATGAAGATGCCCAGCGGGACCTCGATCGCCAGGATGATGAGCGAAAACAGAATCTGCCGGCCAAGCGCATCTTGCAGGCGGTCGGAGGTCACCATCTCCTCGAACCAGTCGAGCCCGGCCCAGAAGAATTCGTTCTGCCCGAACGTGTCGTTGAACGCGTAGTTCACCACCGTCATCAGGGGCAGGATGGCCGAGAAGGCGACCAGCACGAGAACGGGCAGCACCAGGAACCAGGCCTTGTTGTTCTGGGTTTTCTCCATGGCTCAGGCCTTTCCCGGGATTGCGGTCGGCTGGACGCGCCAGTCGTTCACATAGACGTTGATCTTCCCCGCGGGGAAGGTGACGCGGGGGTCGGCCGGCAGGGACATGCCTTCCGGCAGGATCGCGTTCAGCGGTTGCCCGGCCAGCTCCGCGCGCAGGATGCGGTGGCGGCCGACGTCCTCCACCCGTTTCACCACAACTGGCAGGCCCTGATCCGACAGAGCGACGTAGTCCGGGCGGATGCCGATCTGGGTGCGGCCCGCAGTCGGCGCATAGGCCGCATCGAGGGGCACCGTGGCACCCTGCAGGTGCGCCTCGCTGCCGGTCACTTCGGCGTCGAAGAGGTTCATCCCCGGCGAGCCGATGAAGTAGCCGACGAAAGTATGCGCCGGGGTCTCGAACAGTTCTTCCGGCGTGCCCATCTGCACGACGCGGCCTTCGTGCATCACCACCACCGTCTGCGCGAAGGTCAGCGCCTCGGTCTGGTCATGGGTGACGTAGATCATCGTGTGGCCGAACTCGCGGTGCAGGTCCTTGAGCTGGGTCCGCAACTCCCACTTCATGTGCGGGTCGATGACGGTGAGCGGCTCGTCGAACAGGATCGCGTTCACGTCCTCGCGCACCATGCCGCGACCAAGGCTGATCTTCTGCTTGGCGTCCGCCGTCAGCCCGCGGGCCTTTTTCGACAGGATGTCCTCCATCCCGATCATCTTCGCGATCTGGCCCACGCGCCTGGCGATGTAGGCGGCGTCCATTCCCCGGTTCCGCAACGGGAACGCGAGGTTGTCGCGCACGGTCATCGTGTCGTAGACCACCGGGAACTGGAACACCTGGGCGATGTTCCGTTCGGTCGTGGCGGCATCGGTCACGTCGCGGTCGCCGAACAGGACCCGGCCCTGCGACGGCCGCACGAGGCCGGAAATGATGTTCAGAAGCGTGGTCTTGCCGCAGCCCGAAGCCCCCAGCAGCGCATAGGCCCCGCCGTCCTGCCAGACATGGTCCATCTCCTTCAGCGCGTAGTCGGCGTCGCTGGCGGGGTTGGCCAGGTAGCTGTGGGCCAGGTTGGAAAGCGTGATCCGGGACATGTCAGGCCGCCATCGCGTAAGGGGCGGCGGCTGCAAGACGGCCCGTGCTGTCGAACAGGTAGACATGCGCGGGATCGACGAAGACCGAGGTCTCTGCCCCTGCCGTCAGCGGATGCACCCCGTGGATCAGCCCGACCCAGCGGTCCGCCCCGTGGGTCAGGTGGACAAAGGTTTCCGACCCGGTGATCTCGGTCGCGCCAAGGGTGCAGCGGAACTCCACCATATCGCCCGAATGGCGGTTCAGGGTGATGTGATTGGCCCGGAAGCCAGCCACGAAGGTGCCGTCCGGCAGGTCGCGGGTGACGTCGCCCGCGGGCGCATGGGCGCTTTCGCCAAAGGTCAGTCGGCCCGCTTCCTTGCGGCAGGAGACGAAGTTCATCGGCGGATCGCTGAAGACGCGCGCGGTCCGGGCGTCGGCGGGCAGCCGGTAGACCGCGGGCGTGGGACCGAACTGGGTCACCCGGCCCTCCCACAGGGTCGCGGTGTTGCCACCCAGAAGCAGCGCCTCTTCCGGTTCGGTGGTGGCATAGACGAAGATCGCGCCCGAGGCCTCGAAGATGCGGGGGATTTCCACACGCAGCTCCTCGCGCAGCTTGTAGTCGAGGTTGGCCAGCGGCTCGTCCAGAAGCACCAGCCCCGCGCCTTTCACCAGGGCGCGGGCCAGGGCACAGCGTTGTTGCTGGCCGCCCGACAGCTCCAGCGGTTTGCGTTGCAGCATCGGGGTCAGGCGCAGCATCTCGGCGGTCTGGCGGACGGCCTTGTCGATCTCGGCCTGCGCGCGGCCCATCAGCCGCAGCGGCGAGGCGATGTTCTCATAGACCGTCAGGCCGGG
>NCDY01000011.1 GCA_002280405.1 Rhodobacterales bacterium 32-66-9 | reverse complement strand
GGGAGACCATTGTGACCAAGGGACGCGCAACCCTGATCGGCTTTACCGCCGTCCTGATGTGGTCGCTGCTGGCCTTGTTCACCATCGGCAGCGCCCCGGTTCCCCCCTTGCTGCTGAACGCGATCTGTTTCGCGATCGGCGGGATGATCGGGCTGATCTGGACGGCGCGGCAAGGCTTTGGCGTGCTGCGCGGGGTCGGTTGGAAGGTCTATGCCTTTGGGACCATCGGGCTGTTCGGCGCGCATTTCCTGTATTTCACCGCCTTTCGCATGGCTCCGCTGGCCGAGACTGGCCTGATTGCCTACCTGTGGCCGATGCTTATCGTGCTGATGTCCGGCTTTTTGCCGGGTGAGCGGTTGCAGCCGCTGCACCTTGTCGGCGCAGTGTTGGCATTTGCCGGCGCCGCGCTGATCGTCCTTCGCAGCGGGGGAGGGCTTGATGCCAAAGCGCTGCCGGGCTTTGCCGTGGCCTTCATCTTCGCGCTGACCTGGGCCGGCTATTCGGTGTTGTCGCGCAAGCTGGGTGCGGTTCGAACCGAATCCGTCACGGTGTTCTGCCTTGCAGCGGCAGTTCTGTCGACCCTGGCGCATCTGGCGCTGGAAGAGACGGTCTGGCCGGTCGGCGCGATGGGCTGGGCCTCGGTTCTTGCCCTGGGGTTGGGACCGGTCGGCGCGGCGTTCTTCACCTGGGACATCGGGATGAAACGCGGGGATATCCAGTTGTTGGGGGTGGCAAGCTATGCCGCGCCTTTGCTGTCAACTCTGGCCCTGGTCGCGGCAGGTATTGCCAAGCCAAGCTGGACCATCGCCTTTGCGGCGGTGCTGATCACGGCGGGTGCGACGCTGGCGGCGAGGGCCAGCGCCGACAGCGGTTAGTGGCTCAGACGCTCGATCTCCTCTTTCAGGCGGAGCTTCTGCTTTTTCAGATCCGCGATCTTCAGGGCATCCGTAGCGGGGCTGCGCTGAGCCATCTCGACCATTTCCGAGAGAGCTTCGTGCTTCTTGCGCAGTTCCACCAGATGCGATGCGATCGTCATGGTCGTCCTCCTGTAAAAGCTACCCACGACCGAAGTGCACCACGAAACCCGAGTCGTGTCATCATCTGTTGCGGGCCTGTGACAGATTGATGCGGAGAATTCAGCGGAACAGCGCCAGAAGGTCTGCGCCATGGCGCAGGACGGCGTTGGCGGCAGGAGCATAGCTTTCACGGTCGCCGTCATGGACGGGGCCCTGGTGGATGACGAGGGGGGCAAGCAGGCGGAAGGCCGCGCGACCGCCCTTGCGGGCCTGCAGGATTATGCGGAGGGCAGGCCTTCCCTCGCGCGGGGCCAACGGCAGGACGGACGCCGAGCCGAGCCTTGGGGCCAGCGCGGCCAGGACCTCGGGCATGCCGTCCGTTCCGCAGATCAGGGTAAGCCAGCCCCCGGGACGCAAGCGGCGGGTCGCAGCCTGCACCCAGGCGGTGAGGGGCGTCTCGATCTGCATGGCGCGCGCGCGGGCTTCGATCGGCGAGGGACTTCCGCCCGGCGCATAGTAGGGCGGGTTGGCTATCACCTCGAGCGGGATGTGGTTGCGGAGCGCATTGCGGCGGGCAAGGTCGGCGTAGGCCGGTTGCAGTTCCAGCCCGGCCAGCGTCAGGCCCGGCACCCGACGGCCGAGACAAAGTGCAGCGGCGCCAGCCCCGCAGCCCAGGTCAAGGACGCTCTGGCCGGGCTTGGCAGGGCAGGCCGCTGCCAGAAGCACCGGGTCGGTGGCGGCGCGGTAGCCCCGGACCGGCTGCAACAGGGTCAGTTGGCCGCAGAGGAACCTGTCGTCGGTAAGCTCGGCCTCGGCAAACATCAGCGGTCCGGCAGGATGTCGTTGTCACGCAGGATGGCTGTCGCGCGGAAGTGATCCTGATCCGCCACCATCAGGCGCTGCGGCAAGATGCCAAGGCTGCCGTCAAGGATGCTCATGTGGACGTCCAGCGGAAACGCGGCTATACCCTCGCCGTCAAGAAGGACCGTGGCGAAGGCGATCACTGTGGGGTCGGTCGTGCGCAGAAGTTCCTTCATCGGATCGGGTTACTCTCGCCGGACGCGCGGGGCAAGGACAGCATGGACGGGGCGGGCGACAGCGCGGTGCAGAAAACGGTGACACCGCAGGACCGGCTGAGCGCCCTTCTAGCCGAAGACATGGCCGCTGTGAACCTGCTGATCCGGCAGCGGATGGCCAGCGAGCACGCGCCACGCATTCCCGAAGTGACGGCGCATCTGGTCGAGGCCGGGGGCAAGCGGTTGCGGCCGCTGCTGACGCTCGCAGCGGCACGGATGTTCGGCTACGCGGGCGGCGACCATGTCAAGCTGGCCGCCACCGTCGAATTCATCCACACCGCAACCTTGCTGCATGATGACGTGGTCGACGAAAGCCACCGGCGGCGCGGACGGCCGACGGCGAACCTGCTGTGGGACAACAAATCCAGCGTCCTCGTGGGCGACTACCTTTTTTCGCGCAGCTTCCAGTTGATGGTGGAAACCGGCAACCTGCGGGTTCTGGATATCCTGGCCAACGCCTCGGCCACGATTGCCGAGGGCGAGGTGCTGCAGCTTACTGCGGCGCAGGACCTGGGCACGGATGAGCGGATCTATCTGCAGGTCGTCCGGGGCAAGACTGCGGCTCTGTTCGCGGCGGCGACCGAGGTCGGCGGGATCATCGCGGGCGCAGGCGAGGCGGAAGTTGCCGCGCTGCGCGACTACGGTGATGCCCTGGGAATTGCCTTCCAGATTGTCGACGACATTCTCGATTACGGCGGCTCGGATGCGCTGATCGGCAAGAATACCGGCGATGATTTCCGGGAACGGAAACTGACGCTGCCTTTGATCAAGGCGGTCGCCAAAGCCGATGCGGAAGAGCGCGCGTTCTGGGTCCGGGTGATCGAGAAGGGCGACCAGCGCGACGGCGATCTGGCACAGGCCATGGTGATTCTTCGTCGGCATGACGCAATATCTGCCGCCCGTGCCGATGCACTGGCCTGGGCTCGTCGGGCAAAGGCCGCACTTTTCAACCTGCCCGCGCATTCCCTCCGCGACACTCTGTCCGAGCTTGCGGATTTCGTGGTCGGTCGCCTATCCTGAGGCGTGGAACAACTTGATCCGCGAAATGACCGAATTAGGATCATTTTTTGGACAAAGTCTTTGCCTAATTCAATCATGAAGGCCCGTGATGGGGCTCGGGGACCGACGCTGCAAGGGATAAAGGCTCGACCAGTGACCGGGTTCTGGTCACGTCAAGCCCGTTGAGGCCTTGGTAACCGGTGTCGGCTGATGATGAAAGAGCCTGGGGAATCCCCCCGGGGTGGAGTGCGGAAAATGAAGTTCTTCGACTGGCTGTTTCGTCGGAACGCCAAGGCATCTCGCGGTGCCCGGTTCAAGGGCAGCGAAGCCGAGCAGATCAAGGCCACCAAGGCCGCGATCGAGTCTGTCGCCAAGGGCAACGGTCCGGCTGCGGGCCGGTTCCCCAAACTCGCCGACGGCGCGCCCGAGGTCCTGACGCAGACCGCCAACAGCGCGGTGGTGGCCAAGGAAGGCCCGACGCCCCGGGTGAATATCTGGGAGATGGAAGAAGAGCCGGTGGCCCCGGTGCCAGCTCCGACGCCCGCGCGCGAGATTGCCGCCGATGCGGGTGTGCGGCGGCGGGCGACGCGGACCAAGACGCGGGTGCTGGGGTTCGAGCCGCAACCGGCATCGGTCGTGCCGTTGTTCGACGAAGGCCGGATGGAGGACTCCATCGAGCCGGGCGACAAGTCGGGCGTGGTGATGTATCCGACGGGCTGGCTGGTGATCAAGGCCGGCCCCGGGCGCGGTGCGGCCTTCCCGGTGATGCGTGGCGTGTCGCAGATCGGGCGTGGGTCGGACCAGACCATCGCGCTGGATTTCGGAGACATGGCGATTTCGCGCCAGCATCATGCGGCAATCGCCTACGATCCGATGACGCATCAGTTCCACATCGGGCATGGCGGCAAGTCGAACCTGGTGCGGCTGAACGGAAAGCCCCTGCTGTCGACATCGGTTGCGGCCGACGGGGACGAAATCCAGATCGGAGAGACCACTCTGGTGTTGAAAGTGTTGTGTACATCCGACTTCAATTGGTCGGCGGTCGACTCCGAGGGGGACGCGAATGATATGGCGATCGCGTGAGCCACGCTATGACGTAGCCTCGGGGATCAGCCAGGGCGCACGCGACTATCAGGAAGATGCGATCACCGCAGACTTCCCGGTGGGGGCGGAGGCCGGGTTCGTGGTGCTGGCCGACGGAATGGGTGGACATGCGGCGGGCGATGTCGCGTCCAAGATCGTCCTGACCGAGGTGTTCAGCGAGCTCAAATTCCATTTCGCGGATGTGCGGTCGTTCGAGGCCCGGGCGCCCGAGATCCTGCGCAACATCGCGGATTTCGCGAACGAGACGCTGCGCCAGCACACCCGCAGCCACCCCGAGACCGAGGGGATGGGGGCGACCCTGGTGGTGCCGGCGCTGGTGGAAAACCGGCTGTGGTGGATCTCGATCGGCGATTCGCCGCTGTTCCTGTTCCGCGGCGGCAGGCTTTCGCAGCTGAACGAGGATCATTCGATGGCGCCGCAGATCGACTTCATGGTGAAGTCCGGCCTGATGGACCCCGAAGTCGCGGCCAACCATCCCGACCGCAACTGTCTGATCTCGGTCCTGATGGGCACGCGGATCCCGAAGATCGACTGCCCGACGAAGCCGTATGAGCTGCAGGCCGGTGACATCGTGCTTTGCGCCTCGGACGGGGTGCAGTTCCTGACCAATGCCCAGATCGAGAAGGTGCTGAACCGGTATCGCAAGGCGCGGTCGACCGAGATTGCCGAACGGCTTCTGGAAGACCTGATCCGCCTGGATGACCCGGATCAGGACAACATCAGCTTTACCGTGATCAAGGTGAATGACGCCTCGGTCCGGTCCGGGCAGGAACGCCCGCGCGGGCCTTCGACGGCTGTCGCGCGGCCGCGCCGCTTGACGACAGTGGCACCGGATCATTTGTCGCAGCCGTTGCAGAAGCCTGCCCAATTCGTGACGCCCGTTCCGGCGGCCGCCCCGGTGATCGGACCGGCAAGGGCCCCGGCGCCGACCCCGAGACTGGCTCCGACACCGCTGCCTTTACCGGAACCATGGGTCGCACGGACGCCGCGGCAGGCCGGGCAGGCGGTGCAAGAAAGCAACCCCGACCCGGCGGTCGAGGATTTGTCTCCAGTCAGGTTGCGGCCACGGCGAGTCACCGTCATAAAGTAAGATATGGCAAATCCGGATGAGGAACTGACAGTCGCCCAGCGGCTTGGCCGCGCACTTGACCGGGGGCTCTTGCCCGCCGGCGGTCCGGCAGAGGCTGCCGAGCGCCTGATCGAACGGCTGGAGCGTCCGGCGCGGATCGCGCTTCTGGGCCTTCCCGGGTCAGGAAAATCGTCGATCCTGAACCTTCTGGTCGGCACCGTCGTCGTGCCGGAAACCCTGCGTCTGCCGACGATCATCGTCCAGCACGGCACCACGGCACGGATGATCTGCACGCTGACCGACGGCAGCACCAAGATCCTGCCGGGCAGCGACCTGGCCGAGGTTCTGGCGTTGGCCCCGGCCTTGGTGACGGTGGAACTGGATCTGGCGGCGCTGAAGGTGATCAGCCTGCTGGAAGTTTCGGCGGGGCCGATCGAGGCGGAACAGAAACGGGCCGCCACCTGGGCCAGCAAACGCGCGGACATCGTGGTCTGGTGCACGACGTCCTATCTGCCGAAAGAGCAGGTGGTGTGGGAAAGCCTGCCCGATTCGGTCAAGGACAACAGCTTCATGTTCCTGACCAAGGTCGATCTGCTGGGCAGCCGGCAGCAGGCCTCGGCGATGCATGACCGGGTCGAGCTGCGCGCGGGCGAGGAATTCCGCCAGATCCTGTCGGTATCGGCGAAAGAGGCGCGGGCGGCGGTGCCCCCCGGAGGGCCGGTGAATCGCGATCTCTTCCGCGAAAGCGGTGCGGCGGCCGTGATTGCGGCGATCAAGACCCGCGTCCAGTCGGGGCGGCGGGCGGACACCGACACGGCGGAACTGCTGCTGGCGCGCCATGTCGAGGCAAGCGAACTGGTGGCACGCCGCTTTGCCGAGCCGGGAGAGGCGGCCAATGTCCAGCAAGTCTGGACCCCGCCGCCGGAACCGCAGGACACCCGGCACGCGGCCGATGCGGCACGGCCGGACGAAGACGTCAGGGTCGCGAGCGCGCGACAGACCGGAAACCTTGATCCGGCGGCGGTGGAAAGCGGTGCAGAGCCGGCAACTGTGGAACCGGTCGGTGACTTCGACATGGCGCCCGAGCCGGGGGATATGCCGCAAGCCGCGCCGGTGGGCGGGCCGGAAGACCCGTCCGCACGCGACATCGAAATCGCACACGACCCTGCCGAACCGGGGCAGCCCGGCTCACGCAGGCGATTTGCCGATCGGATAAAGCGCGTCGCCTCGGACGCCGAACCGGCCGCAGCGCCGATGGTGCCGCTGCGCTCTACGTGGAAGTCGAAGGCAGAGGCTGAGGCACCGGCCCCGGTGCCAGAGCCGCAGCCATCCGAGCCGGTGCGCCGACCCCGGGCAACGGGGCAGTCCGCGCCCGATGACGGTGACCTGGCACGGAAGCTGGCCGATATCACGGCCGCCCCGGAACGACCTGCTGGGCCGGAGCGTCCGGCGCCACCGAGCGAACGGAGCCCGCGCGCGGTGACGCCGCGTCCGGCTGCAGAACCGGCTGCGGAAGTCCCGGCGGCGGCCCAGCCGAAGCCGTTCGGTGCAACCCGGGACACGGCGGCCGGCATGGTGCGCGGCGCGCCGCTGCCGGACCTGTCCTCGCTGCGGGCCCGACCCGAGGAGATGCCGGACGCGGACGCCGCAGGGGAGAGCGGACCCGACCCGGACGGAGAGGAACGCCCGTCGGACGCGCTGAGTGCCGAGACCGCGCATGCTCTGCAACCGGCGGCCGATCCCGCCCCCGCCCCCGTCGAGGAGATTGCGCCACCGCAGCCAAGGACGGCGGCCACGGCAGAGCGTCCCAGGCTCTTCGGTCGCCCGCCGGCAGCGCGCGACACCGGGCGCGAGGTTGCGCCGACGCCTCCTGTCCCCGCCCAGTCCCAGCCGCGGATGACACCGATCTCGCGGCTGCCCGCTTCGGCCCGCGCCCCGGCGGAGGTGCCCGTTTCCCCCTCGTCCCCGCCAGCGGGGGACGCGGCGCAATTCACGCCGCGCGCGATCATGATGCGCGAGCGCCGCAGCGAGACCGAAGATCCCGCGCCCCGCCGCGAGCGCCCGCGGATCGCCGCAAAGGCCGCGCCCGCGACCGAAGCGCCTGCCGCTCCCGGACCGGAGATTGGTGCCGACCGGGGTCTGGCTGACGAAGCGGTGGCGGTGATCCTGGCCCGCTCGGCCGAACTGGAACGCGAAATCGACCCCGGTGGCAAGGTGCCGGTCGATCTGATTCTCGACCACGCGCGCGAGACCGGGGAACAGTTGATGGCCGTAATTTCCCGGGGCAGTTCGGAAGCCATGCGCCGAATCAACAGCGACCTTGGGGAAGTGCTGGACCTCATCATGTTGATGCAACTGGAAAAAGGTCACGCGAACTGGAAACATTGCGGGCCGTGTGACGCCATTGTGAGCGTAGAATCGTCAAGAATGTGCCCAATTGGGACCACTTTCCAAACTTATGACATGATTGCGGGGACTTCTGTCTTGTGGCGTTCGCCCTGGACGGTTCATGCCCGCAGGTATGAGGTGAACATGGGACTCGGTGCGGTTGCTGAAAACGAGGACGAGCTTGACGGCGTCGCCGCTCTGGAGCCTGAGGTCGCGCTGAAACGCAACTTTCCCGGCCTCGGCCGGATCGCCGATGCGATCAAGCAGTTCGAGGACGTGCTGCGCGATTTCGTGACCATGGCCGACCCGGACACGGCCAAGAAGGTCACCCGGATCATGACCCAGGTGCGAGAGGTCGAGCCTTCGGTCACGGTGATCGGCCAGATCAAGGCGGGCAAGACCTCGCTTCTGAACGCGATGATCGGCGCGCCGGGCCTGCTGCCGACCGACGTGAACCCCTGGACCTCGGTCGTCACCTCGCTGCACATCAACACGCCCAGCCCTGAGCTGAACGTGAAGGCGAAGTTCAAGTTCTTCGACAATGCCGAATGGGAAAAGCTCGTCTCGAACGGTGGCCGGATCGGCCAGCTTGCAGCGCGCGCGGGCGCGGATGAGGAACTGGAGAAACTGCGCCTGCAGGTGGTGCAGATGCGCGAAAAGGCGCAGGCGCGCCTCGGTCGCAAGTTCGAGATGCTGCTGGGCACCGAGCACCGCTATGGCACGGTCGACGACACGCTGCTGCGCCGCTATGTCTGCGTCGGCGACGAGGAGTCGGGTGGCGCAGAACAGGGCCGGTTCACCGACATCACCAAATCTGCCGACCTGTATATCGAGCGCGAGGATTTCCCGGTCCAGCTGTGCGTGCGCGACACGCCCGGCGTGAACGACACCTTCATGATGCGCGAGCAGATCACGATCAATGCCGTGCGCGACAGCCGGTCCTGTATCGTCGTGCTGTCCGCGCACCAGGCGCTGACGACGATGGACATGGCGCTGATCCGCCTGATCGCGCACCGCCAGTCGCGCGAGATCATCATCTTCGTGAACCGGATCGACGAACTGCCGGACCCTGCCAACCAGGTGCCCGAGATTCACCGCTCGATCCTGGACACTCTGGAAAAGAACAACGCCCCGCCGGACATCGACATCATCTACGGCTCGGCCCATTGGGCGAACGCGGTTCTGGAAGGCAAGATCGACGAAATGACCGACGACTCGACCGAGTCGGCGATCAACTGGACCCGCGCCGCCTTTGCCGACAAGATGGAAAGCTGGTCGGCCGAGCAGCTTGTGTGGCATGCCTCGGGTGTGCCCGCACTTCTGGATGCTCTTGGCCAGCGGATGTACGAAGGCCCGGTGCGCGAGGCTTTGCAGAAGTCGTCGCGCCAGGCGCTGAACCTGGCCCAGTCGCTGGATGTCGTCGACCAGGTCCGCATCCTGGAATCGGACGGTCAGCTGAACCGCACGATGACCCCGCAGCAACTTGACGCAGAGCTTCGCAAGATCGAGCTTGGCGCGGTCGAGAAGCTGATGCATCTGACCAACACCGTCTGCAAGGATTTCACCAACCGGATCGACCAGAGCTATGAAAGGTTCCTCGACCGGGCGACGAACAGCCTGATCGAGCACCTGCAGACCAATGGCGAGGATGCGACCTGGCATTACAGCCCGCTTGGGCTGCGGATGCTGCTCAGCTCCAGCTACCAGGTCGTGCTGAAAAAGATGCACGCCATCGCGGCCGAGGTGAACAACGAGACGGCGGTGCAGATCGCCGACCTTTACGGCAAGACCTTCTCGATCACGGTCGAGGGCTTCAAGATCGAGACGCCGGTCGTCAGCTACATCCCGCCGCCGATCAACCTGGGCCAGACCATCGCCTTGGACCTGCAGGTCGGCTGGTGGAAGGGCTGGTGGCAGCGTCGCCGGGGCTACAAGGCCTTTGCGCAGGATTTCAACAAGCTGATCCGCGCCGAGACCGACCCGATCATCAATGATCTGAAGACGATCCAGATCGGGCTGTTCCGCGAACGTACCCAGTCAACCCTGCGCGACTTCCTGCAGGAACAGCGCGAGCTGTTGATGAGCGCGCTGGCCAGTTCGGAAATCTCGATGGATGAGATGAAGGAGCTGTTCGGCGTGAACGCCTGGGAGGATCGGCAGGAATGCCTGACCTCGATCATGGACGAACTGGCGATCTATGCCGACTAGGTGTGGAGAGGGTAGGAAAGGACCTGTGGAATGCCGCTGACCCGCAAGCCCCGTATCGCGATCATGGGCGAGTTCAGTTCCGGGAAAAGCACGCTTTGCAACGTGCTGATGGGGGCAAGGCCACTTCTGGAGAAGGTGACGGCGACGCAGTTGCCGCCGGTCTGGCTCTCCTATGGCCCCGACGATGCTTACACGATGGGTCTCGACGGCCATGCCTACGACCTGGACCTGCGCGAGCTGGAGCATGTCAGCCTCGAGACCACGGAACACATCCGTATCTTCATGAAAAGCGACATCCTGCGCTATTGCGACCTGATCGACATGCCCGGCATTTCGGACCCTTCGATGTCGTCCGAAGTGTGGGAGCGGATGGCTCACCTGGCGGATGCGGTTCTGTGGTGCACCCATGCGACCCAGGCCTGGCGGCAGTCCGAGGCCGGGGTCTGGGCGAACTTCCCGCAAGAGATGCGGCAGAACAGCCTGCTTCTGGTGACGCGGTTCGACAAGATCGTCGGCGAAAGCGACCGCGCCAAGGTGATCAAGCGCGTGGTCCAGGAGACCGAGGGTCTTTTCGCCGAGGTTTTCCCGGTGTCGCTGTTGCAGGCGATGCGCGCGGGCGCGGATGAGAGCAAGTGGATCGAAAGCGGTGCCGATGCCTTCACCCGGGCGCTGTTCGACATCGTGCACCGCATCATCGATGCCGGCCACCCCGAACCGGGCGATATCGGCAAGGCCGCCATCCGGCCTGATCCGGCGGATGCGACCGAAGTTGGCCAAAGCCTGATCGCCCAGACTTTCGAACGGCTCATGGTGATCCGCAACACTCCGGTGTTGAAGGTCCTGCCGCGCCGGGTCGAGGCCAAGACCGAACGCCTGCTGCGCACCGAACGCCCGACCGCCGAAACCGGTCCGACGATGGTGACCTTTGCCGACCATATCGTCGGCACGGGCGATGCCATGCCGGCCGGTCGGATGAAGACCTCATAAGGCGGCATGGGTATGGGTGTCGCAGAAAGTCTCGGGTCGATGGTGAAGGCCTTTCCCCAGGCCAGGCTGGTGGCTTTTGCCGATCTGTCGTCGCGCATGATCCTGGCAAGCGCGGGCCCGATGTCGGTGACGCAGGAACACCTCGACCGGTTGTGCAACGCGGCCCGAACGAGTTTTGACGATCCCCTGTTTTCCCTGTCCGTCGGGGCTTTCGGAGAGCCGCATTGTGCCGTGGTGATGGGGCCGGACAGTGTGCGTCTGTTCCTGCGCTCCGACACCGAACCTGCGGATGCTCTTTGCTGCATCTGCGATCCCGGCATTGACCTTGCCGCGTTTGTGCCCAAGATTCGCGAAACGCTGGAGAGCATCACCCATGGCGGGTGACAGGGCGGGTGACGGGGGTCGGTCGAACCGTTGAACAACACTACACTTCCGATCCTCGCCCGGCTGTCCAGCCTGCAGGCGGATATCCGCGTGCTGCCGGGCGGCGCGCGGGTGATTGCGGAAGCGCATGACCGCAACCCGGTTGCCCGGCTTCTGCGCGCCGCGAACGAGACAATGCTGGCCCGATCGCTGGAGTTCGTGTCTTCGGCAGGGCCTGCGCTGACCCTCGACGTCGCCGGACGCCGCCTGTTGCGTCTTACCGCAAGCCACGGGCTCGCCGGGGCTGAAAGCTGCCTTGGCTCGGAAGTGCTGGAGGATGAGCAAAAGGATGACCTGATCAAGCTTCTGCAGGCGCTTGCGGTACCGGGGAAGGAACTCCGGGTGATCTCGGGGCCCATCGGTCGCGGCGGCGCCGAGGTCAGCGTGGGCCTGCCCGTGGCGCTTCTGGCCGATCTTCTCCTGATCGACCTGAATGACGTCGGTGCGGAAGAGCCGGAGCACGAAGCCGGCGATGTCGCGTCACCCGCGCCTGACCGCGCGGCGATCCGGTTTTCGGGTCGCAGCATCGCAGATTTCGCCACGGGCATCGGGCCGGTTCTGGTCGCCTGGCTAAGCCGGGGTGGCCAAGACGATGGTCGCAGCGAAGGCCCGGAAGAAATGGTCTCGCATCTGCGGGACTTTCTTGACGATGAGCACGCGGCGGTGATCGGTCAGCTTGACCTGATGTCGGCGCAGGAAGGCGATCCGGTCTGTCTCATGCTGGGGGTCACCCTGATCGACGGGCACAGTCTCGTCTGCGCCCGACTGCATGGGACGGTGCTTCTCGGCGTGATCGAAGGTGGTGGCTCCCAGGCGGCCCTTTCGGCCTGGCGCGGATTGATGGCCTGACGCTGCAACTGTGGCGGAACTGCGTAAAACCTCTAAAACCCAATCGGTTAAGCGCCTGTAAATGCTGACCCGCTAGATCTGGTCCCGGGTAAAGGACTGGGGTGATGTGGGATGGCTGCGCAAAGCAATGCGGCGCCGGTCATCATCAAGCGGAAGAAAGTCGTCAGTGGCGGGGGCCACCATGGCGGGGCCTGGAAAGTGGCCTACGCCGATTTCGTGACCGCCATGATGGCGTTCTTCCTTTTGATGTGGCTGTTGAACGCGACGACGGAAAAGCAACGGAAGGGCATCTCGGATTATTTCAATCCGACGATCCCCGTGAACCGCATCTCGGGGGGGGGCGACGGTGCCTTTGGCGGCAGCAGCGTCTTTGCCGAAGAAACCATGGCCTATACCGGCACGGGCGCGATGGATCGCAAGACTTCCACCGCCCCGGCGGATCAGGCCGGAGATGAGGCTGGAAAGGGGGCCTCGGGCAAGGGTCGGTCGCAATCCGAGCTTGAGGATGTCGAAAAGGCGCTGCTCGCCCGGGGCGGCGAGAGCAACACCATGGAACAGCTTCTGCGCCATGTCGTGACGAAGGTCACCGATGAGGGGCTGGTGATCGAGATCTTCGATTTGCCCGGCGCACCGCTGTTTCAAGGCGAAACCGCCGAACCGTCTCCCGTCGCGCTGGCGATCGCCGAGCTTCTGGCCGAGGTTCTGAACCTTACCACCAACGAGATCGCGTTCAGCGGCTATCTGCGGGCCCATCCCGTAACCCTTATCGACAACCCGGTCTGGGATCTGTCGGCCTTGCGGGCCCAGGCGTCGCGGAAAATGCTCGAGGCTGCCGGAATCGACCCGGCGCGGGTCCAGCGCATTTCGGGCTTTGCCGACCGCAAGCCGGTGGTGGCCGACCCCTCGGCCGACCGCAACAACCGGATCGAGGTGATCCTGCTGCGCCGCGACAGATAATCGTTCAACTTTTATCCGTTAGGTCCATGTTAAGCGGCCTTCGTGCAGCTTTGGCCCCACAGGAGTCGAAGCTGCAGAAAGGCGCTTTCCATGACCATTTCCTCCTCGCTCAGTGCGGGTGTTGCCGGCTTGAATGCCAATGCGACGCGGCTTGCCTCGATCTCCGACAACATCGCGAATTCGGGAACTTACGGGTACAAGCGGGCCTCTACCGACTTCACCAGCATGGTGATCACCTCTTCGCGGGGGGCGGGCACCTATTCGGCGGGTGGCGTGCGCGCCTCCACGGTCAGGTTGATCGACGAACGCGGCGATCTGGTCGGGACCGGCAACCCCCTGGACCTCGCGATTGCCGGGCGCGGCATGTTGCCGGTGATCAACGAAGTGTCGCTTGGCAACGCCCTGTCGGACACGCCGCTCTTGATGACCCGCACGGGCAGTTTCCGGACGGATGCTGACGGCGTTCTGAAGACGGACTCGGGGCTTGTGCTGCTGGGCTGGCCTGCGGATGCAGACGGCACCATCCCGTCGAACCCGCGCGACACGATATCGGGGCTGGTGCCGATCGTGATCAACACCAACCAGACAGCGGGCGATCCGACCACGACGATGAATCTCGGGGTGAACCTGCCCGCGACCTATACGGTTGCCGGTTCTGCTGCGGTCCCGCCGCCGTTGTCGGTCGAATACTTCGGCAACCTCGGCACCTCCGAGTCGCTTGAAGTCAGCTTCGTCCCGGTGGTTCCCGGCACCGGCGCATCGAACCAGTGGACGATGCAGATCCGCGACAGCGCGGGCGGCGGCGCGCTGATTGGCGAATACAGCCTCACATTCGACGATTCGCGCGGTGCGGGGGGCACGCTGGCGGCGGTTACCGTTGTCTCGGGCGGGGCCTACAACCCGGCAGATGGCACTCTTGCGCTGACGGTTGCGGGCGGACCGATGACTGTCGGGATCGGCCGCTTCGGCGATCCGAACGGCCTGACCCAGCTTTCGGACAACTTCGCGCCGGTGTCGATCACCAAGAACGGCTCTCCGGTCGGAAACCTGACCACGATCGAAGTCGACGAAAAGGGCTATGTCAACGCCACCTACGACACCGGCTTTACCCGGCGGCTCTACCAGATCCCGCTGGTCGATGTGCCGAACCCGAACGGCCTTCTGTCCCTGTCGAACCAGACTTACCAGGTCTCTCCCGAATCCGGTTCGTTCTTCCTGTGGGACGCCGGCTCTGGCCCGACCGGATCGATCCAGGGCTATTCGCGCGAGGGTTCGAAAACCGACGTGGCAGCGGAACTGACCAGTCTGATCCAGACCCAGCGCGCCTACTCCTCGAACGCCAAGGTCATCCAGACCGTCGACGAGATGCTGCAGGAAACCACCAACATCAAACGGTGATAGGCGATGAGCATCACCTCTGCCCTTGCCGGAGCCCTGTCGGGCCTCTCGGCCACCGCGCGACAGGCAGAAATCCTGTCGTCGAATGTGGCCAACGCGACGACACCCGGCTACGCCCGCCGCCAGGTCGGACTTGGCGCGGCGGTGCTTGCCGGGCAGGGGCAGGGGGTGCAGGTCCTTGGCGTGACCCGCGACGTCGACCGCTATCTTCTGGGCGAACGCCGGATCGCCCAGGCCGGAGGCGGCGACCGGGACGTCCGGGCCGAATTCCTGAAACGGCTGGAACAGGCCGTCGGCACGCCCGAGAGCGCAGGGTCGCTTGCGGCCCGGCTGGCTTCCTTCGACCAGGCCTTGGTCGAAGCGTCGGGTCGGCCGGAATCGCAGGCGCGACTCGGCGCGATTGCCGCTACCGCAAGGTCGCTGACTGACGGGCTGGCCGCGGCGACCGATGACATCCAGGCCGCCCGCGCCACCGCTGACCGCCGCATTGGCGAAGAGGTCGGCAAGCTCAACTCCACCATCGCGCAACTGTCCGAGTTGAACGTCGAACTGCGGTCCTTCACCGGGGCCGGACGCGATGTTTCGGCGCTTCTTGACGAACGCCAGCGGCTGGTCGACCAGATCTCGGCCATCGTTCCAGTCCGCGAAATTCCGCGCGATCTCAATCAGATTGCGCTGTTCACCGTCGGCGGAGCGCCGCTTCTCGACGGCTCGCCAGCGGCCTTCGGCTTTTCCGCCAGCCCCACGATCACACCAGAGATGACCCAGGCTCTGGGCGGGCTGTCGGGCATTACCATCAACGGGCGTCCATACGACACGGCCGGCTCTGCAAGCCCGATCCTGGGCGGTACATTGGGCGCATTGTTTGCCGTCCGGGATGATCTCGCGGTCTCGGCGCAAGGCAAAGTTGATGCTGTCGCCCGCGATCTGGTCGAACGTTTTGCCTCGGCGGGGGTCGATCCGACGCTGGCCCCGGGTGCTCCGGGTCTGTTCACCGACGCAGGTGCAGCCTTCGATCCCTTGAACGAGACGGGTCTTGCCGGCCGCCTCACCCTGAACGCTCTTGCCGATCCGGCCCGGGGCGGCGCGCTTTTCCGGCTGCGCGACGGTCTTGGCGCGCTGGCCGAGGGGCCGCCCGGCAACGCGGCGGTTCTGAGCGCGCTTCGCACCGCCCTGACGGAACCGCGTCCGCTTGCCTCGGGCGGCTTTGCCGCCGGAACCCGCAGCCTTGCCACCTTGACCAGCGACCTTCTGTCCGATGTTTCGGCTCGACGGCTTGCCGCGCAGTCAGAACAGACCTTCGCCGCCGCCAAGTTGACCGCGCTTGGTGATCTCGAAGCACAGAACGGCATCGATACCGATCAGGAGATGCAGGATCTTCTGGTGATCGAAAAGAACTATGCCGCCAACGCCAAGGTCATCCAGGCGGTGACCGACATGATCGACACGCTGATCAGGTTGGACGGCTGATGCGGGTGTCGGTTGGTGACGCAAGCCTGACGAACATCCTTGCCCGCCAGGGCGCGGATCTGCGCGGCCAGGTGCAACGTGCGGCGCAAGAGGTGGCAAGCGGCAAATATGCCGATATCGGCGCGACGCTGCGGGGCGATTTCTCGCCTCTGCTAGCAATCGATGCCAGTCTGAGCCGGTTTTCGGCCTATCGCTCGACGGCGACGGATGCTGCCGTCCAAGCCGCTGCGCAGCAATCGGCGATCGCTGGACTGTCGCAACTGGCAAGCGGCATCTCGACCGCGCTGATGGGCGCGCGCGATGTCTCGACGCCGGCCCAGGTCAACACGCTTGCCGCCGACGCGCGGGGACGGCTTGCCTCTGCCGTCGGCCTTCTGAACACGCAAGCCTCGGGCCGGGCGGTGTTTTCCGGTCAGGCGACGGACACTGCGCCCCTAGGATCACCGGATGATATGTTGACGGCGCTGCAGACGGCCGCCGTCGGGGCGACGACGGCGGGGCAGGTGGTGGCAGCGGTCACCTCGTGGTTCAACGATCCGCTCGGGTTTGGGACCTTCTATCAGGGTGGGGCGGGCTTGTCCCCGATTCCGATTGCACCGGGTGAGTCGGCGGAGCTTTCGACAACGGCACTGGACCCGGCGATCCGCGACACACTTGCCGGCCTGGCGATGGCGGCGCTTCTGGACCGCGGCGCGCTGGCCGCCGATCCGGCCGAGCGCGCGCGCCTGGCAGCCTCCGCGGGAGAGAACCTTACCCGCGGCGCGGAGGATCGGATCACGCTTTCCGCTCGCATCGGCACGGTCGAGGCGCAGATCGAATCGGCGCGCACCCGCAATTCGGCTGAGGAAAGCGCGCTCGGCATCCTGCGGTCCGACATCGGCTCGGTCGACCCCTACGAGGCTGCCACCCGGCTGGAAACCGTCCGGGCGCAACTGGAATCGCTTTATCTCGTGACTGCCCGCGTCTCTCGCCTCAGCCTTACGGAGTATATCAGATGATCCGCTTTCTTCTTGCCCTGTTCCTGACCGCGACTGCCGCCCTGGCTCAGCCGGTCCGGATCAAGGATCTGGTCGAGTTCGACGGCGTGCGCGGCAACGACCTTGTGGGCTACGGCCTGGTTGTCGGCCTGAACGGCACCGGCGATGGGTTGCGGAACGCGCCCTTCACCGAAGAGATCATGGCCAATCTGCTGGAACGGCTTGGAGCCAATGTCACGGGCGAAGATTTCCGGCCGAAGAATGTGGCGGCCGTCTTCGTGACCGCGCAACTGCCGCCCTTCGCCCGGGCTGGTGGCCGCATCGACGTGACAGTCTCGGCGATCGGGGACGCGAAAAGCCTGTTGGGCGGGACGCTGGTGATGACGCCTCTCAATGGCGCGGACGGGCAGATCTACGCCGTGGCGCAAGGCACGATCATCGCCGGCGGGGTGGCGGCCGAAGGCCAGGGCGCCAAGGTGACGCAGGGTGTTCCGACGGCGGGAGCGATCCCGTCCGGCGCGCGGGTAGAGCGCGAGGTTGAGTTCGACTTTGCCGCGCTGCCGGTCTTGCGGCTGGCACTGAAGTCGGCGGATTTCACCACGGCGGCACGGATCGAAACGGCGGTGAACGGCGAATTTGGCAGCCAGGTGGCAGAGATGCAGGACGCGGGGACGGTTGCGGTGGACATCGGGGCGACCGGGTTGCAGTCCCCGGCCCATGTGCTGGCCCGGATCGAGGGAATCCTGGTCGAGCCCCAGACCCGGGCCCGGGTGGTTGTCGACCAGCGATCCGGAACCATCGTGATGGGGGCGGATGTCCGGATCAGCCGGGTCGCGGTGGCGCAAGGTAACCTGACCTTGCGGGTCGAGGAAGCTCCGCTGGTCAGCCAGCCAAACCCCTTTGCCGAAGGCGAGACGGTGGTGGTGCCGCGGTCCAGCGCCGAGATCGGCAAGGACGGCAAAGGGCTGGCCGAAGTTCAGGGCGGGACAAATCTTGCCGAGGTCGTGGCGGGGTTGAACGCTCTGGGGGTCGCTCCCTATGACATGATCGACATTCTGAAAAGCATCAATGCCGCCGGGGCGCTGCATGCGGAATTCGTGGTGAACTGAGGTGGCTCCCGCCCCTTGAAGAACGTCAAGGCTATTGAAATCAATCGCTTGCGGTGCGGCAAGCCGATCCTGGCCGGGATCGTGAAGCTGGTCCCGAGGGCGGCGACTGCGGCTCTTCCAGACAATCTCCGGCCGCGGCGCGGCGCGTGACCCCCGCTGGCTTTCCGGCTTTTCGACGGGCGTCTGACGGCACGGCGCGGGATTGCGCGTT
The DNA here is from genome assembly GCA_002280405.1 of Rhodobacterales bacterium 32-66-9. GTDB lineage: Bacteria > Pseudomonadota > Alphaproteobacteria > Rhodobacterales > Rhodobacteraceae > Tabrizicola. The sequence goes on along the minus strand of NCDY01000011.1, from coordinate 14,849 downwards.
CCGCGAGCCGCAGTTGACCCTTCCGGGCCGGGGGCGTAATCGGGGACAGTCACCCCGGAAAATGAGCAATAACTTGGCCATCCATCTGCACAAGTCCGACTTGCCCGACGGTCTCCGTCTTGGCCCGATCGTCGCCATCGACACCGAGACCATGGGCCTTGACCCGCGCCGTGACCGGTTGTGCGTGGTGCAGGTGTCGGACGGCAATGGCGACGCGCATCTGGTTCAGATCGGGATGGGCCAGACCCGCGCGCCAAATCTGCAACGGCTGCTGACCGACCCGGCGACGCTGAAGCTGTTCCATTTCGGGCGCTTCGACATTGCCGCCCTGAAGCAGGCTTTCGGAGTTACCACGGCCCCGGTCTGGTGCACCAAGATCGCCTCGAAGCTGATCCGCACCTTCACTGACCGGCATGGGCTGAAATACCTGCTGGCGGACCTGGTCGGCGTCGATGTCTCAAAGCAGCAGCAGACCAGCGACTGGGGTGCGGACACCCTGACCGAAGCGCAGAAGGAATATGCCGCCTCGGATGTCCTTTATCTGCACCAGTTGAAGGCCGAACTGGAGGCGCGGCTGATCCGCGAGGATCGGCTTGACCTGGCGCAGCGACTGTTCGCCTTTCTGCCGACCCGGGCCGAACTGGACCTTCTGGGCTGGGAAGACGCCAATGACATCTTCCTCCATTGACCTTACGGCCACTGGCCGCCGGGTGATCCGCCGCGAGGCAGAGGCGCTGGCGCGGCTTGGCGACGCGTTGGATGACAGCTTTGCCCGGGCGCTTGACCTGCTGATGGCGGCAGAGGGCCGGGTCATCGTGTCGGGCATGGGAAAATCCGGCCACATCGCGCGAAAGATCGCGGCGACCTTTGCCTCGACCGGCACGCCTGCGCATTTCGTCCACCCGGCGGAAGCCAGCCACGGCGATCTTGGCATGGTGGCGAGCGGCGATGTGCTGATCGTGCTGTCCAATTCCGGCGAGACGCCCGAACTGGCCGATATCCTGGCCCATGCCAAGCGATTTGCCATTCCGCTGATCGCGATCACCTCGCGCGCGGGGTCGACCCTGATGGGTCACGCGACCGTGGGCCTGACCCTGCCCGACGTGCCCGAGGCCTGCGAGAAGGGCATCGTGCCGACCACCTCGACCACGATGACGCTGGCCTTGGGCGATGCGCTTGCAGTCGCGCTGATGGAGCATCGCGCCTTCACCCCCGACCATTTCCGCATGTTCCACCCCGGCGGAAAGCTGGGCGCCCGGCTGCTGAAAGTGCGGGATCTGATGCACGACGACCCGCCGCTGGTGGCCGAAACCCTGGGCATGGGCGATACCCTGCTGGAGATCACCCGGCGCGGCTTTGGCGTCGTGGGCGTGACCGATGCCGCGGGCGATCTGGCCGGGATCATCACTGATGGCGACCTCAGGCGGCATCTGGATGGCCTGATGCTGCACAAGGCGGGCGAGGTGATGACGGCCAACCCGCGGACGATCGGCCCAGATGCCCTGGCGGGCGAGGCGCTGGCGGTGATGAACGACCGCAAGATCACCTGCCTTCTGGTGACCGCACCGGACACACGCCGCGCCATCGGCATCCTGCATGTCCACGACTGCCTGCGCGCCGGTGTCGTGTGACCATGGCGCGGGCCGATACGCATACCCGGGTGGTGGGTTGGCTGAAGGTCGCCCTGCCGCTGGCCGCGCTGGCGATCCTGTCGACCCTGTTCCTCGTCGCCCGCCGGATCGACCCTGAGGCGGCACTTCCTTATGCCGAGGTCGATGTCCAAGGCCTGGCACGCGAACCGCGGATGACCGCGCCGACCTATGCGGGCACGACCGAGGACGGGTCGGCGCTGACGCTGTCGGCCGCCGAGGCGCGCCCGGCGGCAGAGGGCGCTCCGGTCGCCGCAGCGGGGCTGCGGCTGGCGCTGGACACGCCGGACGGGGCGCGGACCGAGGTTCTGGCGGGCCGGGCCGTGATGAGCGACGCGACGCGTGAGGTGATCCTGTCGGGGGGCGTGACTGTGAGCACCTCGTCGGGCTACCGGCTGGAGACAGCGGAATTGGCCGCAAAGCTGGACCGAACGGGCCTGGAAAGCCGGTCTCCGGTCACCGCGACAGGCCCTGTGGGCGACATTCGCGCCGACCGGATGGTGCTAAGTCAGGATGCCCGGACCCCGGGCGCCTATGTTCTGGTTTTCAACGGTGCGGTCCGGCTGGTATACCAGCCCGGCGGCTGAGAAGGGCTGCAGAGGTTTCACACATGGCATTTACGCTTCGGTCTTTCGCGACAGTGCTGGTGCTTCTGGCTTCGGCTGCCTCGGCGCAGCAGAAGATCGCCTTCGGCGACCTCAACCAGGACACGAGCCTGCCAGTCCAGGTACAGGCCGACCAGCTGGCGGTGAACAATGCCGACGGTTCTGCGGTGTTCAGCGGCAATGTGGTGGTCACGCAGGGCAAGATGAAGCTGGCGGCGGGCGAAGTGCGGGTGGCCTATGGCGCTGCGCAGACCGACATTCGGGAACTGGTCGCCTCTGGCGGCGTGGTGGTGACGAACCTCGGGGACGCAGCAGAAGCCCGGGAGGCGGTCTATACCATAGAATCCGGGGTGATCGTGCTGTCGGGCGATGTCCTCTTGACGCAAGGCGGCTCGGCGATGGCGGGACAGAAGCTGACGATCAACCTCAAGGACGGGACCGGGGTGATGGACGGCCGGGTGACGACGACCTTCGTGCCGGGGAGCAACTGATGGCAACCCGCCCCGATCTGGTGGTGACCGACGGCGCGGCCGGATTGCAGATCCGCAGCTTGCGCAAAAGCTACAAGAAACGCCCGGTGATCCGGGATGTCAGCATGGACCTGCGCCGGGGCGAGGTGGTGGCGCTTCTCGGGCCCAACGGGTCGGGGAAGACGACCTGTTTCTATTCGATCGCAGGTCTGGTGATGCCGGAAGGCGGTCAGGTGCTGATCGACGGCAAGGACGTGACGGCGCTGCCGATGTATCGCCGGGCGCGGCTGGGGATCGGCTATCTGCCGCAAGAGGTGTCGATTTTCCGCGGCCTGTCGGCCGAGGACAACATCCTTGCCGTGCTGGAGATCGTCCAGCCAGACCGGCACAAGCGGCGCGAACGGCTGGAAGAATTGCTGTCCGAGTTTTCGATCACCCACCTGCGGCGGACGCCCGCTCTGGCCCTGTCGGGGGGCGAACGGCGGCGGGTGGAGATCGCGCGGTGCCTGGCCGCAGACCCGAAATATCTTCTGCTGGATGAGCCCTTCGCCGGCGTCGACCCGATCGCTGTCGGAGAAATCCGCCATCTGGTGCATGACCTCAAGGCCCGCGGGATCGGGGTTCTGATCACCGATCACAATGTCCGCGAAACGCTGGAAATCGTGGATCGCGCCTATATCCTGCATGATGGCCGGGTGCTGATGTCGGGCACCACGGACGAGGTCGTGCGGGACGAAACCGTGCGCCGGGTTTATCTGGGCGAGAACTTCCGGATCGTCTAGGCAGGGCCGGATCCTCGAGGAATCGATTCGGTTGACAACCCGCCTGTCGGTAGCGCCAAATGGATTCAATGAGCGCGTTTCATGCCCAGGTTCCATCCCGGTCTTCTGCGGTGTCTCCACCCGGCAGAGACGGTGTGACGCGACGTTCTTCAAGACCATTCCGGGAAGGACGGACCGGCGGGCTGTGATCCCTGCGGGTCCGTCAGCATGCGAAAAGGAGAGATCATGCGCTACCAGATCAGTGGAAAACAGATCGATGTCGGTGAGGCTCTTCAGACCCATGTGAAAGCGGAAATGGGTGAAGTGGTTGAGAAGTATGCCCAACGCCCGACGGAATGTGTCGTCGTCTTCTCGCGTGTTGCACATGAATTCGTCTGCGAAGCGGTGATCCACCTGTCCACCGGTCTGACCGCCCAGGCCAGGGGCCATGCGGCAGAGGTCTATGCGGCGTTCGAGAGCTGCCGTGAAAAGTTGGACAAGCAGCTTCGCCGCTACAAACGGCGCATCCGCAACCACCACTCGAACCGTTCGGGCCCTGTTGAATTCGGTGGAGCGTCCTCGTATATCCTCGCCGGGACCGAGGATGCCGACGACGTCGAGCCCGAAACGCTCCAGCCCGTGGTCATCGCCGAGATGGAGACGAAGATTCCTTCGATCACCGTCGGCGAGGCCGTGATGCAGATGGAGCTTGCCGGGCAGCGGATGCTGGTGTTCCGGAACGAAGGACATGGGGGCGTGAACGTCGTGTATCGTCGGGACGACGGGAACATCGGCTGGATCGACCCTCGCAACAGCAAGTAACGCGCCGCAATCGCGCAGGATCATCGCCGTCTCATGGAACTTTCCAAGCTACTTGTCCCGGGCGCCGTCCGCGTTGTCGGACAGTTCACATCGAAGAAGCGGCTGTTTCAGGAGCTGGGCGAGATCGCGGCGCAGGCCTATTCCCTGAGCGGCGCCGCGGCGATCGATGGCTTGCAGGAACGCGAGACGCTGGGGCCGACAGGCGTGGGGCACGGCATTGCGCTGCCCCATGCGCGGCTGGAAGACCTGAAGGGGATCATCGGGGTCTTTCTGCGGCTGGAAAAGCCGCTGGACTATGACAGCGTCGACCGGCAGCCGGTGGACCTGGTGTTCGGGTTGTTCGCCCCGAAGGATTCCGGGGTCGATCATCTGAAGGCGCTGGCGCTGGTCAGCCGGACGATGCGCGATCCGGCTGTGGTGGCCAAGTTGCGGGCGAATTCGGATCCGGCCAAGCTCTATGCGATCCTGACCGAAGCCCGGGCACCACAGGCGGCGTGACGCGCCACGCGTGGTACGGTTTTGACCCCGAATCAAATCAATGACTTGGACGCGGGCCTTTACGTTTGGTTAACCGGCGGCTCGTCGTGGACTTCGTCCTTCCTCGCTGGTGCCGTCTGCCGACGAGAAGACGCAGTCGAGCGAGGAGGGGTCACTTGCGCCATCGAGAGAAGCCGAAGCCCATGTAATCGCGGGCGTAGGCCTCGGCGGCGGCGGCTTCCAGGGTTTCGTCCCAGATCGACAGAAGCGCAGCCCCGGCCGGGTCGGGGGTGACCGCGGGGGCAGAGAGTCGGGCCTCGGCGGCGAGACTGGCCAGACCTTCGGCCAGACTGTCCTCACGCAGAAGAAGGTCTAGCGGCTGGAAGCTGGCGAAGCCTTGGGTGAGAGCGGTCTGGCTGGCAAGGCCTGGATCGACCCGCGCCCCGGCCTGACCGGCCACGGCGAGGCGGCAGTAGGTCAGGAAGGTCAGGAAAGCGGCGCGCTCGGCCTCCACCGTGGCGAAGGGTTCGCCGGGAGGCTGAAGCTCGGCCAGAAAGCCGTTGATCAGGATGCGGCGCAGATCCTGCGCCTCGCCCGCCACGATCTTGTGGCGGAAGGCGGCATGGGCGCGCAGCAGCGGATGGCGCAGGACCGTGAAACTGCGATGGCCGGGATGCTTGCGTTTCCAGTGTCGCAGCGACTTCTGCTCGAAGCCTTCCGTCACATCGCCCAAGCGCATGAACCAATCGCGGATCGGGACCTCGGGACCGGAGCGGATGGGGAAGAAGAGAAGACCCGCGTCCGAGGCCAGCACATTCGGCACCCCGGCGGCACGACGCGGTTCAAAACTCGGGGTTCGGCCGAGATTGAACACGTCCACCGCCGCGATGGCCTCGGCGATGGCCTCCGGGTTTTCCAGCTTGTCTTCCAGAGCGCCGGGGTTCTGCTTTTTCAGCGTGTCGTCCAGGGTCTTCAGTCGCGCCTCGACACCCAGAAAGGCCGTGAGGCCATTCATCACCTCGATCGAGCCGAGGTCTTCGTAGTCCAGGTAAAAGGCTGTCTGGCCAGTGGTCTGCAGGGAGTGCGTCAAGAGCAGCTGGAAAGCCTGGATGTCGCGCAGGTGCTGGACGAATTCCGGCACATCGAAGCGCACCCTGGCGGTCTTCAGCCGCTTGGGGTTGGTCAGCTTCCACTGGTCGGTCGCCTGGGCGATCTTCCAGGAGACATAGCTTTCCAGCGGATTGCGGGTCAGGATGATCTTGGCGCAAGCAGGGTCGGGCAACACGTCATCGAGGATGCGAAGGTCGTGGTCGTGGAAGAAACGAAAACCCGCCAGGCCCGGCGTTTCCGCGCGCAGCCGATGCAGCAGCCGGCGCGGATCGCGGTCGCGCTCTTCCAGCGTGATGCCGAAAAGGTCGCTCCGGTCCTTCTTGCCAAGGATGTAGCGGTTGAAGACCTCGCCATGGCTGGTGACCCCAGGCAGCGCGTTCAGGTTCGCTTCCAGAAGGTTGGACCCGGTGCGCATTTCGGCAAAGATCACGAAGGAGTGGAAAGCCGGCATCCTAGCGCACGATCTTGGGACGGGCGAAGGTCTGTTCCGGCTGCGCAAGTTCCGCGTCCGAGGGGAAATCGCCCATCAGGACCGGGGCCATGCCCTGATTGCGCAGGTCTTGCAGGAAGGTGCCGAACCCGTTCAGCGGCAAAAGCTGCGGCAGGTCTGTGGTGCGATGCGCGGCGCGGGGGTTGAGGAGGTCGACAAGCTGTTCCAGCGGTTCGGCGGGGTTCTCGATGAAGTCGGTCAGCGACCAGATCCGGGTGCGGGCCTTGGTCTCGGGGGCGTTCAGCGCGCGCAGGAAGTCGGATTCCACCTTCTGCAGGCGGGCTGCCTCGGGGCGGACGTCGCTGGCGCTGCGGCCCGACTGCCACAGCGGCACGGCGAAGGCACCGCTGATGACGAAGACGGTCGCGTTGGGATCGCCGGCGATGAATGAGCAAATGTCCTGCGCGTCGGCGGGCCCGAACTGGAAGCATTGCGTCTCGCCGCGCGTGTTCCAGATCAGGTTGGTCAGGAAGCTTTTCGGGTTGTAATCGCGCAGGGTCGGGCTGTCGGACAGGCCGCCCTTGAACACGGATTCTCCCCCGGCGAACTCGACCCGGTCGAAGGCGAAGAGGTGGCCATGGACCCGGGCGTCAAGGGCGCGGGCCAGCCAGGGCTGGAAGTCGTGGAACAGTTCGGCAAAGCCGGTGAAGACCCCGTAAGGCGCGGCGGACAGGGTGCCGCCCCGGGCGCGGATCGGAAAGCGGCTTTGCATGTAAAGGCCGGGGCGGCCTTTCACGCGGCGTTCAACCGCCTTGGCGAAGAGCCGGTTGATCTTGCCGGGGTTCGGTTCCAGGGCAAGCGCGCGGTCGCCGTCGGGCGTCAGGAAGGTGCGGTAAAGCAGGTCGGCCTGCGGCCAGATCTTCCGCGCGAAGAAGGCGTCGGTCTGGCGCAAGAGATGCAGATGGTCGTCGTAGAAGGTATAGGGGCGGCCCTGGTAGTCGAACTTGGCCAGGGTCAGCGAGCGGCTTTCGATGCGGGAAGAGACCTGGCGGACCAGGCTTTGAAAGTAGCTTTCGTCGGGAATCCACACGCGCTTGAAATAGCGGTCGATCCGGGGGCGGTCAGGATGGCTGATGATCGCCTGCAGAGAGCGGCGGGTCAGGCACCACCACTGGCTGCCCAGGTGGGGGACAAGACCGTCCGGCTGGCGGCGGCGAATGCGCAGCGCGCGTTGCAGGGCGACATAGCCGTCAAACAGGCGGCGCTGGCGTTTCCAGGAAAACGGGAAGCGGAGCGTGAAGCGTTCCTCGTTGAGGCCGCCCACGGTCCAGCCGACATCGGCGGTGGTAACGCTTTCGATGAAATCGGTGTCGGGATGCCGGGCGAGATGGGCGTGCAGGGCGGCCACGGGGCGGATCGGCAGACAGGATCCGCAGGCAAGCAGGACATGCGAGACCCGGGGGAAGTCCGCCAGCAGCCGGGCGCTGGCGTCCAGCGTGGCCTGGACGATGCCGAAGCTGCCCCATTCGCACGGGCTGCGGCGCGAAAAGCGGATGTCGGGCAGGTCATGCAATGCGGTGGCGAGCCCGGCAAAGTCCGCCTCGGCGGTGCGCGCATCGACATGGATGACGACCGGGCAGCCCTGCATGACCCAGTGCCGGGCCAGTTGCGCGGCGCGGTCCAGGTCCGCGTGGCACAGCATGACGACACCCAGTTTGCCGGTCGGGGCTGTCACGCCCAGTTTCCCTTCGACATCAGGCCGAGAACCTCCAGTTGGCGCCAGTTGACATATTTTTCGCTCCAATGGCACCAGAGATCGCGCTCACGGGCGATGCCCTCGCGATAGGCGCGGTATTCCCCGCTTTCGGCATAGTGCTGGCCGCGGGCAAGCTCGTCGGCGGCCTTGGCGGCGAAAGTGTCGAGGAACTTGGCGTGGAGAAGGACGCCGGAGGGACGCTCGCCGCCCTGGTCGTCGTAGGTGAGGTTGAGCTGGCGGGGCAGCAGCATGTGGGTGGAAGAGACATAGGCGTAGGAGCGGTGCCATTTCACCAGCGGCGTCTTGTTCATCGCCGGGGCCTGCCGCGGACGGTCCGGGAAGAACAGTCGCGCGCGGGGGCCCCCTTGGATCCAGAGGTTGCGGTAGGTCGGGTTGCGGGTGATCGCGTAGTTGCCGCTGTCGAAATACTGCGCGATCTCGAACGGGTTTTGCCCCTCGCGGTAGGGCTGTTCGTGCATCGCGCCCTTGGGATACATGTCCAGCAGCATCGCCGAGAGGCTGGGCGTTGCCGCACTGTCGAGCCAGTCGGTCAGGGCGCGCAGGGGCCGGGTTTCGCAGAACGGGTAGATCAGGAACTCGTCCACATCGACGGTAAGGCACCAGCGCCCGTGGCCGTGGCGGCGAAGGAGATGCATCAGCCAGTCCATGCCGAAGCGCGACCGCTTGTAGCTGTGGCCGGTGGTCCAAAGCGACACGTCGGGTTGCGCGGCGAGGTACTCGCGGGTGCCGTCGTCCGAGCCATTGTCGACGATGAGGAAATGGTCCACGCCAAGGCGGCGGTAGTAGGTCAGGAAGTAGGGCAGGCGCACCCGTTCGTTGCGCATGGTCGAGAAAAGAAGGATCGGTCGGGCGGGCAGGCGGGCCGTGCGGTCCTGGACGGGCGTCAGCTGGCGGCGGCGGCGAAAGGCGCGGGCCAGCAGGTATCGGCGCCGGGTGCGCAGGCGCAGCAACGAGGTCAGGCCCATCCGCCGCCCCCCGTCATATCCAGCCGCCCCGGGACATCAGGCCCAGCGCCTCCATCTGACGCCAGCCGGCGTAGCGGGTGGAAGCGCCGCAGTGCAAGACCGGGTCGGCGGTCAGCCGGTCGTAATAGGCGGCATATTGGGCGGCGTTTGCGAAGTGTTCGGCCCTGGCCCGTTCCTCGGCGGAACGTTCGGTGATGCCCGGCAGGAACTTGGTGTGCAGAAGCACGCCCGAGGTCAGCTCTCCGCCCTCGGTGTCATAGACCACGTTCAGGCGCGGTGGCAGAAGGCTGTGGGTCGAGGTCACATAGGCGTAGCGCCAGTGCCAGCGGACCAGCGGGGTCTTGTTCAGGGTGGGCGCGCGGCGCGGCGTCTCGCCAAAGAACGCCCGGGCGCGGGCTCCGCCCTGGACCCAGAGGTTGCGCAACCGGGGCTGCACCTGGACCTGGTAATTCCCGGCGTCGAACCAGGCAAGATGCCGAAGCGGGTCGTCGTCCGGCCCGACATGACCCTGCGACACCGGGCCTTGGGGATACATGTCCACGGTCAGCGCGCCGAAACTGTCGCGGCCCTGCGCCTCGAGCCAGCCGGTCAGGGCGGACAGGGGGCGGCTCTGCCAATAGGGGTAGACCAGCAGCTCATCGGCATCAAGCGTGAGGCACCAGTGGCCCGACCCGTGCCGCAGCAAAAGCCATGTGAGCCAGTCCATGCCAAAGCGCGCGGCCTTGTAGCTGGCACCCGTGTGCCACAGGGAAACATCGCGCTGAGCGCGAAGCAGCGCGGCGGTGCCATCGGTGCTGGCGTTGTCCACGGCAAGAAAGTGGCCAACCCCCAGCGCGCGATGATGCGCCAGGAACTGCGTCAGGCGCCGGGCCTCGTTGCGCACGCACAGAAAGCACAGCACCGCCCCCGGCACGATTGCCGCCGTGCGATCCGCCACCGGGGCAAGCTGACGCCGACGGCGAAAGGCGCGCCAGAGCAGCAGTTGGCGCCGCGAGCGCAGCTTGAGCGCAAGAAGTGCGCCGGTCAGACCGCCGGGCGGGTCGACCAGCGTGCCGATGGCGCAGGCATGCGGCAGGCCCCTGGGAAAGGCTGAAGGCGAAACCGGCCCGGCCAACCCTATTGCGCGGCCTTCTGCATGGCCGTGAGGTCGTTCAGGAAATCCGCAAACTCGGTGCCGAACTCGGGCCGCGACAGGCCGAAGGCGACGGTTGCCTGCAGAAAGCCGATCTTCGAGCCGCAGTCATAGCGCTGGCCCTGAAAGCGCATGCCGAAGACCCCGCCCTTCTTTCTGGTTTCCTGCGCGATGGCGTCGGTCAGCTGAATCTCGCCGCCAGCGCCCTGCTTGATCTTGTTCAGGTTGGTCAGGATTCTGGGCGTCAGGATATAGCGCCCGATGACCGCCAGGTTCGACGGCGCATCCCCGGCCTTCGGCTTTTCGACCATGCCCTTGACCGAAACGATCCGGCCGTTGTCCTCGTCGATGTCGAGGATGCCGTAGCTTGACGTCTTCCTCGGCGCGACTTCCATCGCCGCGACCATGCAGCCGCCGGTTTCGGCATGGGCTTCGACCATCTGCTGCAGGCAGGGGGTTTCGGCGGCGATCACGTCATCGGGCAGCAGGACCGCGAAGGGTTCGTTGCCGATCAGGCGGCGGGCGCACCAGACCGCGTGACCCAGACCCATCGGCCGGTTCTGCCGGACGTAGGCGATGGCCCCCGAATCCATGTTGGTGGGCTTCAGGATGTCCAGAAGGTCGGTCTTGTTCTTCTTCTTCAGCTCCGCCTCAAGCTCGGGGGCGTGGTCGAAGTAATCCTCCAGCGCGGATTTTCCGCGCGAGGTCACGAAGATGAATTCCTTGATTCCGGCGGCGCGGGCCTCGTCGATGGCATACTGGATCAGCGGTCGGTCGACGAGGGTCATGATCTCTTTCGGGATCGACTTGGTCGCCGGCAGGAACCGCGTGCCGAGGCCCGCCACCGGGAATACCGCCTTGGTGATCTTTCTGGTCTTCATCTGACTCGTCCCAACCCCGACTGGTCTTGCGCAATCTGTCCGGTGCAATGCAGATTGCAGCCGAATCTGACTTTAAGCAGGCAGTGCCGCGGCATTATTCGTAAACTGCACCAGTCATGCGATCTTCGCACCTAAAAACGACAGTCCGAGAACAATGCGCTGCTTTTTTCCGCCGCGTCAGGGCCTCGCTGCCGCCAGCATCGCCTCGATGACGGGAACATCGCTGGGATTGTTCAGCTCCCAGAACGCGCGGCCCCGCGCCTGAACCTCGACGCAAAGCACATTGCGGCCGTTTTCAAGAAAGCGCAGCTGCTCCAGCCCCTCCAGCGTCTCCAGCGGGCCGATGGGCCAGGCCGGGTAGGCGGCAAGGGCGGCGGGGCGGTAGGCGTAGACCCCGACATGGTGGAAGACCGGCGTCTGCTCGTCGGGGGAATAGTCGCGCCCGGTGTAGGGGATGACTTCCTTGGAGAAGTAGAGCGCGCGTCCCCCAGCGCCGAAAACGGCGGTGGTGCCGCCGACGCGTCCCGCGCGGCGGTCGGCCAGAAAGCCCGCAACCGCCCGGCCGTCGCAGCGCAGGACCGGGGTGGCGATGTCGGCCTGCGGGTCACCGGTCAGGCCTGCGAGCAGGTCCTGGACGAACCAGGCGGGGGTGAGGGGCGCGTCGCCCTGCAGGTTCACGATGATGTCGTAGCCGGGAAGGATGGCGGCCACCTCGGCGCAGCGCTCGGTGCCGTTGCGGGCGTCGGAAGAGGTCATCACCACCTCGGCCCCGAATGCGCTGGCGTGGTCGGCGATGCGGCTGTCGTCGGTGGCGACCACGATGCGGTCGATGCCTTGGACGGCGGTTGCGGCCTCCCAGCTGCGGCGGATCAGGGTCTTCTCGCCGTCGGGGCCGCGCAGGACGGCCAGCGGCTTGCCGGGGTAACGGGCAGAGGCATAGCGGGCGGGAATGGCGATGAGGGTCTTCATTTCAGCGCAACCCCGGGGGCGAAGGCGATGAAGAACGGGTTGTCCCAACCGGGCTTGCCATAGGCGAGGGGCTGGTGGTCGTCAAAGCGGACGACATGGCCCCCGGCCCCGCGCAGGACAGCATCCCCGGCGGCGGTGTCCCATTCCATCGTGCGGCCAAGGCGGGGATAAAGGTCGGCCTCACCCGTGGCGACAAGGCAGAACTTCAGGCTGGATCCCGCGCTGGTCATGTCGTGCACGGCATAGCGGCTGATGTAGTCATCGGTCGCTTGATCCCGGTGGGACTTCGACGCGACGACCATCAGCGCGGCGTTGTCGGGTGTGGAGACGCGAATGGGCCTGAGGTCGCCAATCCTGTCCATGGCGAACGGACCGATCTCTTCGACCGAGCCTCCGGCGGGCCGGGTATAGAACAGCCGTCCCTTGGCGGGAGCGTAGACCACGCCCGCCATCGGCACGCCGTCCTGCACATAGGCGATGTTCACGGTGAAATCGCCCCGGCGCTGGACGAATTCCTTGGTGCCGTCCAGAGGGTCGACAATGAAGAAGGTCCGGGCGGACAGGGCGTGGCTGGCCGACTGCTCTTCGGTGATCAGCGGCACATGCGGGAAGGCCGCGCGGAGACCCGCCGAGATCACGGCGTCGGCGGCCTCGTCCGCTTCGGTCACCGGCGAGGCATCGCCCTTGGCGCGGACTTCGAAATCGGGGCGCGTGTAGACCTGCATGATCCGGTCGCCCGCCTCCAGCGCCAAGCGGCGGAAAAGCGGCATCAGTTTCGCAAAATCCATTCCGGGCCCCATGGCGATTGATCATCGGTTTCGGGGCCCTTATCCTGTGTCGTCAACGGAACGGCAAGATTTCCCGTTGCAGACTGCCGCACCCGACCAAGGAAGGCGCGATGTTCCGTCACAAGCAGTATCAGCGGTCCTGGCTCAGCCTGGGGTTCGAAACCCTGGAGCTGATCTACCACGCGGCTGTGCGCAACCTGCGAAAGTCGTATCACAATGCGGTCCTCGGGCTGGTGATGGCGATCGTGCAGGCGCTGCTGATGCTTTTGGTCATATATTTCACGATGAGCCTGTTCGGCCTGCGCCGGATCGCCGTGCGCGGCGACTTCATGCTGTATGTGATGTCGGGGGTCTTCATGTTCATGACCCATGTCAAGGCGATCGGCGCGGTCGCTTCGGCCGACGGGCCGACGTCGCCGATGATGATGCATGCGCCGATGAACCCGATCATCTCGATCATGGGGGCGGCGCTCGGCTCGCTTTACCAGCAGACGCTGGCGGTCTCGGTGATCCTGTTCGTCTACCATGCCGCCTGGAACCCGATCTCCATCGATCAGCCGGTGGGAATGCTGGGAATGTATCTGTTGTCCTGGTTCTCCGGGATCGGCATCGGCATGATCTTCTTCTCGGCGATGCCCTGGCAGCCCCAGGTTGTGGGGATCATCAAGACGCTGTACCAGCGCGCGAATGTGATCGCCTCGGGCAAGATGGTGGTGGCCAACAATCTGGCACCGAACCGCCGCGACTGGTTCGACTGGAACCCGCTGTTCCACACCATCGACCAGGCGCGGGGCTTCATCTTCCTGAACTACACGCCGCGCTTCACCAGTTATGAATACGCGATCTACTTCGCGCTGACCTGCATGATGATCGGTCTCATGGCGGAATTCTTCACCCGCCAGTATGCCTCGGCCAGCTGGAACAAGCGGAATTGATCCTTGCCGCCCCGGAGTGTTCCGTCCCCACGAACCCGCGAAGCGCCCGTCGGCGCGGCACTTCTGCGGAAAAATCGCCGCAAACCCCGCACGGGGACCGTTGCAGGCCTGAAAACGCCTGCCTATATACGACACACACGGGCGTCAGGCCGCCAGACCTGATGTCTTCTCAAACGATGGAGATGCCTGATTCTCAAGGGTCTCTGCCGGATCATCGCCTGAAGTAAAGGGATACAGACATGGCCAAAGTCATCGGTATTGACCTCGGGACCACCAACTCCTGCGTCGCCATCATGGACGGCTCGCAGCCCCGCGTCATCGAAAACTCGGAAGGCGCGCGCACGACGCCTTCGATCGTCGGCTTCACGGAAAGCGAACGCCTGGTCGGCCAGCCCGCCAAGCGTCAGGCCGTGACAAACCCCGCCAACACCGTCTTCGCCGTCAAGCGCCTGATCGGCCGCCGCCTCGGCGACCCGGAGGTCGAAAAGGACAAGAAGCTGGTCCCCTATGCCATCGTCGATGGCGGCAACGGCGACGCCTGGGTTCAGGTCCGGGGCGAGAAATACAGCCCCAGCCAGGTCTCGGCCTTCATCCTGCAGAAGATGAAGGAAACCGCGGAAAGCTATCTGGGCGAGACCGTCACCCAGGCCGTGATCACCGTTCCGGCCTATTTCAACGACGCCCAGCGGCAGGCGACCAAGGACGCCGGCAAGATCGCCGGGCTTGAGGTGCTGCGCATCATCAACGAACCGACCGCGGCGGCACTGGCCTATGGTCTGGACAAGAAGGAATCGAAGACCATCGCGGTCTATGACCTTGGCGGCGGCACCTTCGACATCACCATCCTGGAAATCGACGACGGGTTGTTCGAGGTGAAGTCGACGAACGGCGACACCTTCCTTGGCGGCGAAGACTTCGACATGCGGATCGTCAGCTACCTGGCCGACGAGTTCAAGAAAGAGCACGGCGTCGACCTCACGCTGGACAAGATGGCGCTGCAGCGGCTGAAGGAGGCCTCGGAAAAGGCCAAGATCGAGTTGTCGTCGTCCCAGCAGACCGAGATCAACCAGCCGTTCAT
>NCDY01000152.1 GCA_002280405.1 Rhodobacterales bacterium 32-66-9 | reverse complement strand
TTCTCGAAATGCTGCTTGAGCTTCATTTCCCGAAACACCCCTTCGCGCTGAAGTTTCTTCTTCAGGGCACGGAGAGCCTGTTCGACGTTGTTGTCGCGGACGCCGACCTGCATGTGGTTGTCACCACCTTCCTAAGCTAGAGTTGCACTGTCTTGTGCAGGCTGGCGGGCTATAACAAACGCAGGGTGGCTTGTCCACCGCCGAGACTGGAGAGAGCGATGGCCGAAGATCTGATGAAGACGCGACTGCTGGAGGCCGCGCTCGTGCATGTGCCCTTCGACGGCTGGTCGGACCGCACCCTCGCTGCGGCCTGCGGCGATACCGGCATTCCCCAGGGTCTGGCCCGGTCCCTGTTCCCGCGCGGCGGGGTCGATCTTGCCCTCGCCTACCACGCGCGGGGTGACGCCGAAATGCAGAGCCGGCTGGCCGAAACCGAGCTTTCGGCAATGCGCTATCGCGACCGGATCGCCCGCGCCATCCAGCTGCGGCTGGACCTTGCCGATCGCGAGCTGGTGCGGCGGGGAACCACGCTTTTCTCGTTGCCGCAACATGCCGCCGATGGGGCGCGGGCGATCTGGGCGACGGCGGACGCGATCTGGACGGCCCTGGGCGACACGTCGACCGATGTCAACTGGTACACCAAGCGCGCCACCCTGTCGGCGGTCTACGGTGCGACGGTGCTGTATTGGCTTGGCGACGATTCGACCGGGCACCAGGCGACCTGGGATTTTCTGGGCCGCCGGATCGAGCAGGTGATGCAGATCGAGAAACTGAAGGCGAACTTCCGCGAAAATTCCTTTGGCAAGGCATTCATGGCCGGTCCTGGCAAGATTTTCGCAAGCATTCGCGCCCCACAACACCGGGATGACCTGCCAGGCAGACACCAAGGCTGAAACTCCATGACCCTGTCGCACAGCATGCTTGCCATCGAAATCTCGGCTCCGGGCGGGCCTGACGTCCTGACCCCGGCCTCGGTCCCCGTTCCGGTGCCCGGCCATGGCCAGATCGTGATCCGCGTCGCCTGGGCCGGGGTGAACCGGCCTGACGCCCTGCAGCGGGCGGGGGCCTATGCGCCGCCGCCCTCGGCCTCGCCGCTGCCGGGGCTGGAGTGTTCGGGAACAGTGGTGGAAGTCGGACCGGGCGTCACCCGCTGGCAGATCGGCGATCAGGTCTGCGCCCTGCTGCCCGGCGGCGGCTATGCCGAATATGTCGCGACACCCGGGGCGCATGCGCTGCCGATCCCGAAGGGGCTCTCGCTGCGGGAGGCCGCCTGCCTGCCCGAAACCTGCTTCACCGTCTGGTCGAACGTGGTGATGCGCGGCGGTCTTCGCGCCGGGGAACGGTTTCTGGTGCACGGCGGCACCAGCGGGATCGGGACCACGGCAATCCAGATCGCCCGGGCTTTGGGTGCCCGGGTCTTCGCAACTGCCGGGTCGGACGAAAAGTGCGAGGTGTGCCGCTCTCTCGGGGCCGAGGGTGCCATCAATTACCGGACCGAAGACTATGTCGCCGTCCTGAAAGCCCAAGGCGGGGCAAACTTGATCCTCGACATGGTCGGTGGCCCCTATATCGAGCGCAACATCAAGGCGCTGGCCGATGACGGCAGGCTGGTGCAGATCGCATTCCTGCAAGGCCCGAAGGTGACCCTGAACCTGGCCGAGGTGATGACGCGCCGCCTGACCCTGACCGGATCGACCCTGCGGCCGCAGTCCGATCTCGCCAAGGCACGGATCGCCAGGGCGGTCGAGGCCGAGGTCTGGCCGATGATCGAGCGCGGGGCGGTCAAGGTGGTGATGGACAGCGAGCATGCGTTGGCGGACGCCGCTGCAGCGCATTGGCGGATCGAATCCGGTGGTCATGTGGGCAAGATCGTGCTGCGGGTTGCCGGCTGACCTGTCGGGGGCCGTCAGAATTTCCCGACCTGCACCGGCTCGGGCGGTCTTTGACGGTTTCTTCACGCGCAATGGCGGGTGACGTTTGGTAAACCGGTGCCAGGCGGGATCGGATGTTTCGATCCACAACTCAGGCCCAAAGCCGTTTCCCCAGACGCCAAGGGCACCGATGATTTGACAAAGCGGTTTTCCCCAAACTTCCCCTCAACAGTTGCTTTTCAGATTGCCGATCCCGCCGCCACAGCCCAAGCGCACTGGCTTGAGAACCGCGTCCTGCCGGCGGCAGTCACGACTGACATCCGCGCCGCAGCGGTGGAATTTCAGCTTATCCGTCAGGCAAATCCGTGCCTCCTGGATCAGGCCGTCCTTGCAGGTGATCGTGATCTGGTCCCGCGACAGGCCGGGGTTTGCTTAGAGAAATGGATCCTCGACGACGCTGGCCGGCACGGTCAGGGGACGCGAGACCTGTTCGAACAGGTCGGGTATGGCGACGGTTTCACAGGCCTGCCGGGCAGTCTGGCAATGGGCGGGGGCAGTCAGCCCGGAACAGCGCCCATGATGTCGGCCACCGCCGCCGTATCGGCCTGTGACGGGTCGCGCTCGGCCGTGCGGCAGAACGAGGGCCAGCCGGAGTCGTATTGGGGCCAGAGCCCGTGCAGGATGAAGGTCAGCCCACGCCCTGGATCGCATTGCGGATCGGCGCGGGCGTCGCCCTTCAGCGCACACCAGGCTGCCGACCAGGACAGCGACAGGACATAGCAGTCGAACTCGCCCGCCTGTTCGCGCTCTGCCCGCGCCCCATTGGCGAGGCACCAGATCGGGATGATGTTTGATGGAAACATCCTCCCGATCTCGGGTCTTGGTGGTCGCGTGATTGATGCGGAAAACCGGAGTCCACTTTTCCTCATCCCGCTCAAAGCCGCGATGGTCCACAGGATCAGGCGCATTTCCGCTTTCCCTTCTTGCAATTCGGCCCTATATGCAGCCCTGAATTCCCTGAAAACGTGGAACTCGCGGGCGAAGGCCCGCCGCCGTTTTCCCGGCCCGGGGAAGGTTTGTAAAGGAGAGATCCGATGTCGAAACCGCTAATGGCCAAGGCCACTGCCGTCTGGCTGGTGGACAACACGACGCTCAGCTTCGCGCAGATTGCGGAGTTCTGCGGCATGCACGAGCTTGAGGTGCAGGGTATCGCCGATGGCGATGTGGCCACCGGGGTCAAGGGCTTTGACCCGGTGGCGAACAACCAGCTGGACCCGATCGAGATCACCCGGGCGCAGGAAGATCCGCTGTACCGGATGAAGCTGAAGTTCAACGCCGCCGCCGTGGGCGAGGAAAAGCGCCGCGGGCCGCGCTACACGCCGCTGTCGAAACGACAGGATCGTCCGGCTGCGATCTACTGGCTGGTGAAGTTCCACCCGGAGCTTTCGGACGGGGCAATCGGCAAGCTGGTCGGCACCACAAAGCCCACGATCCAGTCGATCCGCGAACGCACCCACTGGAACATCGGGCAGATCCAGCCGATCGACCCGGTGGCGCTGGGCCTGTGCAAGCAGTCCGAGCTGGACGCAGCCGTGCAGGCCGCCGCCCGCAAGAAGGCGGCCGAGGGCACCGTGATGTCGGACGACGAGCGGCGCAAGCTGGTGTCGACCGAGCAGTCGCTGGGCATGGCCCCGGACGCGCGGATGCCGTCGGGGCTGTCCGGGCTGGAAGTCTTCGGGGACGAGGAAAAGGACGAGAGCCCGGCTGGCGACTTCTCGGATGCGGACAGCTTCTTCAACCTGCCCGGCGACAGCCACGACGACGAGGACGAGGATGACCGTCGGCGGTAGGGGCGAGGTGCCCACGCCGGGCACTTCGCAGGACTGAAGCGCAATCGAACGGTCGGCCGCGGCGACCGGCAGGGGCCGTTTCAGCCGGCGACGAAGCCTGCGGCCTTGTGGCTGCCGTCGCAGTAGGGCTTGTTCTTCGACTGGCCGCAGCGGCAGAGCCAAGTGCGGGTGACCTTGTCAATGGTGCGTCCCGTGCCCGAGACGATCTCCAGATTGCCGGTCACCATCAGCGACCCATTCGGCTGCGGCTGGATGTTGAGCGGGCCGTCCCGCGCCTCCAGCGCGGTAAGGTTCTTCGTGGCAGGTTCGCCCGTCGCGACAAACCCGGCCGCAGTATGCGCCCCGTCACAGAACGGCTTGTTCTTCGACTGTCCGCAGCGGCACAGCGTTGCGCGGGGGGTCGGTTGCGGCTGACCGGCGATCTGCAGTTCGGCCTCGAAGGCGAGGGGCCCGTTCTCGCGAATGCGCACCGTGTTCACCGCGGGCAGCGCATCAGAGGATGCGGACCCATCATTGCGGGAGACCCGGATCGCGCCGGAAGGGCAGGCGAGTGCCGTGTGCATCACCACCTCGGCGCTGGCGGCGTCGGGACGGATCCACTCGCCCTTGACGTTCGGGACGTAGACCTCGGGGTGACCGAGCACACAGTTGCGCGAATGGATGCAGCGACTGGCATCAAAACGGATGGTGACGTCGCGGCCTTTGACGACTTCTTCGGTCATGGGGGCTCCGTGCGGGGTTGGGATCGGAACAGCAAAGCCGGGAAATCGAAGTCAGGCAATCGAAACCGGTGTGCGTGTCGGGACCTTGCAGTGCGCTGTAGCGCACCCTACGCCGCGTCAGCGTCAGCTTCACTCAAGCGCGCGCGCCTCGCTGACGAGCATCACCGGAATGCCGTCGCGGATCGGGTAGGCGAGATGGGCGGCTTTCGAGAGCAGTTCCTGCCGTTCGGCGTCATAGGTCAGGACGGCATGGGTCACGGGGCAGACCAGAGCCTCGAGCATCCGGCGGTCGGCGGTGTCGCTCATTGCAGGATTTCCTCATCGGCACCGCCGCGCAGGGCGAATTCGATCAGGGTGACCATGGTTTCGCGCCGGGTCACCAGTGTCGGAGCTTCCAGAAGCGCCTGCTTGTCTTCGGGACTGAACGGACAGAGCATCGACAGCGAGTTGATGAGCAGCTCGGTCTCGGCCTCTTTCATGCCGTGCCAGTCGGTCGACAGTTCAAGCTTGGTGAAGTAGCGACCGAGCAGCGCCATGAAGGCGTCACGCCGGAAGCCCGGGTCTTCCTCGCCGGGTCCGAGGTCACGGCCAAAGGGTGCCCAGTCCACGAGGCAGCGGCGGTAGGGCGTGAAGCCCTGGACTTCCTCTTTCACCCGAAACCGCGATATGCCCGAGAGCGTGATCATGTAGCGCCCATCCTCGGTTTCAGAGAAACCGGTCAGGCGTCCGGCGCAACCAATGGCCTGCAGCCGCCTTGCCCCGGCGCGCTTTTCCGAAGCCGG
>NCDY01000151.1 GCA_002280405.1 Rhodobacterales bacterium 32-66-9 | reverse complement strand
TCGCGCGGTGCGCGTCGGTCTGGACAAACCCG
Organism: Rhodobacterales bacterium 32-66-9; assembly: GCA_002280405.1. Lineage (GTDB taxonomy): Bacteria > Pseudomonadota > Alphaproteobacteria > Rhodobacterales > Rhodobacteraceae > Tabrizicola. The sequence goes on along the minus strand of NCDY01000151.1, from coordinate 5,204 downwards.
GGGTGCTGCGGATGCAGATCCAGGCGCTGATCCGCGCGGCAAACGGGCGGCCCCTGACCGTGATGTTCCCGCTGATCACCGAGATGAGCGAATTTCAGGCCGCCCGCGCCCATGTCCTGCGCGAACTTCACCGCGAGAAATCCCTTGGCCATCCGGTCCCCGAAAGGATCGAGATCGGCGCGATGATGGAGACGCCGTCGCTCGCCTACGCGCCGAAGGCGTTCTACGAGCTGACCGATTTCATTTCGGTGGGCGGCAATGACCTGAAGCAGTTCTTCTTCGCCGCCGACCGCGAGAACGAGCTTGTGCGCCGCCGCTATGACACGCTGAACCTGACGTTCCTGTCGTTTCTGGAACTGGTGGTGGCGCGCTGCGCCGAAACCGGAACCATGCTGTCGTTCTGCGGCGAAGACGCCGGGCGGCCCGTCGAGGCGCTGGCGCTGGCGGCCATCGGCTTTCGCAGCCTGTCGATGCGACCCGCCTCGGTCGGGCCGGTGAAGGCGCTGTTGCGCAGGGTCGATCTGACCGAGGCGCGGGTCGTGATCGACCGCGCCCGGGCGGAAGGTGCCGAAAGCGCGCGGGCCCATCTGATGGACTGGCTTTCGGGGCAGGAGACGGGCTGACCCGGGCAGGTCAGGTGCCCGCACCGGACCTGCCGATCCGTGGCGCGCGCCGACAGGCGCGAAGGGTTGAATGCCGCGGTCAAGCGGCGGGCCGTGCTCAGGTCCGAACTCCATCCACCGCGGCCGGGCTGCATCATCCGCCGGCGAAAAGCCCGTCATGCGCCTGCCGCAGGGCCGCCTTCTGGACCTTGCCCATCGCATTCCTGGGCAGGTCGGGCAGGACCAGAACCCGCTTCGGTATCTTGAACGCCGCCAGCCGGTCGCGCAGCGCCCCGCGCACCGCCGCTTCCTCAAGCCTGGCCCCCGGCGCGGCCACCAGACAGGCCACCACGGCCTCGCCGAAATCGGGATGCGGCACGCCGATCACCGCCGAGGCCGCAACGCCCGGCAGATCGTCCAGCGCCGCCTCGATCTCGGCCGGATAGACATTCAACCCTCCGCTGATCACCAGATCCCTGGCCCGACCGAGGATCGACAGGTATCCCTCGGCATCGAATGCGCCGAGGTCGCCGGTCACGAACCAGCCGTCGCGGAACTCCTCCGCCGTCTTCTCCGGCAGCTTCCAGTAGCCCCTGAAGACGTTCGGCCCGCGCACCTCGATCGCCCCCGCCTCGCCCTGCGGCAGCACACCCCTTGGCCCGGCGATGCGCACCTCGACGCCCGGAAGCGGCATGCCCACGGTCCCTGGCCGCCGCGCGCCCTCGCAGGGGTTCGAGGTGATCATGTTCGTCTCGGTCATCCCGTAGCGTTCCAGGATGGCATGGCCGGTCCGGGCCAGCCACTCGGCATGGGTCGCCGGTGAAAGCGGCGCGGAGCCGGAGATGAACAGCCGCATCCCGGCGCAGACCTCACGCGTCAGGCCGGGGTCGGCAAGCAGGCGCGTGTAGAAGGTCGGCACGCCCATCATCACCGTCGCCTGCGGCAGTGCCGCAAGCACGGCGGCAGGCTGGAATGCGCGCTGGAAGATCATGCTGGCGCCGGAAAACAGCGCGCAATTCGTCGCGACGAAAAGCCCGTGGGTGTGAAAGACCGGCAAGGCGTGAAGCAGGACGTCGGTTGCGGTGAACCGCCACAGATCCGCCAGAGCCGCGGCGTTGGACGCAAGGTTCCTCCGCGTCAGCATGACGCCTTTCGCGCGGCCTGTCGTGCCCGAGGTGTACAGGATCGCGGCCAGATCGTCGGGCTCATGGGCCGCGTCGCGAAAGGCCGCGTCTTCCCGCGCCGCCATCTCCATCAGCTTCGCCAGTGCCACAACCCGCCGTCCCGAGGCGGCAAGAGCCGCCGACCGTCCGGGGTCGGTGACCACCAGCGCGGGCGCGGCATCGGTCAGGAAATGCGCGGTCTCGCCGACGGTATAGCCCGGGTTCACCGGCAGGAACACCACCCCGGCCCTGAGGCAGGCGAGATAGAGCGCCAGGACCGCCTCGCATTTTTCCACCTGCAGCAGCAGCCGGTCGCCCTTTCGCAGGCCAAGCGCCACCAGCGCATGGGCAAGCCGCCCGGTTTCGGCCAGCAGCCCGGCATATGTCGACCCACCGGCCAGCCAGACCCGATCCGGCGCATCGGCCTGCGATTTCAGTCTTGCAATCACGTCGGCGCACATGCCGCTCTCTCCCCCGCCGCGGGGCATTTACCCAAGAGACGGCCCGGATCGCAACCGCATCAGGCGTTGATCACCTTCGGCGGAGTTGCCGCAAGACGGAATTCCGCGTCCACCGCCTCGGCCCCGTGGATCTTCGCCAGTGCCAGCAAGGCAAACCTGACGCGGGCAATTTCGCGGTAATAGGACAGAAAGGCCGCGTTCAGCGCCGCGCCAGAGATCGCGCCGATCACCGGAACGGCCTGCGCGGCCAGCTTCTGGCCAAGCACGGCGGCAAACTTCGGGGCGATGGCGGCAATCAGGTTCTGCACCGTCGATCCCGTCAGCGCCAGCCGCGAGGCGATGAAAGAGGTGTTGACCCCGTCATCCTGTGCCAGCGGCGTTCCCGCCGCAAAGACCTGCAGGCATTCGGCGCGCACCCTGTCGTCATCGGGATCGAGCCCCGCGTTCCGCGCCTCGGCACGGATCGCGTTCAGAAAGATCGTCACCGTCACCGGAAGCTCGGCCACGGCGGTCGGCAGGCCCCCGGCCCCGCCAGCGGCCCCGGCGGCGATAACGGCGGCCAGCGGTCCGCGTTCGCCAAGATCGGGGGCCCGCGCCGCGACGCCGTAGGATGCCAGCAGCGCCTGCGCCGTCACCTTCTCGATCTGGCTGCGCAGCCCGGCCGGCAGCGTGGACAGCCGGCTTTCAAGCGTGTTGCCCAGCCGGTTCACCAGCCGGATCACCGGCCCGTTGGCACGCCGGTAGCGCCGGGCAAGTCCGGCGACTTCGGCCGCGAGATCCGAGGACGGACGGGACGGAAGGCTGTGGTCCATTGCCTTGATATGGGGCGGCTTTCCCGTCGCGCAATGGCCCTAGGTCGCTTTGCCGACCATGCCGGTCACACCGGCCCAGGCACCCGCCTTCAGCTCCAGGCCCAGAACGCGGTCGGGGTTGGTCGGGGGCGGCATTTCGACCCCCTCGAGCTTGCGGAACCCGAAGCGTCCGTAATAGGGCGCATCGCCGACCAGCATCACCCGTTCCCAGCCCAGACGCCGCGCCTCGGCCAGGCTTTCATTGATGAGCAGCGCCCCAAGCCCTTCGCCCTGGTGCGTCGGGTGGACGGCAACGGGGCCCAGAAGCAGCACATCGTGTTCGCCGATCAGCGCGGGCCAGTAGCGGATGACGGCAGCCAGGGCGTTGCTGTCATCGCGCAGCGTCAGGCACAGCGGGGCGACGGTGGGCACGCCGTCGCGCAGCCGGTAGGAGGACAACGCCGAACGGCCCGGAGCAAAGCAGAGGTCATAAAGCGCCTCGACCTCCCACCAGTCGTCCTCTGTCTCTTCCTCAAGCCGGTACACGCGCCGCCGATCCCACCCGAAGTGCTTGCCGAATCCACTGGCCGAAATTCACTGGAATCGCGCCGTAACATGGCGCAGTGTCACGATCAATTTGTGAAACAGGGTCCGACATGTTCTACCGCCCCGCCGATGGCCACGGGCTGCCGCACAGCCCGTTCTCGGCCATCGTCTCGCCCCGACCGATCGGCTGGATCTCCACCCGCGCCGCGACCGGCGACAACCTCGCCCCCTATTCCTTCTTCAACGCCGTGGGCTACACGCCCCCGCAGGTGATGTTCGCGGGCGACTGCCGCGACAGCATGGTCAATGCCCTGGACAGCGGCGTCTTCGCGGTGAACATCGTGGCCGAAGCGGCGCTGGAGGCGATGAACGCGACCTCGGCCCGCTTTCCGCGCGGGACGGACGAGTTCCTGGCGGCGGGTGTGGCCAAGGCCGAATGCCGTGCCATCGACTGCCCGCGCGTGGCGGATGCCCCGGCGACGCTGGAGTGCCGGGTGGTGAAGCTGGTCGACCTCCTGGGGCCCGAGAAGGTGCTGATCGGCGAGGTGGTGGGCGTCCATATCCGCGACGACTGCCTCGTGGACGGCCGTCTTGACCCGACGCGCTATGCTCCGGCCGCGCGCCTGGGCTACCACGACTACACTTTCGTCCGCGAACGGCGCGAATTGCGCCGACCGAAAGACCCGGCGTGACCGCCCGGATGACAGCGCGGCTGACGGCCCGGCAGCCGCATCTCGACGGGGGTTGCGCGGGCGGGCCACATCTGTATAAGGCCGCATCCTTTCCGCTTTTCCATGAACCGGCGATGCCTCTCGTGGACGGGCTGCGGAAAGGGTCCTGCCCGTCCTATGAAGCCGCCCTGACACGAAGGAAGCCCGCATGCCGCTTTACGAGCATGTCTTCATCGCGCGCCAGGACCTGTCCAACGCGCAGGCCGAAGGCCTTATCGAACACTTCTCGGCAGTTCTTTCCGACAACGGCGGCAAGGTCGTCGAGAACGAATACTGGGGCGTCAAGACGATGGCCTACAAGATCAACAAGAACCGCAAGGGCCACTATGCCTTCCTGAAATCGGACGCGCCCGCCGCGGCCGTGCAGGAAATGGAACGCCTGATGCGCCTGCACGACGACGTGATGCGTGTGCTGACCATCAAGGTCGACAAGCATGCCGAAGGTGTTTCGGTGCAGATGCAGAAGCGTGACGAGCGCGAAGAGCGTGGCGACCGTGGCGGCTTCGGCGGCGAACGCCGGGAGCGTCCGTCCTTTGGCGACCGCCCCGACCGTGGCGGCGACCGTGGCGGCGACCGCAGTGGCGACCGCGGCGACCGGCCGTCGTTCGGCGCTCCGCGTCGCTGATCTGAGGAAAGGATAGACATCATGGCGACCAAACCGTTTTTCCGCCGCCGCAAGGTTTGCCCCTTCTCGGGCGACAACGCTCCGGCGATCGACTACAAGGACACGCGTCTCCTGCAGCGCTACATCTCCGAGCGCGGCAAGATCGTCCCGTCCCGCATCACCGCCGTCTCGGCCAAGAAGCAGCGCGAACTGGCCCAGGCCATCAAGCGCGCCCGCTTCCTCGCCCTGCTGCCCTATGCCGTGAAATAAGGAGCACCAGACCATGCAAGTGATCCTTCTGGAACG
>NCDY01000150.1 GCA_002280405.1 Rhodobacterales bacterium 32-66-9 | reverse complement strand
ATGTTTCCATCAAACATCATCCCGATCTAGCGCCCCTCGAACTTGCCGTCGAACGTGTCGGCACCAAGCCCGTTCACCGACTTTGTCTCCGCCGTGCCGCCCGAGAAGCTTCCTGCGTTCGTGGAATCCGGACCGTTGCCCCAGCCATTGTTGCCCTTGGTTTGCTCTTCCGGCGGGGGCGGCGGCTCGCACCCCTCTGAGCACTCGCCATTGGCATGGACAGGGGCGGCGATACTCATCGCCATTGCAAATAGCGTGCAGGCAGCAGTCAATGTCTTCGTTGTCATTTTTCCCTCCCTGATTGTTCGGTGGGGAAAGTATATTCAGCCTCGATGAACCCAGAATGAACGCGACTGGGGTGTCCCTCATGCCCCGCGGTGGCGCTGCCAGCGCCCACGCCCGGATCGAGGCGATGACCACGGCGCACCACATCGCGCTCTTGAGCAAGGGCCGTACCGCACAGTTCGGCACCCCCATGGAGCCTTGCCATCACCCCGCGACCAGGTTTGTCGCCACCTTCATCGGCCAGCTCAACATGACCCTGATCCCCGCCGGGGTCTCGGGCAGCGGCGACGACCCGCTGACCGTGGAATTCCACGGCGGCGCGGTCATCGCTTCCGGGATGATTGAGGGCAAGTCGAAGCTCTGCGCCGCCCTTCCAGGCGACCCCACCGTGGCGGAAGGCGGGGCGTCCGGCCTGACGTTCAACCCGGCAGACGCCCATCTCTTTGACACGGTGATGGCCGCGCGATGTGGCGGCGGCAGGCCCCCGCGCACGCCGCCGGAAAACCGACCCCGATGCGGGATTATCACCGCAGACCTGCGCGGCGCGACCCAAAGTCTCCCCGTCTCGATTCTCACGCGACGGGGCCCGGCATCGCCACCCTCGCCCTCGACCCGGCCCGGACGACCGGCCGGATCGTCGATCTTTCGGACATCTGGGCGCAACTTGACGCCCAAAGGCTCCGCCAATGCCCCCCGCGCCCTTCCCCCAGCTCATTTTCTGTCCCAGAGTATCTCCGCCGGAGGCTGCAACGCCATGACCGGCGCGACCTTCGTCCCTGTGCGCGCCGGAGGCCCCAAGCACTTCCCCTCCCCCCGCGTGTGAAGGGGCCGGGGGTGGGGGGGCACCGCCGCCAAACCCGAGCGTTTCCATGACCGACCTTTTCCCCGACGCTGGCCAGCACATGGCGCGCGAGATCGCCGAGGCCCCGGCAGTTTTCGCCGCCTCCGTCGCCCAGCGCGTCACCCTGCCCGACCTCACCGGCACCCGCGCGATCTACACCGTCGCCCGCGGCTCCTCCGACGCCGCCGCCAACATCCTCGCCTACGAGCTGATGCGCGAGACCGGCCTGCCCACCACCTCGCTCCCCCCCTCGATCTTCTCCCTCGGCCCGGGCGTCCGCCTTGACCAGTCGGCTGTCCTCGTCGTCTCCCAATCCGGTGCCTCCGATGACCTCGTCCGCTCCACGCATGGTGCCCGCGCCGCAGGCGCCAAGGTCATCGCCCTGACCAATTCCCCGCACAGCCCGGTCGAGGCCGCCGCCCACGCCACGCTCCACATCGGTGCCGGCCCCGAACTTGCCGTCCCCGCCACCAAATCCGTCATCGGCGCCATCGCGGGCGGCATGGCCCTCCTTTCCGCCCTCATCCCCGCCTACGCCCCGCGGGCCGCAGCCTCCGCCCGCGCAATCCAAACCTTGCAGGGCAAGGACAGCCCCCAGACCCGCGCCATCCTCGCCGCCCTCCTCGGTGCCTCGCATGTCTATGTCATCGGCCGCGACACCGGCTTTGGTGCCGCACAGGAGCTTGCCCTCAAACTCAAGGAATGCTGCGCCCTCCACGCCGAGGCCTACTCAAGCAGCGAAGTCCTCCACGGCCCCCTGCAGCTTGTCACCAACCCCCTGCTCATCCTGATCCTCGACACCGAAGCGCCAGAGGTTCAACCTAGCCTCGACGCCGCGGACTCCCGCTTCCGCGCCGCAGGCGGCACCGTCTTCCGCCTGCGCCCCTCCGACGCCGGGGCCACAAATCTGACCCCGGCCGCCGCCGCCGCGGCGCTCCTCATCCTCACCTACCCCCTCGCGCTCAGGACCGCCCTCGCCCTCGGCCACGACCCCGACCGCCCCGCGACCCTGTCGAAGGTCACCCAAACCCGATGATCCCCCTCCCGGCTTTCCCTTCGCCAGATATCCCCGCCGGCGGCAAACGGCCAAGCCGACCCGGCGCCCTTCGCGCGCCGCGGCGAGAAAAAAGGCTTGCGCGGGACGCGCTCAATTCCATAACCGCTGCCACCCGCACGCCCTGCATCTTCCCGCGCCGCACCGCACCCGCCAGAACCGCCTCCTTTCCCGCCTTCACGGGAAGGACCGGGGTCCGGGGCACCCGGCCAGCCAAACAAACGCCAGAATGACCGACCTTACCCGCCACGCCACCCGGGTTTCCGCCGACCAGATCCCGGCCCTCAGGAATGCGGCCCTCGGCTTCCGCCACGGCCCGAAAAGCCGCATCACGCCCGAGACCGACCTTTGGCGTTTGCGCTCGGCCGCCCCCCTGACCCGCGCCTGTGACACGGACCTCCGCGCGCACCTCCGCACCCGGTTCCCCCGGTCCAGGATCACCGCTCCCGACATCCGCCAACCCGCCACAGACCTCTGGTCCGCCCCCCTCCGCGTCGCCCTCGCGCAGCATCTCGCCATGACCTGGTCCGACAGGCAGGGGCTGGACGTCGACGACGGCGCCGCCGGCGAGGGCGGCCGCACCCGTGTCGTCCAGGGCGTGAACCTTCACCGGGTGACGCCATGATCGCCGCTCCGATCTCGGCCGGCATCGACCTCGGCGGCACCAAGATCGAGGCGCAGGTCTTCGCGCCCGACTGGTCCCGCGCCGCCCGCCACCGCTGGCCCACACCAAAGACCTACCCCGCCCTCGTCACCGCCATGGCCGAGGCGATCCGCTGGTGCGAACCCCGCGGGAGCAGCCTCCCCATCGGCATCTCCGCCGCGGGCCTGATCAACCCCGCCACCGGCCTTGCCCTTACCTCGAACCTCCCCGCCTCCGGCAAACCCTTTGCGCAGGACCTTGCAGGTGCGGCGGGCCGCCACGTCGCCTGGATCAACGACTGCCGCGCCCTGACGCTGTCCGAAGCCATGCTCGGTGCCGCCAAAGGTGCGGACCCCGCCGTCGGCCTGATCCTGGGCACCGGGGTTGCGGGCGGCGTGGTGACCGGCGGCCACCTCCTGCCCTCGCCCGCCGCAACCGGCGGCGAGTTTGGCCATTTTCCCCTCGCCGCCGCCCCGATCGCGATGCACGGCCTCCCCCTCCTTACCTGCGGCTGCGGCCGACTGGGCTGCATTGAGACCTATCTCTCCGCCCCCGGCCTGTCCCGCATCGCGGCCCACCTTGCGGGCACCGGGCACGCGCCCGAAACCATCGTCGCCGACCGCGCGCGGAACCGGCACTTCGCCCGGGCCTGGGAGATCTGGCTCGACCTTGCGACCGAGTTCCTGGTCACCCTCTGCATGACCCTCGACCCGCAAGTCATCGTCCTCGGCGGCGGCCTCTCGCGCGCGCCCGGGCTGACCGACGACCTCACGGCGCGCCTCACCCGCGCCACCTTTTCCGGCTTCCAGATCCCGTCGATCCGCCTCGCCGAAGGCGGCGACGCCTCCGGTGCCAGAGGTGCCGCCCTCCACGCCCTGAACGAGGCACGGCATGCCTGACCTCCACCAGATCATCACCGTTAACCGCGCCGGGGAAACCGTCGGCTGCCCGTGGGCCCGCACCGGCCACCCGGGTGCGCCGAAGGCGTCCCGCACCCGCGCCCTGACCGGCGGCAGTGGCGGCCAGCCCGGTGTCGAGTTCTGGCCATTGGACCTCAGCCACCTGCCGCTGACCCGCGCCCCCCTCCTCCTCCAGGCCTGCGCTGGCTGCTCCGGCGTCACGCTTGAAGCCCATGCCACCGACCAACCGCACCCCGGGCCCCGCTTTCGGCCTGCCCAGCTTGGCGTCGCCTTCCGGAAGGTCGGCCCCGGCCTGACCGTCGCCCGGCGCAGGGCGCTTCACGCGCCCGACGCCCTCCGCGCCCAGACCGGATGGGCCAGCGGTGCCTCTCCCGCCGACAGCATGAAAACGGCGATGCTGACCGACCCGACCCATCGGCAGGGCAACTCTCCCCGCCAGGACCTTCGCACCCGGCGCCACTTCGGCCTCGCCGACCGCCTCCGATACTGTCGGCCCGCCGCAAAGGCGACCGCGGCCGTCGCGCGCCGGATGGCCGACCTCGACGGCAAACGCCTGCCCGACGCGCTGCCTCTGGCGCAGTTCCGCCCCGAGACGATTGCAAGCGCCCGCGAAAGCCGGCAGAGCCTGCCGCGATCCCTGGCGCTTGCCCGGGTGCAGACCGCCCGCCGCCGCCCTTTCTTCACGGGACCCCGGTCATGAGCGCAAAGCCCGACCTCTGGCTTGTCCCCGACGCCCTCTTCGACGGGCAAAGCCTGCGAACGGACGTCGCCCTCGGCATCGCGGGCAGCCGCAGCGTCACGGTCACCGTCACCGCCTCGCTGCCGACCGAAGCCCCTGCCCGCCGCCTTTCCGGCACGCTGACCCCCGGCTTCCTTGACCTGCAGGTCAACGGCGGCGGTGATGCACTCCTGAACAACGACCAGACCCGCACCGCCCTGCGCACCATGGCCCTCGCACATCGCCGCTTCGGCACCGTCGGCATCCTGCCCACGATCATCACCGATGCACCCCCGGTGCTGTCCCGCGCCGTCGATGCCGTGATTGCCGCGCGGGGAGAGCCGGGCCTTCTCGGGCTTCACATCGAAGGCCCGCACCTGTCGATTGCCCGTCGAGGCACCCATGCCGCCGAACACATCCGCCCCTTCGACGCCACCACCCTTGCCCATATCCGGCGCCTCCGCTCTGAAGGGATCTTCGTCAAGATCACCGTCGCCCCCGAAAGCGTCACCCCTGCGCAGGTCCGCCAGATCACCGCGACCGGGGCCGTGGTCTCCATCGGCCATTCCGACGCCACGGCGGCGGAAACCCGCGCTCTCCTCGACGCCGGGGCGACCTGTTTCACGCATCTACCGCCTATGCCGGCATCATCTGCGACGGCATCCATGTCGCCGATGAGATGATCGGCCTCGCCAGCCGCGCGCGGCCCGTTGCGGGCCGGATGTTCCTGGTCTCAGACGCGATGAGCACCGTCGGCGGCTCGGACCACTTCCGCCTTTATGGGCAGGATGTCTGGTTGCGCAACGGCCGCCTCGTCAACGCCGAGGGCTCGCTCGCGGGTGCGCATGTGACGATGGCCGAGGGTCTCCGCCGCCTGATCACGCAGGTCGGCATCAGCCCGCAGACCGCCCTCGACATGGCCGTGGCCGCCCCGGCCCGCCTGATCGACCGCCCCGAGCTTGCCACTCCCGAACACCGCGATCTCGCGGATCTTCTGTGCCTCGACGCCGACTGGCACGTCAGCGGCACGCTGGCCGACATCGCAGGCCAGACCGCAGCCTGATCCCGGTCGCCACCCTCCGATCTTCCCGCGCCTGTCGACCGTTCGGGCCCGGTTGGGTCAGGGGCTGTAGACCGTCACCTCCGGCAGGTCGGTCAGGCCAAGCCCCAGCGCCCGGAACCCCGCCAAAGACAAAAGCGCGCCGCCCGTCCCTGGCCGCAGCTCGACCGCCAGGCTCTTGCCCGCTGCTGTCACGATCCGGCCCGGCGCGACCGCCGTGACCAGGGGAGACGACAGCCAGATCCCAGGCTTGGCCGGAGGCGCCAGAGCCACCACCACCTTGCCAAGCGCCCGCTCGCCCGCTTGTGCCGGCGCAGCCAGCGCCACGGCCCTGTCCCGCGCCGTGGTCGTGTCCAGCGCTGCCGCGCTCCTGGCACCGGCGGGGCCCGGGTCGCCGGCCGACACCGCAGGCGCAGGCCCGGCCGGTCCCTCCGCCATCTGGCGCAACAGCGCGCAGCCCGACATCGCAAGGCCAAGAACGGGGACAAGCACAAACAGTCGCATGGCGAAAGACTACCCTGCCGCCCCGCGCCCCGCAATCGTCGCATCCCGACTTGTGCAAGGCCCCCCGCAGGCCTACCTTCGCCCCATGCAGCCGCTTGTCGACCCCTTCGCCCGCGCCATCAGCTACCTGCGCGTCTCGGTCACCGACCGCTGCGATTTCCGCTGCACCTACTGCATGTCGGAACACATGACCTTCCTGCCCAAGGCCGACCTCCTGTCGCTGGAAGAACTTGACCGACTGTGCACCGCCTTCATCCGCCTTGGCGTGCAAAAGCTGCGCATCACCGGCGGCGAGCCCCTGGTGCGCAAGGGCATCCTGACCTTCTTTCAGGCGATGTCCCGCCACCTTGCCACCGGCGCGCTGAAGGAACTGACGCTGACCACCAACGGCAGCCAACTTGCGAAATTCGCTGGGCCCCTGGCCGACCTGGGCGTAAGACGGATCAACGTCTCCCTCGACACGCTCGACGCGAAGAAATTCGCCGACATCACCCGCTGGGGCCGCCTGCCGCAAGTCCTCGACGGGATCGCGGCCGCAAAGGCGGCGGGCCTCAAGGTCAAGATCAACGCCGTCGCCCTGAAAGGCTTCAACGAGGACGAGCTCTTTCCCCTCCTCGACTGGTGTGCCCGCGAAGGCCACGATCTGACCTTCATCGAGGTGATGCCGATGGGCGAAGACATGTCCCCCCTGCGCCTCGACCAATACTGGCCCTTGAAAGACCTGCGCGCCCGCCTTGCCGGACGGCTGACGCTGACCGACCTTGCCGAACGCACCGGCGGCCCCGCCCGCTATGTCCGGGTCGAGGAAACTGGCCAGAAGCTCGGCTTCATCACGCCGCTGACCCACAATTTCTGCGAAAGCTGCAACCGCGTCCGGCTGACCTGCACCGGTGAGCTTTACATGTGCCTCGGCCAGGAAGACATGGCCGATCTCCGCGCGCCGTTGCGCGCCAGCCCCGACGACTCGGTCGTCGAGTCAGCCATCCGCGCCGCCATCGCGCGCAAACCCAGGGGCCACGACTTCGACTATTCCCGCCGACAGGTGACCGGCCAGATCACCCGCCACATGAGCCACACCGGCGGCTGACCCCGCCTCGTTCGACTTCGTCTTTTCGTCGGACGATGCAGCGAGGCGTGACGAAGTCATCGACGAGCGGTCAGTTGGGCGCCTTCAACTCGCCCACATGCAGGAACGCCTCCAGAAGCGCCAGTTCCACCACGCGCCCCGAGCCCTGGCCGATGATCTCGACCTCGTCGCTGCCCCGCGTCTCGCGCAGCGAACAGCGCCAGTGTCCGTCCGGCTCGCTGGCCTTGCCGGTCAACTGGATCGTCCAGCCCGGCAGGCAGACATCGATCATGTGCAACAGCTGATGCATCGGATCGGGTCCGCCGGTTTCCGGCTCCGGCATCCCGGGAAACAGTGGACGCAACTCCGCTGCCGCCCGCGACAGCCGCGCGGCGTCAAGCGTCGCGCTGCCTTTCAGGCTTCGGATCAGGTCCTGGATCACACCCTTGCCCATGATGGGGTCCCTTTCTTGCTGGCTGTCCGATGTTGACCGCGGATTTCGGCCTTGCGCCTTGATCCGTGTCATGGCCCGGACCGAAACCCGGGCGCAGCTTGCTAGGCGGAACACTCCGTCATCCGGAAGGGAATGCGCAATGTCGAAGACACCCCGAAACATCCTGTGGTTTGAAGACCTGTCGCGCGGCGACGTGGCGCTTGTCGGCGGCAAGAACAGCTCGCTTGGCGAAATGGTGCAGCAACTCGGCAAGAAGGGAATCAAGGTTCCCGGCGGCTTTGCCACCACGGCAGATGCCTTCCGCGCCTATCTCGCGGCCAACACCCTCGACGACCGGATCGCCGAAACCCTGCGCCGCTGGCAGAACCACAGACTGACCCTTCACGACGCGGGCGCGCAGGTCCGCGCGATGATTCTTGACGGAGCCTGGCCGAAGGACATCGAGGCCGACATCCTCACGGCCTACCGCGAGCTTTCGCGACGCGCCGGGACCACCGACCTTTCGGTCGCCGTCCGCTCTTCTGCCACCGCCGAGGATCTGCCGGATGCCAGCTTCGCGGGCCAGCAGGAAACCTATCTCAACGTGCGGGGCGAGGCCGCCCTGCTTGCCGCCTGCCGCCGCTGCTATGCGTCGCTCTTCACCGACCGCGCGATCACCTACCGCACTCTCAAGGGCTTCGACCATGCCAGGGTCGCGCTCTCGATCGGCGTCCAGCGCATGGTGCGCTCCGATACCGGCGGCTCGGGCGTGATGTTCTCCATCGACACCGAAAGCGGCTTTGACAAGGTCGCGCTGATCACCGCCGCCTGGGGCCTTGGCGAGAACGTGGTGCAAGGTGCGGTCAACCCTGATGAATACGAGGTGTTCAAGCCCTTCCTCGCCAAGAAGGGTCTCACCCCGATCATCAAGAAATCGCTCGGGGCGAAAGAGATCAAGATGATCTATGCCGGTGCCGAAGGCGGGGCGACCAAGAACGTCCCGACATCGAAGGCGGAACGCGCGGCCTTCGTGCTGTCGGACGCCGAAATCCTGTCGCTTGCGCGGATGGCCGTCACCATCGAGGACCACTATGGCCTGCCGATGGACATGGAATGGGCGCGCGACGGCGACACGGGCGAGATATTTATCGTCCAGGCCCGTCCCGAAACCGTGCAGTCCCGCGTCAAGGCGGGACTGATCCGGTCCTACAGCGTGAAGCAGGCCGGGACGGTGCTGCTCAAGGGCCTCAGCGTCGGATCTGCCGTCGCCACCGGCCGCGTCTGCCTGATCGAAAGCGCCCGCGACATCGACCGCTTCGTCGACGGCGCGATTCTTGTCACCGGCACCACCGACCCCGACTGGGTTCCGATCATGAAACGCGCCTCCGCCATCGTCACCGACCACGGCGGTCGCACCAGCCACGCCGCCATCGTCAGCCGCGAGTTGGGCCTGCCCGCCATCGTCGGTACCGGCACCGCAACTCACATCCTGCACGACGAGCAGGAGATCACGGTCAACTGCTCGGGCGGGGACGAGGGTCTGATCCATCAGGGCCTGGCCGAGGTCACCACCGCAGACATCCGACTCGACGACCTGCCACCGACCCGCACGAAAGTCATGCTCAACCTCGCCAATCCCTCTGCCGCCTTCCGCTGGTGGCGGCTGCCTTTCGACGGCGTGGGGCTTGCCCGGATGGAATTCGTGGTGATGAACGCGCTCAAGGTCCACCCGATGGCCCTTGTCCACTTCGACAGCCTTGCCGACGCCGACGCCAAAGCCCGGATCGCCGAGCTGACCCGCGCCTATCCCGACAAGACCGAGTATTTCGTCGACGGCCTCGCCCGCGGTCTGTCGCAGATCGCCGCCGTCGCCTGGCCGCGACCCGTCATCATCCGGATGAGCGACTTCAAGACCAACGAATACGTTCGCCCTCGAATGCCGCGCCATCCAGCGCCTCCGCCGCGACATGGGCTTTGACAACGCCGTCGTGATGATCCCCTTCTGCCGCTCGCCAGAGGAAGCCGACCGCGTCCTCGCCACCATGGCGAAACACGGCCTGACACGCGGCAAGGACGGCCTTCAGGTCTATGTGATGGGCGAGATCCCCGCGAACGTCATCCGTGCCGAGGAATTCGCCACCCGCTTCGACGGCTTTTCCATCGGCTCGAACGACCTGACGCAGCTCACCCTGGGCATCGACCGGGACAGCGAAGACCTCGCCCCCCTCTTCGACGAATCCGACCCCGCCGTCCTCTGGATGATCGAAACCCTGATCGCGCGCGCCCACAAGGCCCGGGCGAAAGTCGGCCTCTGCGGCCAGGCGCCCTCGAACGACCCGGCTTTCGCCCGGCTACTGGTCAAGGCAGGAATCGATTCGGTCTCCGTCACCCCGGACAGCTTTGTCGCCGTCAAACGCAACGTCGCGGCAGCGGAACACCCCGCCGCCCCGAAACACGCCCGCAAGCAGGCCTGAGCCCCCGGCTTTCCCTGCCGCAATTATCCCGCAGGAGGTCCGGAGGGGGTTAAACCCTCCGGGCCCAGCCACGCGCAGGAACTTCAGACCATGCACCCTCCCCGGCAGGTGGGCAGTCTGCCCACCGCCTACTTCGTCAGGATCAGCTTGCCCGCCCGGGTGATCCGCAAGGCATAGACCTGCCCGTCCAGCACGATCCGCGCCAGACTGCCGCCCTCGGTCAGCACGCGGGCGTCATGCACCGGGGTTGCATCCGCCGTCAGCCAGGGCTCGACAAGGACATTCATCGCGCCGCCTCCAGTCGCGCGATCAGCGCCTCCAGCACCGGGCCGGGAAACACCCCGGTCGCCGCCGACCGGAAGATATCAAGGAATTCGGCCCGCCGGGCCGTGTCGCGCTGTTGCATGGCGTACTCCACCGCTTGAAGGACACCGGGCGTGTCCCGGACCCGATCCGGGACTGGCTGGGCTGCTGAAACATATCCTTACTAATTTAGTCGGACTTGTCAACCGCACATTCCGCTGGCCCCCCGCGCACGAGCCGCTATCCTCGCCCACGGACAGACCCATGACCCCAGACCCCGCCGGATCTCTGCTCTCGCTGCCACCGCCCTGCGTCCCCGCCCCGGCGCTTGCCGACCTTGCGCTGCGCCACTGGGGCCTGACCGGCACCCTGCATCCCCTCACGTCCGAACGCGACCAGAACCACCGCCTCGATACCGCCGACGGTGCCTTTACCCTGAAACTCGCCAATCCG
>NCDY01000149.1:2985-9853 GCA_002280405.1 Rhodobacterales bacterium 32-66-9 | reverse complement strand
GCATGTGATGGCCTTCTTTGACATGGTGAAGGCCGAGGTGAAGGCGCATGATGGCGACGCGCGGATGACCGGCTTTGCCGAACCCTTGAAAGCCGCCTCGAAACAGTTGCAACAGGCGGGCATGTTCTTCATGTCCGAGGGCATGAAGAACCCCAATGCCGCCCTCGCCGGATCCTATGACTTCATGCACATGATGGGCCATGTCTGCCTTGGCCTGATGTGGACCCGGATGGCCAAGGCCGCCTGCACGGCGCTGGACGCCGGCGCGGCCGACCGCGCGTTTCTTGAGGCGAAGATCGCCACGGGCCGGTTCTACATGGCCCGCCAGCTTCCCGCTTGCGGCATGCATCTGGCCCGGATCGAAAGCGGTGCCGAGACGGTCATGGCGCTGACCGCCGAGGCGTTCTAGGTTTGTGACCAAAGGACGGGCCGCTCGACCCGCCCAAGCCCCAAGGTCCCGGAGAACGTCCATGAAGCTCTACTGTTTCGGCGAAAGCGGCAACGCCTACAAATGCGCCCTGGCGCTGACCATGGCCGATCTCGACTGGGAGCCGGTCTTCGTCGACTTCTTCAAGGGGGCGGCGCGCAGCCCGGAGTTCAGGAAGATCAACGAGATGGGCGAAGTGCCGGTGCTGGTCGACGGCGACACCACGCTGACCCAGTCGGGGGTGATCCTCGACTACATCAGCTCCAAGACCGGCAAGCTGGGCGGGCGCTCTGCCGCCGAACGGCGCGAGGTTCTGCGCTGGTTGTTCTGGGACAATCACAAACTTTCGGCCCAGATCGGCACCACCCGCTTCCTGATGAACTTCCTGGCCCCCGAGAAACGCCCCGAAGGCGTCATCCCGTTCCAGCAAGGCCGCCTGAAAGCCGCCTACACCGTGCTGAACGACCACCTTGCCGGCCGCAACTGGGTCGCGGGCGAAGCGGTCACCATCGCCGACCTGTCCTGTGCGGGATACCTCTACTACCCCGAACCCTTCGGCTTCACCCGTGCCGACTGGCCCCACATCGACCGCTGGCTGGACCGCATCGCCGCCTTGCCCGGCTGGAAACACCCCTACGACCTGATGCAGCGGGCCTTCCCCGCGTAAGGAGCCACCGATGACCGACGCCTTCATCTACGACGCCGTCCGCAGCCCGCGCGGCAAGGGCCGCCCCGACGGGTCGTTGCACGAACTGACCTCGGTGGCGCTGTCGGCCAAGGTGCTGAACGCGGTCAGGGACCGCAACGGGCTGGACGGCCCCGTCATCGAGGATGTGATCTGGGGCAACGTCACCCAGGTCGGCGAACAGGGCGGGTGTCTGGCGCGCTCGGCGGTGCTGGCGTCGGATCTTGACGAACGCATCCCGGGCCTGTCGATCAACCGCTTCTGCGCCTCCGGGATGGAGGCGGTGAACCTTGCCGCCAACCAGGTCAGGGGCGGGGCGGGGCACGCCTACATCGCCGGCGGGGTCGAGATGATGAGCCGCGTCGCCATGGGCTCGGACGGGGCGGCGATCGCCGTCGATCCGACCCTGGCGATGAAGACCTACTTCGTGCCACAGGGCATTTCAGCCGACATCATCGCCACCGAATACGGCTTCACCCGTGACATGGCCGACGCGCTGGCGATGGACTCGCAGCGCCGCGCCGCGCAGGCCTGGGCCGAGGGGCGGTTCGCGAAATCCGTCCTGACAATCCGCGACCAGAACGGTTTGCCGATCCTTTCGACCGACGAATACATGCGCCCCGGCACCGACATGCAGGCCCTTGGCGCGCTGAAGCCGGCCTTCAAGGACATGGGCGAGGTGATGCCCGGCTTCGACAAGGTCGCCGTGATGAAGTATCCGCACCTGGAGCGGATCAACCACATCCACCATGCCGGAAACTCCAGCGGCATCGTGGACGGGGCGGCGGCGGTGCTGGTCGGCGACGCGGCGTTCGGGAAGGCCCACGGCCTCAAACCCCGCGCCCGAATCCGCGCGACGGCAAAGATCGGCACCGATCCCACGATCATGCTGACCGGCCCGGTCCCGGTGACGCAGAAAATCCTTGCCGACAGCGGCCTGGCCATCGGCGACATCGATCTTTTCGAGGTGAACGAGGCCTTTGCCAGCGTGGTCCTGCGCTTTCAGCAGGCCTTCGACGTCGATCCGGCGCGGGTCAACGTCAATGGCGGCTCGATCGCGATGGGGCACCCCTTGGGCGCGACCGGCGCGATCCTCATCGGCACCCTGCTGGACGAAATGGAGCGTCAGGACAAGGCGCTGGGTCTGGCCACCTTGTGCATCGCAAGCGGCATGGGCGCGGCGACGATCATCGAGCGGGTCTGACCGTGACGGGAACCGCCGCGTGCTCCTGCGGAAAGCTCTCAGGTCCGGAACGCGGCGTCACTGTCGTTTCCGGGCGGGTCGATGTCGCAATCCTACGCCGAGGCAAGGGTGATTCTCCCAAGATGAGCGCGTATTCAAATCGCTTTGAGGGGCGTTTTCATGAGTTATTCAGCGATAGAGGCATTCATGCGTCACCGCGGGGAATTGCTGCTTTCAGGCCAGATCGACGCGCTGGCGGCCAGCTACATGTTTCCGCTGCCGGTGTTCATGGCCGAAGCGCAGGTTGTCGTCCATACGCCTCAACGGGCGAGCGCCATGCTGTGCCTGCAGCGAATCTCGATGATCCGGCGTGGCGTGGTCGCAATTCAGCCAAGGATTGCGGCCATCGAACTGCCGCGCAACGGTCGCTTCCGGGTCTGGGTCGACTGGCTGGAGACCGCAATCCCGGTCCAAGGCACGCGCCGGGGCTCGGCGGTCTATTACTGTTCGTCGCAGCCGTCCGGACTGAAGATCGAAATGGTCAACTACACCCGGATGTCGGTGCCCGAGCTGCAACCGCAGTTCCTCGCGCTTGCCCTGTCGGCCTGAGGGCCGCGCCCGCCGGTTTCCGCTCCGCCGCCGACCTTGCGCCGCATCTGTCTGCTTGCGCTGGCGGCAACGGCAGTTCCAAAATCTCCATCCAGCTGTGGAAGAACAGGAGCAGACCGTGCCCATCATCGATCCGCTGACCGTTCCGGTGAAGACCGGCTCGATCTACCCTGAACCCTATGCCGGCATGATGCGGGGCCGCTCCAGCCTGCGGCTTGGCGAGGCCGGGGGCCTGACCCAGTTCGGCGTGAACTTGGTGACGCTGGAGCCGGGGGCCCTGTCGTCGCTGCGCCACTGGCACCGGCACGAAGACGAATTCGTCATGGTCACCGAAGGCACATGCACCCTGGTGCAGGACGCAGGCGAGACGGTGATGCATCCCGGTGACTGCGCCGCCTTCCCTGCGGGCAGCAGCGATGGTCACCATTTCATCAACCGCACCGACAGCGTCGTCCGCTTCCTTGTCATCGGAAGCAAGGCTCCGCGCGAAGTGGCGACCTATTCCGATGTGGACCTGCGGGTCGAACTGGAAGGCGGCAAGGCCCGTTTTACCTATCGCGACGGCACTGACTTCAAGGGGCCGCGATGAACGCGCTTGCCCTCTATCAGGCAGCCCTTGATGCGGTGTCGGATGCCGTGCTGGCCGGGGACTTCGCCGCCTATGCCGCGATGATCGACCTGCCATATCTGGTCCAGACCGAAACCGCCCGGCTTGTGGTGACGGCGCAAGCCGACCTGCGCCCGACCTTCGACGCCTTGCACGGCGGGCTGAGGGCACGCGGCGTGCAGCATTACAAGCGGCTTGCGCGGGACGCCGTCTTTGCCCGGGCCGGACGGATCGAGGGCTGGCATCACTCGCACATGCTGAGGGATGGCACCTTCGCGGTTCCGTCGCGCTGGGCGCGGCAGGTGCTCGTGCTTCGCGACGGGGGCTGGCGGTTTTCCGAGGCGCGGTATCCGATCATGACCGACCGTTGGCCGATGACCGATGCCACGCTCTTTGCCGATCCGGTTCTCTGGCCCCCTGCCGCCGGGCGGACCCCGTGATCGTCGGTCGCGCCACTGCGCCTGCCCGTGGCGAGCGGGCGTCTCAGGCCGCATCCGTTCCCCGCAGACGGGCTGACCCGGTCCGGCGGCTTGCTTCACAGCACGAAGCCTGGCGTTGGGACCAGCCGGCGCCACCGGCAAATGGCCAAATGCGAATTCCGCTCTTTCGGCCCGGGCCGTCCGAGTCCCGGCCGAGCCGGGCAGATCGGCGGATGACCGCGAGTCCCGCCGCGATCCGCTGCCGGAACAGCCGCATCGCCTGGGCCGGTTTCGTCGCGCCACGCATGTCCTTTTCGGTTGAGCAATCTCCCAAGGGTTGTATAGTGCGTGCTGTTTCTTATTCGGTGCATCGCAAGAAGTGGGTTGCACGCATGTTTTTGACTGGGCAGGCCGTGACTGGAAAGGAAACGGGTTTGAGATCTGCCTGCGAAATGTTGCAGTCCTATCTGGACGCATTTGGGGCGCATGTCAGCCATGACCGGTTCGAGGATTATGCCCGTTCGGTCAGCCTGCCGCTTTGCATCAAGACATCTTCGGCAACCCTTACCGTGACGTCGCTTGACGACCTGCAGGAGGGATTTGACGATTTCTGCGACATGCTGCGCTGGCGCGGCGTGACCCGCATGGTTCGGACCGTCATCGAGGCCCGCTTCGAACACCCGGAAAGGCTTGTCGGCCTTTACAGTACGGTCCTGCTGGGGGGCGGCGACCAACCTGTGGTTCCACCCTACTACACAAAGCTCTGGCTCCACTGCCGGGACGGCAACTGGCAAGCGACCAGAGCTCACATGAACACGCATGATCCGCGCTGGCCGCTGCTGCTGAGCCACGTCCCGCCAGTCGATTCGCCGCCGGAGGAGCTGTTGCTTTGACCGATTTCACCCTGACCACCGATGCCGACGGCGTGGCGATGATCGTCTGGGACGTCGCGCAGAAGTCGATGAACGTGATGTCGACCGAGGCTTTTGCCCTTCTCGGCGACCTGGTCGACCAGGCGCTCGGCGATCCGGGGGTGAAGGGCATCATCCTGACCAGCGGCAAGAAGGACTTTGCCGGGGGGATGGATCTGAACGTCATCGCCCGGGCCACCGGATCATCGCGGCCGACAATCCGAAGGCCAGGATCGGCCTGCCCGAGATCATGGTCGGCATCTTCCCCGGCGCGGGCGGAACCACGCGGCTGACCCGCAAGCTGGGCGCGATGATGGCGGCGCCCTTCCTGCTGGAAGGCAGGCTCGTCTCGCCGAAGGACGCGAGGGCAGCGGGTCTGATCGACGAAGTCGTCGCGCCCGAGGCACTTCTGGCCCGCGCGAAGGAATGGGTGCTGTCCGCCACCGAGGCCGACCTGGTCAAACCCTGGGACCAGAAGGGCTACAAGATGCCCGGCGGCACGCCCTACCACCCGGCGGGGTTCCAGACCTTTGTCGGTGCCTCGGCGATGGTGCTGGCCAAGACGATGGGCGTCTATCCGGCGGCCAAGGCACTGCTGGCTGCCGTCTACGAGGGGGCTCTCGTTCCCTTCGACACGGCGCTGAGGATCGAGGCGCGGCACTTTACATCCGTCCTGATGAACCCGTCGTCTTCGGCGATGATCCGGTCGCTGTTCATCAACAAGGAGGCGCTGGAAAAGGGCGCGAACCGGCCCGGGGTCGCCGATCAGTCGGTACGGAAGCTCGGCGTGATCGGCGCGGGCATGATGGGGGCGGGCATCGCCTATGTCGCCGCCAATGCGGGGATCGAGGTGGTGCTGATCGACGCGACGCAAGAGGCGGCTGATCGCGGCCGCGCCCATTCCGAGGGCCTGCTCGACAAGGGGCTGAAGCGCGGCAAGGTGACAGCCGAGAGACGCGCCGAGGTGCTCTCCCGCATCACCGCCACCACCGACTATGCCGCCCTCGACGGCACCGACCTGATCGTCGAGGCCGTGTTCGAAGACCCGAAGGTCAAGGCCGACGTGACCGCCAGGGTCGAGGCCGCGACGGCAGCGATCTACGCCACCAACACCTCCACCCTGCCGATCACCGGGTTGGCGGCGGCGTCGAAGCGGCCCGAACAGTTCATCGGCATCCATTTCTTCAGTCCGGTCGACAAGATGAACCTGGTCGAGATCATCCGGGGCAAGGCGACCGGCGATGTAGCCGTGGCCAAGGCGCTGGACTTCGTCCGCCAGATCCGCAAGACCCCGATCGTGGTGAACGACGCCCGCTTCTTCTACGCCAACCGTTGCATCATCCCCTACATCAACGAAGGCATCCGTATGGTGGCCGAAGGGGTGGAACCGGCGCTGATCGAGAACGCGGCAAAGCTGGTCGGCATGCCGCTCGGGCCCCTGCAACTTGTCGACGAGACCTCGATCGACCTCGGGGTGAAGATCGCCAGGGCGACCAGGGCCGCGATGGGTGCGGACTACCCGGATGAGGCGGTGGACAAGGTCCTGTTCTGGATGGCCGATCAGGGCCGCCTGGGCCGCAAGTCGAAATCGGGCTTCTACGCCTACTCCGACACCGGCGATCGGCTGGGTCTGTGGGACGGTCTTTGCCGCAAATATCCGTCGGACAAGATGCAGCCCTTGCTGACCGACGTTCAGCACCGGCTGCTGTTCGCGCAGGTGCTGGAGGCGGTGAAGGCGCTGGACGAGGGCGTCCTGACCGACATCCGCGAGGGTGACGTGGGCGCGATCCTCGGCTGGGGCTTCGCGCCCTGGTCAGGCGGGCCGTTCTCGTGGCTCGACATGATCAGCGCGGAACGGGCGGTCGGGATCTGCCGTGGCCTTGCCGCGCAGTTCGGCCCCCGCTTCCACGCCCCGGGACTGCTGCGCGAGATGGCCGCGACAGGGCAGACCTTCTACGGCCGCTTCGGAGGCGAGAAGGCGGCGGCATAAGCGATGGTCGCGGGATGGGCGATACGCCTTTCCCGCC
>NCDY01000149.1:0-2974 GCA_002280405.1 Rhodobacterales bacterium 32-66-9 | reverse complement strand
GTTCGGCGGCACCTTGCCATCGGCAAAGGCGATCAGGTTCGCCACCGCCATCATCCCCATGTTCTCCCGCACTTCCAGGCAGGCGGTGCCCAGATGCGGCAGCAGGGTGACGTTTTCCAGCGCCATCAGTCCTGCGGGAACCTGCGGTTCAAACTCATAGACATCGAGGCCAGCCCCCGCAATCCGCTTCTCCTGCAAAGCGTCGATCAGCGCCGTCTCGTCCACGACATCGCCCCGGGAGATATTCACGAAAATCCCGGTTTTTTGCATCATTTCCAAGGCGTTCGCGTCTATCAGGTGGTGCGTCGCCCTGCCGCCCGGCACCGCCACGACCACGAAATCGGCCGCCATAGCCTCGGCCATCCCGACCTGCCGCGCGGGCATCCCGGGGTCGGTGACCGGGGAGCGGTTGTGGAACACCACCTCCATGTCGAAGCCATAGTGGCAGCGCTTGGCAATCGCCTTGCCGATCCGCCCGAAGCCAATGATTCCGACGCGCTTTCCGGTGACATGCGTGCCCAGCATCTGCACCGGGTGCCAGCCTTCCCAGCCGCCGGAGCGGAGGAGCCGTTCCCCCTCCCCCAACCGCCGGGCGGTCATCAGGATAAGGGAAAGCGCGATGTCCGCCGTGGCATCGGTGACTGCACCAGGCGTGTTCGTAACCGCGATCCCGGCAGCCTTGGCGGCCGTCTCGTCGATGTGGTTGTAGCCCACGCCGAAGTTGGCCAGCAGCTTTGTACGCGGCGCGGGAACATCGGCAAAAACATCGGCTTGGAAGCGGTCGCCCAAAGTCGGCAGCACGGCATCATAGTCGCGCAGCGCGGCGCGAAGTTCGTGCGCCGACAGCACATCGGTCCGGTCGCGCAGGGTCACGTCGAAACGCGCGCGGGCTGCCTCCAGCACGCGGTCTGGCAGGCGACGGGTGATGAGAAGCGCCTGTTTCAAAACAGTTTTCCTCCCAGCGGGACATCATGCCCCGGCCCGATCAGCACCACCGCGCCGTCTTCGTCCGGCAGGCCGAGGACCAGCACTTCGGACAGCACCGGGCCGATCTGTCGGGGCGGGAAATTGACCACGGCAAGGACCTGCCGACCGATCAGCTGGTCAATGCGGTAGTGCCGGGTGATCTGCGCGGAGGAGCGCTTCTCTCCGATCTCCGGTCCGAAATCGACCCAGAGCCTGTAGGCCGGTTTCCGCGCCTCGGGGAAGGGTTCGGCGCGGGTGATCCGGCCGACGCGGATGTCGACCTTGTCGAAGTCGGCGTAGGTGATGGTCATTGCCCGAGCTCCCGTCCCCGGTCGGCCGCGGCCTTCACCGCGCGTCGCAGAAGGGCGGGGAAGCCGGTCTCAGGGTCCATCAGCACGCCCAACGCGGCGGCTGTGGTCCCACCGGGAGAGGTGACGTTGATCCGCAGTTGTGCTGCGGTTTCGGGGCTTTGGAACGCCAACTCCCCGGCCCCGCAGACCGTGGCGCGGGCAAGCTGCATGGCGACATCGGCGGGAAGGCCCTCGGCCTCGCCAGCCGCTGCCATAGTCTCGATCAGGTGGAAGACGTAGGCGGGACCCGAGCCGGAAACGGCGGTGACGGCGTCGATCTGGTCTTCGCCGGTCAGCGTCACCACCTGCCCGACGGCGGCCATCAGGGCATGGGCCAGGGCGAAGTCGGCATCGGTGACATGGGCGTTGCGGCACAGCGCGGTGATCCCGCGTCCCACCATCGCCGGGGTGTTGGGCATGGTGCGGACGATGGGGGTTCGGGTGCCGAGAACGTCCTCGAAGGTGGCGATCGTGGTCCCGGCGGCGATGGAGACGAAGAGGGTCTTCCCGTTGCCCAGGGCCTGCAACGCGGGCAGCGCCGCGCCCATCATCTGCGGCTTCACGGCGAGGAGGGCGACAGCGGGAGCTTTCGGAACCCCTTGGTTCAGATGGACGCCGCAGCCCTTCAGCCAGTCCGTCGGGTTCGGCTCGATCACCCAGACCGAGGCCGGGGGCACGCCTGCCGCCAGCCAACCCGTCAGCAAAGCCGTCCCCATCTTCCCGCAGCCAAGCAGCACCAGCCCATCTTGGGCCACGCGTTCCAAAGTCATAGAATTCCCCTTCAAACCGGGGGGAAGGTTAGGCGCGCCCGTAGGCCTCGGCAATGGCGACTTTCATCGCCTGCGCCGGGGTCTGGTCGCCCCAGATTGCCAGCTGGAAGGCCGGATAGAAGCGTTCCGAGGCCATCACGGCGGCAGAAATCAGCCGGTCGATCTGTTCCGGCCCGGCAACCTGCCCGCCCGACAGCACCAGCCCATAGCGCCAGACCATCAGCTTCTGTTCGGCCCACCAGGTGAAGGCCCCGGTCCAGACCATGTCATTGCAGCGGTTCAGGACATCAAACAGCGCAGGCAGCTTTTCGGCGGGCGGATCCATCTCGAAGGTGCAGATCAGGCGCAGCGTCTCATCCTGCGCGCTCCACGCCAGGGTGAGCGAATAGGTGCGCCATTGCCCTTCCACCGCCATTGCGATCTGGTCGTCGGTGACGCGGTCGAATTCCCAGGCGTGGTGTTCGGCCAGGGTCTCGACAATGTCGATGGGATGGAGGTCTTCCATCGACGCGTAGTCCTCGGAAAGCGACATGCCCGGCCTCATGATGAAGCTTCTGATGGGCCGCAACCCACTAGAAACTGGGTATCTGGCAAGGGTCTGCGTTTGCCCGACACAGCCCTTACTAGATATGGTGTGACCAAAGCGGAAGCCTGTAAAGCGAATTCTTGCGAAAATAGCTGTGGAAAAGCGGAATTCCGGGTCCAGAGAGTCCGTGGAGTCAAAGACTTGGCGTTTGGCGCCAAGAGATGGCGGTGGTGCGACAGCGCGACGCAAAAAGGCCCCCGTGCGGGGGGGTGCACGGGGGCGTGTCGGGAAGGTCCTGGCCCTTCAGGGGCAGACTGGCCGGACCGGGCGATGGGGACAGATCGCATCTCCGAACAGGGATG
>NCDY01000148.1 GCA_002280405.1 Rhodobacterales bacterium 32-66-9 | reverse complement strand
AGTGCCGCCAGCATGGCGATGCGGTGAAACCGGCCACGCCGGTCCCGATTGCGAAAGTTTCGCCGCGGCTGTGCGCGCCGGGATCGGTGCCGCGCGTCCGCTGCCGGGTCAAGTCAGGCAGGGTTTCAGTGGAAACATGGCCAGGGCCGAAGCCCTGACCATGACCACGCGCAAGACGCTTGCGCCGCGGAGGCGGAACCCTGGATCGGGATGATGTTTGATGAAAACATCATCCCGATCTCGGTTCTTGGTGGCCGCGTGATTGATGCGGAAAACCGGATCCCAATTTTCCTCATCACGCTTTAGCCGCGTGCGGCCTTGGTGGCGTTGGCCCACCAGACAACGTCATCAAGCATCGCTTTCGCGGCAGGGCTGATCACGGCTTCGATGTCGGCCAGGTTGCCCGAACCGCCGAAGCCCGAATGGACCTTGAAGAAATCGGACCCGCCGATGCGGACGTTGTTGCGGGTCGGGACCATCTGGAGTTCCACCCCGATGTTCTGCAGGTGGCCGATGGCGTTGGCCGCACCCATCGAGCCATAGCCGATGGTCCCGAAGGGTTTTCTTGCCCATTCGACATAGGCCTGATCGAGCGCGTTCTTCAGCGCGGCGGTGATCGAGCGGTTGTATTCGGCGACGACGAAGATGTAGCCGTCGAACGCGCCGATCTTCTTCTGCCAGGCGACGGCGGCGGGGTCCTGCGACGGCATCCAGGCG
Organism: Rhodobacterales bacterium 32-66-9; assembly: GCA_002280405.1. GTDB lineage: Bacteria > Pseudomonadota > Alphaproteobacteria > Rhodobacterales > Rhodobacteraceae > Tabrizicola. The sequence continues at coordinate 11,003 of NCDY01000148.1, read as the reverse complement.
TTCGACGCCATTTCGGCGAAGAACGGCAGGGGATGGTCGCGCAGGTCGACGATTTCGACCTCGATGTCGCTGCGGGCTTCGGCCTGCGCCTTGATCCAGGCGGTGGGGACATCGGCAAAGCGTGTCGGGCGGGTGGAGGAGACGATGATCGCGATTTTCGGTTTCGAGGCCATGACAGGACGTCCTTCTGGGTTGAGCGGGCTGGGGTGAACCGGTGCCCGCCTTATCTGATGACTGTGATCGGCCGAGCCAATTCCGCAGCGCCGCGCCGAGGCTGTGCGGGGCTGCACGGCGGCGCTTGCCGACGCCTGCGCGGAGTGCTTTACCTGACGCCATGACCAACCGCAGCGAAAACCCCGCCGATCCGTTCAAGAAGGCTCTGTCCGAAGCCACCCGCACCATGGCGGATGACCCCGAGATGACGGTGACCTATTCGGTCGATCCGGCGGGGATGAACAAGGAGGGCGTGCGTCTGCCGCAGGTCAGCCGCCGGATGACGCGGGACGAGGTGCTTCTGGCGCGGGGTACGGCGGATGCCTTCGCGCTGCGGCGAAAACATCATGACGACGCGGTCGCCGCGCGCTATGCGCCGACCGGGCCTCTGGCGCGCGACATCTACGAGGCGATGGAGAACGCCCGCTGCGAGGCGGTGGGCGCGACGGCCATGCCGGGCACGGCAGGCAACATCGACGCGAAGATCGGACACGAGGCGGACCGCAAGGGCTATGCCTCCGTGACAGCGGCATCCGAGGTGCCGCTGGCGGTCGCTGCGGGCTATCTGGTGCGGCAGATGGCGACAGGGCGGGCGCTGCCGAAATCGGCCGAACATGCGGCGGACCTCTGGCGCGGCTTTGTCGAAGAGCAGGCGGGCGAGACGCTGGCGAACCTCGACCATGTGCTGGCGGATCAGGCGGCTTTCGCGCGACTGACGCGGAAGGTGATCGCCGACCTTGGCTATGGCGACCAGCTGGGCGACGACCCGGACGCGCCCGAGGATGCGGGTGACGACCAGGCGGAAGAGGATCAGGAGTCGCCCGACAGCGCAGGCGAGGAGCAGGAGGAGAGCGAGGACAGCGACGCCTCGCCGGAGCGGAGCCAGGAGGATCAGCAGGACCAGTCCCAGGCGCAGGTCACGATGGAAGACAGCGCCGACATGGAACAGGGCGACGAGGCGGAACTGCCCGAGGGCGAGGCGCCGCTGGAGCCGCCGCCGCCGGCCCCGCACTCGGATGCGGATCCGAACTATGCCGTCTATACCACCGATTTCGATGAGGAAATAAAGGCCGAGGAATTGGCGGAACCCGCAGAGCTGGAGCGGCTCCGCGCCTATCTGGATCAGCAGCTTGAGCCCCTGAAGGGCGCGGTTTCGCGCCTGGCAAACAAGTTGCAGCGCCGGCTTCAGGCGCAGCAGAATCGCAGCTGGGAGTTCGACAAGGAAGAAGGCATCCTTGACGCCGGACGGCTGGCGCGGGTGGTGGCGAACCCGACGACGCCCTTGAGTTTCAAGTGGGAGAAGGACACCGAGTTCCGCGACACGGTGGTGACACTTCTTCTGGACAATTCGGGCTCGATGCGGGGACGGCCGATCTCTATCGCGGCGATCTGTGCCGACGTGCTGGCGCGGACGCTGGAACGCTGCAACGTCAAGGTCGAGATCCTGGGCTTCACCACGCGGGCCTGGAAGGGCGGGCAGTCGCGGGAACGCTGGCTTGCGCAGGGGCGGCCGCAGATACCCGGGCGGCTGAACGATCTGCGACACATCGTCTACAAGGCGGCGGACGCGCCCTGGCGGCGGGTCAGGCCGAACCTGGGGCTGATGATGAAAGAGGGCCTCCTGAAGGAAAACATCGACGGCGAGGCGCTGGAATGGGCGCATCGGCGGATGCTGGCGCGGCCCGAGGCGCGGAAGATCATGATGGTGATCTCGGACGGGGCGCCGGTGGACGATTCGACCTTGTCGGTGAACCCCGCGAATTATCTGGAGAAACACCTGCGCGACGTGATCGCGATGGTCGAACGTCGCCGCGCGGTGGAACTGATCGCGATCGGCATCGGGCATGACGTGACGCGCTATTATCAGCGCGCGGTGACGATCACCGATGTCGACCAGCTTGCGGGCGCGATGACAGAGCAACTGGCGAGCCTCTTCGAGGTCGATCCGAAGAAACGCGCCCGGGCAATGGGCAAGCGGCGGGCAGGCTAGGGCCCCTGGCGAGAAGGGGCAGCGCGATGTTTCAAAGTTTCGAGAGCCATGCCTCGCCCGACCAGGGTCCGCCCCGACTGCTGGCCCTGCGCGCCAGGCTGCGCAAGACCGGACTGGATGGCTTCATCGTCCCGCGCTCGGATGTGCACCAGGGTGAATACGTCGCGGCGCGGGATGACCGGCTGCAGTGGCTGACCGGCTTTACCGGGTCGGCCGGGTTCTGCATCGTGCTGCCGGAAGTGGCGGGCGTGTTCATCGACGGGCGCTACCGGACACAGGTGAAGGCGCAGGTCGACCCGGCGGCGTTCACCGCGGTGCCCTGGCCAGAGGTGAAGCCGGGCGACTGGGTGACGCAGAAGCTCTCGGCCGGGAAGGTCGGGTTTGACCCCTGGCTGCACACGGCGGATGAGGTGGAGCGCCTTAAGGCCGCGCTTGAGGGCACTGGTGTAACCATCTGTCCCGCCGCAGAAAATCCGGTTGATGCAATCTGGTCGAATCAGCCGGGGGCTGCGGTCGGCAAAGCCTTTGTGCATCCGGTGGAGCTGGCAGGCGAAAGCCACGCGGCCAAGCGGGAGCGGCTGGCGGAAGGGCTGCGGGCAGCGGGGCAGCGGGCGGCGGTGATCACCTTGCCGGATTCGCTCTGCTGGCTGTTGAACATCAGGGGGGCCGACGTGCCGAAGAACCCGGTCGTGCAGGGGTTCGCGGTGCTCTGGGAAGATGGGCGGGTCGATCTGTTCGTGAACCCGGCAAAGCTGGACGACACGGTGCGGGCGCATCTGGGAGACGCGGTTGCACTGCATCCGGTCGACGCCTTCGCCATGGCTCTGTCGGGCCTGACGGGACCGGTGCGGGTGGACAAGGGGACGGCACCGCTGGCGGTGTCGGAGATCTTGCGCGGTGCGGGGGTCGAGGTCGTCTGGGGCGACGACCCCTGCCGCTTGCCCAAGGCCTGCAAGAACGCGGCCGAGATCGCGGCAACGCGCGAGGCGCATCTGCGCGACGGGGCGGCGATGGTGGAGTTCCTGCGCTGGCTCGACGAGGCTTCGCCGAGCGGTGCGCTGACGGAGATTTCGGTGGTGCAGGCGCTGGAAGGCTTCCGGCGGGCGACAAATGCGCTGCATGACATCAGCTTTGACACGATCTGCGGCGCGGGGCCCAACGGCGCGATCATGCACTACCGGGTGACCGAGGACAGCAACCGGCCGCTGGGGCGGAACGAGCTTTTGCTGGTCGATTCCGGGGGACAGTATGTCGACGGCACGACCGACATCACCCGCACGGTGGCGGTGGGCGATCCGGGCCGGGAGGCGCGAGAGTGCTATACGCGCGTCCTGCAGGGGTTGATCGCTATCAGCCGGGTGCGGTTTCCCAAGGGTCTGCCGGGGCGGGACATCGACGCGCTGGCCCGGTTCAACCTGTGGGTCGCGGGGCAGGATTATGACCACGGCACGGGGCATGGCGTGGGGGCCTTCCTGTCGGTGCATGAGGGGCCGCAGCGGATCAGCCGGGTGTCGGAGGTGCCGCTGCAGCCGGGGATGATCCTGTCGAACGAGCCGGGCTATTATCGCGAGGGCGCCTTCGGCATCCGGCTGGAAAACCTGATCGTGGTCGAGGAAGCCGCTGCCCTGGGCGACAACCGGGCGCAGATGGCCTTCGAGACGCTGACTTTCGTGCCCTTCGACCGTCGACTGATCCTGCGCGAGGAGCTGTCGCCGGCCGAGCTTCGCTGGCTGGACTCCTATCACGCCGAGGTGCTGGAAAAGCTTGGCAATCGCGTTTCGGGTGCTACCCTTGGCTGGCTGAAGGCAGCCTGCGCCCCGATCTGAGGAGCCACCCATGGCCAGCAACATCACGATCAGCCCGATAGCCGGTCCGGTCACGGTTTCAGCGGGCGGCACCCTGCTGGGGGAAAGCCGGAACGCCCTGGAGATGAAGGAGGGGACTTATCCCCCGGTCGTCTATGTCCCGCGCGGAGATATCGACATGGGCAAGCTGGTGCGGACCGAGCGGGCGACGACCTGCCCCTGGAAGGGTCAGGCAAGCTATTATTCGATCACCACGCCGGACGGAATGCTGGACAATGCGGTCTGGTCCTATGAAGAACCCAAGGCCGGAGTTGCACCGATCGCCGGGCATCTGGCATTCTACCCCGACCGGGTGACGGTCACGCGCCGCTAGCGTGATGCGGAAAAGTGGACCCCGGTTTTCCGCGTCAATCACGCGACCACCAAGAACCGAGATCGGGCTGATGTTTCGATCTAGCGGCTTCCTCGCGGATGCGCTGCACCATAGCGCGCAGCCCGTTCGATCGCTGGCTGGACAGATGGTCGTTCAGCCCGAGGCGGCCGAGTTCGGCCGCGGCGTCAATCCTGCCGACATCGGCCAGGGGCACACCGGAATAAAGCGCGTGCAGGACGGCGATCAGGCCGCGCACGATCATCGCATCGCTGTCGCCCCGGAAATCGAAGCGGCCGCCCTCGATCATCGGGCGCAGCCAGACCTGGCTGGCGCAGCCCTGGACCTTGAGCGCCGGAACCTTGAAGCTGTCATCCAGGGGCGGCATTGCCTTGCCCAGTTCGATGACATGCCGGTACCTGTCTTCCCAGTCGTCGAGGAAGTCGAAGGTTTCAGCGATCTCTTCGAAGGCTGCGGTGGCCATGATGCTCTCCAGCTTATCGGGTGAGGTAAGGCCGGGGGCAGCAAAGGTCCAGCCCAAGATGCGCTTTTCAAACGTCGCCCCATCGGCTACCCAAGGGGCAACGCATCAGGAAAGCCGCCCATGTACCTGTCCCGTCGTCATCTTGTCCTTGGCCTTGCCGTCGCATTAGCGGGATGCGGGGGGGTACGGGACAGCAAGCTCAATCCGTTCAACTGGTTCAGGAAGTCCAAACCGCGCGAGACGATCGTCCTGCCGGGGGAAAAGGTCGACGCGCGCGGTCTGGTCGACACCGTGCTGACCCTCGCGGTCGAGCCGATCCCGGGCGGAGCCATCGTGCGGGCACGGGGGCAGTTGCCGGTGCAGGGCTACTGGCAGGCCGAGCTGGTGCCGCAACCCCTGACGGAAGACGGCAGTCTGGTCTACGAGTTCCGCATCTTCCCGCCGCCGGGCAGGACCGACGTGAACACGCCGCAGTCGCGTCAGGTCGATGTTGCCAGCTACATCTCGGACGTGAAGCTGCAGAACGTGCGCGAGATCGTGGTGCAGGGCGCCACCAACGCACGGGCCTCGCGCCGCTGAGCCGGGCGGAGCGGTTCGACGGCGGCGTTCCCGCGCTTGCCGACCGACCGCAGGGCGGGACCAGGTCCACCGCGATCGGTCCGCTCAGAGGCGGACCACGCGAACCTCGCTGCCCTTGGCAGAGAGCGCGATCTCGCCTTTGCAGAGGCGGATCGCATCATCCCCGAACGCCTCTCGCCGCCAGCCATGCAGGGCGGCCACGTCGCGATCCCCGGCGGCGATCAGATCCAGGTCGGCGGACGAGGCGATCAGCCGGGGCGCGACGCCCAGGCTTTCCGACTTCGCCTTGAGAAGCACGCGCAGCAGGTCGGCCAGCGCGGGGTTCACCTGCATCTGGTCGCGCGAGGTTTCGATCCGCGGAACATCCTCTGGCCGCATTTCAAGGCCTTCCCTGACGGCGGCGAGGATGCCCTCGGCGATCTCGGGCTTGCGGCCTTCGCGCAGGAGCAGGCGCGAGCGGCCCAGTTCCTCGGCCGTCGTGGGCCGGGTCGAGGCCAGTTCGAGAAGCGCGTCGTCCTTCATCACCCGGCTGCGCGGCACGTTCTGGCCCTGGGCATAGGCCTCGCGGAAGCGGGCCAGAGCCTTGACCACGGCCAGGAAGCGGCCCGAGGTGGTGCGGGTCTTGATCCGCTGCCAGGCGTCATCGGGGGCGACGGTATAGGTCGCGGGGTCGGTGAGGACGGCCAATTCCTCGGCGACCCAGTCGGCGCGGCCATTCTTCTGCAGCTGGGCCGCGAGCCATTCGTAGATCACCCGCAGATGGGTGACATCGGCCAGGGCATACTCCTTCTGCGCGTCGGACAGCGGTCGGCGCGACCAGTCGGTGAAGCGCGAGGTCTTGTCGAGATCGGCGCGGGCGATCTTCTTGACCAGCGTCTCGTAGCCGACCTGTTCGCCGAAGCCGCAGACCATGGCGGCGATCTGGGTGTCGAACAGGGGTTTGGGGAAGACGCCGCCTTCGACGAAGAAGATTTCCAGGTCCTGGCGGGCGGCATGGAAGACCTTCACGGTGTCTTCGTGGCGGAAAAGGTCGTAAAGGGGTTCCATCGACATCCCCGGCCCCTCGATCGGGTCGATGAGGACGGCCTCGCCCGCCCCGGGCAATGCCATCTGGATCAGGCAGAGCCTGGACCAGTAGGTGCGTTCGCGCAGGAACTCGGTGTCGATGGTGACGAAGGGCTGCGTCTTGGCCAGCGCGCAATAGGTGGCAAGGTCTTCGGTCGTGGTGATCGTGCGCATGTGGCGTGCCTTTCGTCCGCGGGGTCGTCCCGCAATGGTATCCGCCCCGCTATAGGCGGCAGCGGACGAAAAGGAAAGAGCCGGGGTTGCGGTTCCCCCTGGGTCGTGCGCTGGTGTCGCGAAACGGAGAAAGCGATGCGGGGTCTGTGGCTGGCATTGGGCGGGCTCTTCCTGGGACTGGGGCTACTGGGCGTGGCGCTGCCCGTCCTACCGACAACGCCGTTCATGCTGCTGGCCGCGGGCTGTTTCGCCCGATCCTCGCCCCGGCTGCACCGCTGGCTTCTGGGGCATCCCACCCTCGGGCCGCCGATCCGCAACTGGGAAGAGAACGGAGCCGTTTCGCGCCCGGCCAAGCGGCTGGCGACGGGCAGCATGGCGGCGCTGCTGGTGCTGTCGGTGCTGCTGGGCCTGGCGTGGCAGGTCATTCTGGCGCAGGCGGTGCTGATCGCGTTGGGATCAGCCTTCATCCTGACCCGGCCGGACGGGCCGTCACGGTAAAACGACAGGCCTGCGGTCGCCGGTGGCAAAGCGGCGCAGGACCGCGGGATACAGCAGGTGTTCCCGGATCAGGACACGGGCGGCGAGGGTGTCTTCGGTGTCATTGGGCCGGACCGGCACGCGGGCCTGTCCGAGGACGGGGCCGGCATCCAGGTCGGCGGTCACTTCGTGGACGGTGCAGCCTGCCTGCGCGTCGCCAGCGGCCAAGGCGCGGGCGTGGGTGTGAAGGCCGGGGTATTTCGGCAAGAGCGACGGGTGGATGTTCAGCATGCGACCCTGGTAGCGGCGGACGAAGCCGGGGGTAAGGATCCGCATGAAGCCTGCAAGGCAGAGGATGTCGGGGCTTGCGGCGTCGATCTTTTCGGCAAGCGCGTCCTCGAAAGCCTCGCGGCCGGGAAAGCTGCGGTGGTCGAGGGCGGCGGTGGGAAGTCCGAGCGCCGCGGCCTTGGCAAGGCCCCCGGCGGAGGGGTCGTTCGAGGCGACAAGGACCGGCCGCGCCGGGTGGTCGCCCGCCATGTCCCGTACCAAAGCCAGCATGTTCGAGCCACCCCCGGAGATCAGGATGGCGACGCGTTTCACAGCAGGTGGCCCTTGTAGACGACCCCCTGCCCTTTGACGATGGTTCCCAGGCGGGTGACGGTCTCACCCTCCAGGGTCAGCAGGTCGGTCAAGGCGTCCGCGCGGTCTTCGGCAACGACAAGAATCATGCCGATGCCGCAGTTGAAGGTCTTCAAAAGCTCGGGTTCCGACATGTTCGCGGTGGTGGCGAGCCAGCGGAAGACCGGGGGCAGTTGCCATGCGCCAAGGTCGATCTGACAGGCGAGACCGCCGGTTTCAGAAGGGGCCGGCAGGACGCGCGGCGGGTTCTCGGTCAGGCCGCCGCCGGTGATGTGGGCAAGGCCGTGGACACCCCCCGCGCGGATGGCGGCGAGGGCTTGCCTGACGTAAAGCCGGGTGGGGGTCAGGAGGGCTTCGCCAAGGGTGCCATGCGAGAAGGGGGACGGGGCATCCCAGCCGAGGCCGGAGAGTTCCACAACCTTGCGCACGAAGCTGTAGCCGTTGGAATGGACGCCCGAGGAGGCGAGGCCGAGGAGGACGTCGCCGCTTTGCACCCCGACGGGAAGTTCGGTGCCACACTCCATCGCGCCGACGGCGAAACCGGCAAGGTCGAAGTCGCCCTTGTGATACATGCCGGGCATCTCGGCGGTCTCGCCGCCGATCAGCGCGCAGCCCGCCTGGGCGCAGCCCCTGGCTATGCCGCTGATGATGCGGGTGGCTTCGGCCACGTCCAGCTTGCCGGTGGCGAAATAGTCGAGGAAGAACAACGGCTCGGCACCCTGACAGACAAGGTCGTTGACGCACATGGCGACCAGGTCGATGCCGATGGTGTCGACAAGGCCGGTGTCGATGGCGATGCGCAGCTTGGTGCCGACGCCGTCGGTCGCGGCCACCAGAACGGGGTCAGTGTAACCCGCGGCCTTGAGGTCGAAAAGCGCGCCAAACCCGCCGAGGCCGCCCATCACGCCGGGGCGGGCGGTGGCCTTTGCGGCGGGCTTGATCCGGTCGACAAGGGCGTTCCCGGCGTCGATGTCCACGCCCGCATCGGCATAGGTCAGACCGTTGTGCCCCGTCGCCATCTTCGCATCCCCTTCGAACCCGGTATCAGGCGTCCGCTACACCAGTTGCATCTTGGCGGCAACCACGGGCTTGACGTGGCGGGGTTCGGGATTATTGCCTGTAGCGACACGGAGGACGCCAATGACCGAGACCCTTGCCTATGTCTACCAGACGCTGTTCGGTCTGGGGCTGGTGACGGCTCCGGTCTATGTGGCGGTGGCGGGGCTGGTATCGTGGGCGGTCTACCTGCGGCAGGGCAGCGGCCAGGGGTTCTGGCGCTGGCTGTTTCCGGCCCGGATATGGCGGCACCCGTCGCACAACATCGACCTGCAGCTTTTCGCGCTGGGACGGCTTTTGGCGGTGCTGGGCCTGTTCGGCGGTGTGGCGCTGACCACGCTGATCGTCGCCGGGCTGGATCGCCTGAGCCCGGTGCCGCGCGTTCCGGCCGAGAGCCTTGGTCCGGTGGCCCTGGCCTTTCTCCTGTGGCTGCCCTCGGATTTTGCGATCTACTGGAGCCATCGCCTTTTTCACCGCTGGCAACGGATCTGGCCGCTGCACGCGGTCCACCACAGTGCCGCCGTGATGAGCTGACCGAAGGCGCCCCGGTCGCCCAGATCGCGGGCATCAACCTCTTTCTCGTCCTGGCCAATGCGGCGCTGGCCGCACTGCACCACTCGCATGTCTGGCTGAGCTACGGTCCGGTCATCGAGCACATCGTGATTTCTCCCGCCCAGCACCAGATCCATCACAGCGCCGATCCCAAGCATCACGACCGGAACTTCGGCAATTCGCTGGCGATCTGGGACTGGATGTTCGGCACGCTCTACGTGATCCGTGACCAAGAAACGCTGGTTCTCGGGCTAAGCGGCCCACAGGAGGAGCCGCTGATGTCGCAACGATTGTGGCCGATCCTGTGCGATCCGGTCCGGCGGATGCTGAAGGCGGGTGGCTAGATCAGCCGCCGTCGTCCGTCGGCGGTTTCGGTTTTGCCAAGCCGCCCACGACAATCAGAACGCCGAGCACCAGCATCAGCGCAAGAGCGCCATTGCCGTTGTCGTCAGGCGCTACGGCAGGCGGCGGAGCCGCCCCGGCCATCAGTGCCACGCCGGTTGCACTCCACGCCAAGGCGGATGCCAGGAAGGTCGAAACGGCTTTCATGCGGTTGTCCCTTTTCGCATATTCGCGTTCTGCGATGTAAGCTTAGCAGCGCCCATGCGATGCGCAAGCCCCGCTGCGGCTTGACCGGACCCCCGGTTCTGCTAGGCAGAGGGTCGCTGGGGGCCTGTAGCTCAACTGGTCAGAGCAGGGCGCTCATAACGCCTTGGTTGGGGGTTCGAGTCCCTCCGGGCCTACCAGCTATGCCACGCGGTCCTGCGGCTCGCGGCCGTCGAAGAAGGCGGTGAGGTTCTCCAGCACGCGGAAGCCCATCGCCTCGCGGGTTTCGCGGGTGGCGGAGCCGAGGTGGGGCAGAAGCACAAGGTTGTCGGCGTTGAGCAGGGCATCGGGGACAGTGGGTTCGCGTTCGAAGACGTCGAGGCCAGCGCCCGCGATGGTGCCGAACCAGAGCGACTGGGCGAGGGCGTGTTCGTCGATGACCTCGCCCCGCGCGGTGTTGATCAGGAAGGCGCTGGGCTGCATCAGGTCAAGCCTCGGTCCGTTGATGAGGTGGCGGTTCGCGGTTCCACCAGCGCAATGGAGCGAGACGAAGTCACATCGCGGCAGCAGGTCCTCGATGGTGGGGACCTGGGTGGCGTTGTAGCGGGCCAGGACCTCGGGCGGCACGGGAGAGCGGTTCTGGACCAGGATCTGCATGCCGAAGCCGAAACGGGCGCGCTGCGCCATGGCTTGCCCGATGCGGCCGAAGCCGATGATGCCGAGCGTGGCACCCGAGACCTTGGTGCCGATCAGGTGGGTCGGACGCCAGCCGGTCCAGCGGCCCTCACGCAGTTCACGCTCGCCCTCCCCTGCCCTGCGGGCGACCATGAGAAGGAGCGTCATCGCGATGTCGGCGGTGCATTCCGACAGCACGTCGGGGGTGTTGGTGACGGCGATGCCACGGTCCTTGGCGGCCTGAGTGTCGATATGGGCAAAGCCCACGCCGTAGTTCGCCAGGATGCGGGTCCGGGGCCTAGCATCGAAGACCGCCGCCGGAAGCCGGTCGGTGACGGTGGGGAGGATGGCGTCGTAGCGGGTCATGGCGTCGCGGAA
>NCDY01000010.1:27067-48273 GCA_002280405.1 Rhodobacterales bacterium 32-66-9 | reverse complement strand
CGGGTTTGATGAGATTGTCGCCTCGCACCTGAACTCTCGAAGCGGCCCCGACCATCGCTCGGGCGCACTAGAGGTTCAGACGGAACTCGACACAGATAGCAGCACGCTTCGTGCTCGGTGCGGTGGGAACACGACGGCCTTCTTCGACGAGCCTGTTCAGTCAGGAAATGCTCTTTCGTCTCGGAGGGTCCAATAATGGCTGTTCAAATTCTGATGCCCGCGCTGTCCCCGACGATGGAAGAGGGGACGCTTGCCAAATGGCTGGTCAAGGAGGGGGATGCGGTCAAGTCAGGCCAGATCCTGGCCGAGATCGAGACCGACAAGGCGACGATGGAATTCGAGGCGGTCGATGAGGGGGTCGTGGGCAAGATCCTTGTGGCTGAGGGCACGGGCGGCGTGAAGGTGAACACGCCCATTGCTGTGCTGCTGGAGGACGGCGAGGACGCGGCGTCGGTCGCGGTTCCCGTCCCGGCTGCGGCGGTGGCGGCGGTTGCAACCGAGAGTCAGGCTGAAGCCCGACCTGCGGCGGTTGCGGCTGCGGCGGCCGCGGCAGCGCCAGCCGCATCCACCGATCTTCCCCGCGGGGAAGGTTCCGGGACGCGGGTCTTTGCCTCGCCTCTGGCGAGGCGGATCGCCAAGGAGAAGGGTCTGGACCTTGGAACCGTCAAGGGCTCGGGCCCACATGGCCGGATCGTGCGGGCGGATGTCGAGGGCGCGCAGCCCGGTGCGGTCGAGGCGAGCCGGGCTGAAGCCCGGCCTGCAACTCCGGTTGCGGTCCCGGCTGCGGCGGCGGCCAAGCCTGCGGCGATGCCGACCGGCATGGCAGCAGAGACAGTGCTGAAGATCTATGCCGACCGGCAGTTCGAGGAAGTGCCGCTGGACGGGATGCGCCGGACGATTGCGGCGCGGCTGACCGAGGCCAAGCAGACCATCCCGCATTTCTATCTGCGCCGCGAGGTGCGGCTGGACGCGCTGATGGCGTTCCGCGAAAACCTCAACAAGCAGCTTGAAGCCCGGGGGGTGAAGCTATCGGTCAACGACTTCATCATCAAGGCCTGTGCGATGGCGCTGCAGGCGGTGCCGAATGCCAATGCCGTCTGGGCGGGCGACCGGATGCTGCGGCTGAAACCGTCGGATGTGGCGGTGGCGGTGGCTGTGGAGGGGGGGCTGTTCACGCCGGTGCTGCGCGATGCGGACAAGAAGTCCCTGAGCGCGCTGTCGGCGGAGATGAAGGACCTTGCCGGGCGGGCCAAGACCAGGAAACTTGCGCCGCACGAGTATCTGGGAGGGTCCTTCGCGATCTCGAACCTGGGAATGATGGGGATCGAGAACTTTGACGCGGTGATCAACCCGCCGCATGGCTCGATCCTTGCCGTGGGGGCGGGACTGAAGAAGCCGGTGGTGCTGGCGGACGGAACGATCGGCGTGGCGACCGTGATGTCGATGACGCTGTCGGTGGATCACCGGGTGATCGACGGGGCCCTGGGGGCGGAGTTCCTGAAGGCGGTGATCGAGGCGCTGGAGAACCCGATGGTGATGCTCGCATAAAGCGGCACGGCGGGGTGCCGAAGCGGTAGGCTTCCCTGACTCGCGCCCCCTTCGGACTGCCCGGGAACAGAAACCGGGGGCTGCGGGCTCCTGCTTTTGTCAGCGGATTTCAGCGTTTCGATCAGCGTCCGGGATCGCCGTAACAGGGTGACCGCCGTGCCCGCGACGATGATCCGGATGGTCACGCTCAGGGTCGATCCGCCGGCGGAGAAGGCCGCGAGGACGGTTCCGGCGAAGAGGAGGACAGCACGAAATCGCCATTTGAACTGTGGTCGCAAAGTCGTTGCGCTGCTGCCCTTCGGGCTCGATACCCTGCCCGATCGCTCGCGGAACGGCCATGAAGCGGGCAAAAGTGGATATGGCCTGCCCTGCCAGTCTGGCCGCGAACACCCTGACAGCCGGACTCATCTGGGAGTGGTCATTCGGCCTTAAGGATTTGGTCCATGGTAAGGGCTGGCTGCGCGCATCCTGCCTTGCCGACAACGCGGGCAGGAACCCCGGCGACAGTGGTGTTCCGGGGCACGTCCTCAAGCACGACCGATCCAGCAGCGATACGCGAGCACTGCCCGACATGGATGTTGCCCAGCACCTTGGCCCCTGCCCCGATCAGAACGCCGTCGCCGATCTTGGGGTGTCGGTCGCCGTCTTCCTTGCCGGTGCCGCCCAGCGTGACGGAATGCAGCATCGAGACGTTGTCACCGACGACCGCCGTTTCACCGATGACGATGGAATGGGCGTGGTCGATCATGATGCCTTTGCCGACACGCGCTGCCGGGTGGATGTCCACACCGAAGACCTCGGACACCCGCATCTGGACGAAATAGGCAAGGTCCGTCCGACCGTTCTGCCAAAGCCAATGGCCGACCCTGTAGGCCTGCACGGCCTGATAGCCCTTGAAGAACAGCAGCGGCTGCAGGAACCGATGGCAGGCCGGGTCGCGCTCGTAGACTGCCATGAGATCGGAACGGGCAGCGGCTCCGATTTCTGGATCACTGTCGTAGGCCTGATCGGCGATTTCGCGCAGCATTTGCTCGCTCATCTCACCCGAGGACAACTTCAACGAGAAGCGGTAGGCAAGCGCACCTTCCAGGGCCGAATGGTGCAACAGGCCCGAGTGGATAAGGCCACCAAGCAATGGTTCGTTGCGTATGGCCTCGACAGCCTCCTCACAAACGCGCCGCCAGACCGGATCAACCGATGTCACTTTCAGTTTGGTTTCAAGCATGTCCACGCCTCCAGACATCGCATGTTCATAGCACATCAACTGGGCGTGGCGAGACGGATTTCTGTGGTTCGGCGCGTCAATCGTCGAAATGAAATCGACCTTGTCCGGCGGGATTTTGAAGCGAGGTAGTCTGAGTGGGATATGGTCCTCCGGTCAAGGGACAACGTCAATCTGGCGGAACGGCCCCGGTCCGAAACTCCGCGAAACTTGCGCCACGGAAAGCTGGAACTGCCCGGAGATCGCATCGCTCGCCTGCATGGCAGCCGTGTACTGGAACGACGGCTGACTGACCGAATACTCGGCAACTATCGCCGCGCTCTGGATGATCCGAACGCGGTAAGTCTCACCGTCCTCCGCCAAGGGAACTTCCGCTGCCAGCCAGGAATCGCCGTCAATCCGGGTGCGCCGTTTCCAGTCACACTGGACGTCACCCGCGACAATCCTATGTCGTAGATGAGCAATCGGATAAGGACGAAGGCCAATCCCATCAAAGGCTTCGACCCGCAGTGTTACGTTGGTGTCGTCGTAGCCCCGCGACGCAGCGCCGACACGATAGTACCGGGCAAGCCCCCTTGCAGACAGCGCGAGATCAATCTGGGACAGGGCAAGATCCAAGAGAACAACGATACTCCCCACCGGCCAGTTTCCGGGCATCACTCCGTCGGTTCCGAGCTGCCCGCGCAGGCGCGTGGAAAGGTCATAAGTATCCGGTGCCACCAGTTGAGCGTCGGCGAACTGGAAGACTTCCCAGTTGCTTCCGCTGCCATCCCCGATCGCCATTGCATTCGCGCCGTTCAATACGGATTGCCGCGCGACCGATACCAGTTCTCCGCCAGAGAGCTTCACCCGCAAGGGCAAGCCGTTGTCCCAAATCCCCGTTCTGTGTGCGGGCAGGGGCGACTCCGTGATCCCGACCACTGCAGGGGCTGCAATAAGTCGATTGATCTCGTAACCGGCGTCCTCGCTGGATGACCAGACGGCGACAGAGCCCGGCCAAGGCTGGGCGGCAATGGCAATATGCGGGGCGTAAGGAACCTCTTCTCCTGTCAGAAGGGGCAGATCGAGGAAGACCGGGACAACGGGCACAGGTGCTGCAAAGGGCCGCAATGACATTGCCTCGTCAGCCCGGTCAGACGGCAGATAGACCCCCGGCTCGACACGGACTGCTTCGAGGGTCTGACCTTCCGCCTGTTCGACCCGGTCAATGCGGTAGCGCCTCCCTTGATGGGCGATCACATCGCCCGACCCTATCGCAAGGCGCGACTTCGGAACAGCAAGGCGAATGCTGTCTCGCGCAACGCGGGCCTCTGCAAGCCAGCGTTCGACGGCACTCAGTGCTTCGAACCGCGTGAGCGCTAGCGAGAGGTCTGTTTGCGAAACACTGCGCGAGTCTTCGTCCGGAAACCGCGTCTCGATTGCGCGCACTTCGTAGCTTGACTGCGCGTCTACAAACCCAAGCCGGATTTGCCCGGCGGTCTCGCTATCAGACAAGCGGGTCATTTCGCAACTGCCCTCGATGTCCGGCGACAGAGCCAGGTCATCGTCGCCTATCTCCGCATCGACTCGGGCATCGCGGGTGCGAAACACCAGCTTGCCCTCCCGTTCGAAAGCATCAAATCCGAACGCAAGCATCAGGGGCTGCAAGGCAGCGCGAGCCGTCGTGACGTCGTCCTGCTGATAGCCCCTGACCAATCCGAACAGGGACGACACATCTATGGCCTCGACGCCAGAACGCTGACAGATTTCGCTGACGACAGAAGCCAAGGGTTGATTTGCAGCGCGGCCATTTAGCCAATGCCCGCGTGCGTAGTTGGCCCCATCGTTCCAGACTTCGACTTGACCTGGAAACTCCGGGAAGGGACGAGCGTCCCAGGCCCAGGCATGAGCATGATCCATGTCGACCATCCGACCGCCGTAGAGGCTGGAAGACGGATTGTTGGCGGAATCAGCCCAGTAGGATCCCATAGCAAGCAGATACTGCATCTGGATCAAGTCATCGCGCCGTCCGTTTGACCAGGCGGGCAAGCCGGATTCCGAGGATTTCAGGTCGATGAACCGGTTCGGCTGGTTGGTTCCTTTGTCCACAGCCGCACAACCGTATTCTGTGAACCGGATCGGTTTGGATTGCGGCACCCAGGCAGAGGGTGCAGCGGCCCGCGTTCCTCCGATCCGGTCATAGTGCAGGTTCGTCCACCATGACCTCAAATCTTTGTAGCGAAAGACCCACGGCTCACCGTACGCACCGTCACTAATTGGCAGTCGCCTTTGCGCCAAGGCGCCTTCCACGCTGTCGTAGTACCAGTCGAAACCCTCACCGCCAGCGATATTGGCGCGTAGGTAGTCGGCGTTGTAAATCGATCCAAAGCCGATATCTGCATGGATCTCGCCTTCGCGCCAGTCTGACAGCGGCATGTAATTGTCGATGCCGACAAAATCGATCTGCGGATCTGCCCAAAGCGGATCGAGATGAAAATAGACATTTCCGTCAATATGATAGCCGAAATACTCCGACCAATCGGCAGCGTAGCTGATCTTCACATCTGGCCCGAGGATCGAACGGACATCCGCAGCCAGCGTCTGCAGCGCAGTCACAGTCGGAAAGGCATCGGCAGGGCCGCGAATCTGGGTCAGAGAACGCATCTCCGACCCGATACAGAACGATTCAACTCCTCCAGCCGCGGCGCAAAGATGCGCGTAGTGCAGAATGAACCTACGGAACCTCCATTCGGTCGGACCGTTGTAGCTTATGGTATCGCCACTGACCAAAAAGTCACCCGGCCTCGCTGTTCCGAAGAACGCGGCAACCTCGGCAGACGCATCGGCTGTGCGATCGGGTGACGCTGGCCGCCCTGGGGCAATCGACAGGGTCACGCGGCCACGCCAGGGCAGCGCGGGCTGCGTCAAGGCCGCGCTCCAGGGATCAGGCAGAGTGTTTCCCTCAACCTGATCCATCAGAACGAATGGATAGAACATGACATCCTTGCCTGCCGCGCGCATGGCCCGGATTGCCTCTATGACCGACGTATCAGAGGGAGTGCCGCCGTAAACCGACTCTCCGGCGACCTTGGGCACCTCCCGGGCACCTGCGCGAACAAGGCCGCCAGCCCTCCAGGGCATCCCGACCCCGTCCAGCACGGTCTGCTCAACCTTGGGACGGATCGTGCAGCTCGAACACCGCAGGTCATCACCGAACCACGATACAACCAGAGAGACCGCGCCCACACCCGGGAGTTCCTGGCTCAATTGCTCGAAACTCGTCAGGAAATCGGTCTTGCCGGAGGGCGAATGGACGTTCGCCGTTCGATTCCTGCCCAAACCTTCAACATAGTGGACCGGCGTCGTCGCTAAGCCGTATTCTCCGGTTCCGGGGATCAAGGCAACCGCCCGCACCGCATTGTCCAACGTCTCGGACATGTCCACTGCCGGGCCCTGTGCCGCTCGGACCACTTCGAAACTGAATTGCGGCACCCGGTTACCATAGGCCGTAAGCTCCAGATTCTCGATCACAACATAGGCCAGACCGCGATAGGCCGGAGCCCGGCCGCTGCCTTCGACCGCCTCGACCAGCGGATCGGGAAGCTGAGCTTCGCTGCCGGAATAGACCCGCAAGTTCAGATCCAGTGCCGAGATCTCGTTGCCGTCCGCCCAGATTCGCCCGACACGAAGGATTTCGCCCTCGCACAGGGCAATCGCCAGGCTGACCGAATAGCTATACTCATTGACCTTCGGCTTCGGAGCCCCTTTGCCGGTCCGGCGGCGGCGAACGCTCTCGACGAATTCCGTTGCCCAGATCACCTGTCCGGCCACCCGCATGCGGCCCCAGATCTGCCCGATTGCGGCCCCTTCCCCGGCCCCGGTAAGCCGAAGGCGTTCCAGTCGGCCCACAGCGACCGGCTCCGATCCAGCCCCCAAGACACGCTGGTCAATGGCTCGACCGATCGTCGCGCCGATGGCTCGACCGATGACAGCGCCCGAAAGGCCCAGCACTGTCCCGCCAAAGCCAGCACCAACCGCTGCCCCTGCAGCGGAAAGAAGCAACGTCGCCATTCAGTTGGCTCCTTCTGGAAAGCAAAACCGCGCCGCAACCCGGCGCTGCCACGGCATCGACAGCGAGCTTTCGATCACTCCGTGGCCTGTATAGGAATGGATGAACCGCGGGTGCGCCCCGACATCGGACTGCAGCCCCAGGTGCTTGGCAATACCGCACTCTCGCATCCGGAAAAGCAGCACGTCGCCTGCAGCGGCATCCGCAAGCGACTTCGTGACCAGCCAGCGTCTGGCCGCCCAAAGCAGAACTTCCCGATGCTCCGGTTCTGCCCAGTCTTCGGTATAGGCTGGCACCGCTTCTGGTTCCTTTCCGTAAAGCCTGCGCCACACACCACGCAACAGACCAAGGCAATCCGCTCCAGATCCACGGACACTCGCCTGGTGCAAATACGGCGTGCCGATCCAGAGCCTGGCTTCCGCAATCGCGACGTCTGCGGCGGTCATGAACTGCTCCCACCGACCCGCCGCGCTCCAGCCGTGGCACGGTCAGGCACTGGATACGACGCCAGCCAATCCTCTCCAGGAATGTGAGGAAAGCCGCGAAAGTTCAAGAAGTTGGCAAACTTGATCCGGCAAGTGGTCTGGGTCTTGTCGCATCCTGCCCGCAACCGGACCCTGTCGCCCGAAGCCACGTCGGCGCCGATCGACTGCCAAAGCTCGATCTCCCGCTTGCCACCGTTCAGGCGGTCATTCTTGACGACCCCGAACAGGCTTGACGCAGCCCCGGACAGGATCTCGAATCTTCCGCCTTCGAACCAGCGCTCGTCAAACCCGCTCACCTCGGCCAGAACGAATTTCCGCCCATCCGAGACGGCATCTACCACCGCGTTGATCGAATATCCGGGCTGCGTCAGATCGAACCGGCACCGGCCGTCCCCCAGAACCGCAGAGCAGCGCGGGGTGTAAGCCATCCCATGCGGTCGGTTCAGCCGTTCGCTCAAGCCCCGCAGCTCGGCCTTGAAGGCACCGCCCGAGCGTGTCACCTCGCCAAGCTGGCCACGGAACTGCTCGACAAAGTCTGTCGGCGACTGCCAGTTGACCAGATACGCCCGAACTTCCGCACCGTCGAACCGCCCGGCAATGAGATCGGCTTCAGTGATCGACACAGCGCTCAGGGCACCGTAGGCTTCGGTATTGTCGACGGAAAGACCCGTCGTCTGTTGCAGCACCCGAGCTGTCATTCCAGCATCAGCCCGGCAGGGCACACCGTCGACTTCCACTTCGAGGTCATGATCCGTAAACCCTAGCACCTGCCCGTCGCGGCGCGTGATGGTCCAGGCTCGGCACACTGTTGTCGCACCAGACGCGAGATGGTCGAGCAATGCCTCCCGGGTCATAGCCGGATCTCCATGACAGGGACGTTTGGCACTTCACCTGCCTGGAACGAGGCGACCGACGTCTGGATAGTGTCTGTGTCAAACCGCACCGGCACGTCGAACTCGAATCCTGCCGTAACGCGCGTCCCGAGGTCGGGAGGCAGCATGAAGGTCACCGCCCCCGTCGCAGGATCGACCGAGTATTCCAGACTCTCGGTCTTCTGGTCGCCTGCCACCGCCACCACAACCGTCCCGGCCACCGGTTTTCGGATTGGACGGGCATAGCTTTGCAGGCCCGACAGATACGTTTTCTGCAACTGGAAGACCGCCGTCACCCCGTCGCCTGTTCCGATCAGCTGGTCATCCGGTGACGGATTGGCCAAGGGCACGCAGGACTTGTAGTCTGACCAGTCCTTCCAGCGAAACCCGTGCAACTGGCCGGTCCTGGCTTCAAAGAAAGCGATAAGGGTTTCGACATCGTTCAGGGATCGCAACCCGACGCCGGCATCATAGCGCCTCCGGGAATGCATCCAGGGGGTGTTGCGCTCCTCGAATCCGTTTGCCAGCGTAACAATCTCGGTTCGCCGCTCCGGACCCCCGACCGAGCCGAAGCTCAGGTTCGTCGGGAAACGTATCTCGTGAAAGGCCATGTCTGTTCCTCACCGATTGCGCTGGCCGCGCGACAGGGCGCGGCTGACCTGGGCGGCCACTTGGGACTGGCTGCGCTGAAACCCCTGGACATCCGGTGTGGTGATGTTCATCACCACATTGACCGCCCGCCCCCCGCCCGCTTGTACGCCCAGCCGACCATCCGGTCCGCGCGCCAACGGCATGATCGCTTCGGGACCCGCTTCACCCATCAGACCCGTTCCGCCCCGCATCGGAAATGCGGTCGGTGCTCCGACAATCCCGCCCTTCGCAAACGGCATCACCTTGCCCTGACTGAAGGTTCCACCCTTGGCGAAAGGCATCCCGCTGCCGACCAGGCCTGCGACCCCTTGCGCAAGAAATCCGCCCAACGCGTTCGTCACCGGCTTGACCGCGATGGAATAGACGGTGTCGACAATGGTATTCGCCACGGTCTTCAGCGCGTCGTTCAGCTTTAGCCCGTCGAAAACCAGACCGTCGAAGGCTTTGCGCAGCCCGCCGCTGATCCCGTTCGACAGAGTGTTCACTTCGCGCCCGGTAAAGACCATCGTCTCTCGCATCCGGGCCAACTCACCGTCGAAAGCCGCCACCATCGAGACGGATGCGCCCAGTTGCGCCTCAAGCGCCTGAAGCTGCTCCTGCATCGTTCCGATATCCGCCATCGCCCTGATCCTTCCTCACATCCGGAAACGCCGCCGCCAGTTCCGCCAGCCGCGCGCGTGTCAGGGGCGGGACCAGTCCCTCCCGCCCCAGCATGATTTTCAGTTCGACCGGCGTCAGCCGCCAGAAAACCGCCGGTTCCAGGCCAAGCCCGTGCAGACCCGCCTGCATGAGGCCGCGCCAGTCGATGGCACTCATGACTCGCCAGGCAAGGCGAAGGCGCGCGCCAAGAGTTCCGCTGCCGCCCGCGCCGCCTCGACCGGTCCGCCGCCGATCTCGACGCGCAGAAGATCCGAAGCCTGCCCTTGCCAGCCTCCGCCCCGCAGCCCCGCCACGATCAGCGCAAGCACGTCGCGCGTCGAGAACCGACGCTCTTCAAAGCGCTGTACCAGGTCTACAAGCGACCCGGACTCCAGCGCCTCCTCCAGCTCGGCCAGCGCGCCCAGAGTCAGCTTCGCCAGATGGCGCTGCCCGTCGAGCACAATCGCCACCTCGCCCGCCCAGGGGTTCGCCATCACAGCGCCGTAAAGGTCAGGGCACCAGCCGAGGCCATTGCCATCTCGTAGCTCGCCTCGTCATTGTAGTTGCCCGAATACTCGATCGAGGTGATCTGGAACGGTCCCTCGATGATACCAAAGCTCGGGATCACCACCTGGAATTCCGGGATCTCGCCGGTGAAGAACACCTGGCGCGCGCGCTCGTCCGTGTTCTCGTCGCGGAACACACCCGACCCCGAGATCGCCGCCGACTTCACCCCGGCACCCGCCAAAAGCTCGCGCCACCCGCCCTGGCTTTCCAGGCTGGTGACATCCACCGATTCCGTGTTGAAGCTGATCCGTGTGGCCCGAAGCCCGGCGATGGTGACGAACTGGCCGTCCCCCGTCTGGTCGATCTTGATCAGCAGATCCCTGCCGCTTTGCACAGCCATGTTCGCTCTCCGTTAGAAAGGTGTAAGGGGGGCGTCAGAGTTGAATCCGCGCCCGGAAAGTCAGATCGATCCGCCGGATTTCCCCCTCTTCGATCCGCCGGGCAGTGGCCCGCAGGAACAGAAGGTTAACCAGCGTCCCCCGCGCCAGCGTCAGGGGCGCACCGATCAGCGCGTCCGAGATGTTCGCGGCGATCGTCTTGATCGACAGGAACCCGGTCGCGTCGGTGATCACGCTGATCACCATCTGATGCTCGGCCCCCGCGCCGGACTTGTCGGACTGGTCGCGCGCCTCCTCGGGGCCGATCAGCACGAAGGTCCCCGTCACATTCGGTGGCACCGCGTCATAGATCGCCGCCCCCGTCAGCGCGGGCCAGCCCGCCAGCCGCTGGTATACCGCCGTCTGCAAGGCGGGTGCTGCACTGTAGCTCATTTCGGCACCTCCTCTCGGGCGAAACAGGTAAGGTAACGGCCGAACTGGTCGCGTTCCGTCACCGCCTGGATCAGGAACAGCCGCGTTCCTTCCCGGAACCGCTGCCCGGCCGTGGGGCGGGACGGCGACCCCGTTGGTGCGCCTCGAACCGTGATCCGGTAGGGCACCGCCGACAGCATCCGTTCCTCGCCCAAGGTGTCGCTGCCGGACCCTGGCAGAACCTCGGCCCACAAAGTGCCCAGCGCCGTCCAGGCCTCGGTAAAGCCCCCTGCGCCATCCGGGGTCCGCTCGACCCCCTCCAGCACCAGCGCCCGGTTCAGATGGGGCGCGTTCATGTCTTGCCCCCGCCCAAGATGCGCACGGTCCGCCAGCGCTCGATCAGGGTCACGACGCCAAACGGCAGCCCGGCTGCCTGGGCAGCGTCATCATGGCGATGCTCGTAATATTCTCCCGCAAGCAGCAGCACCGCCTGACGCAGATCGACCGGGATATCCGTCCAGGCCGTGCCAAAACCTGCATCGAAGACGACCTTCACCAACCCTTCGCTCGGGATCGTGGGCAGCGACGCCCCCTTCCCAGCCAGCCGCGGCCGATGCAGGTCAGGGATAAGCCGGTAGGCGCCCGCCGGCATCACCACCTCGCCCGCCTCAGCATCGACCAGCGTGACGCTGACCACGTCGACGACCGGAGCCACGGGCAAAGCCTGTTCCGCGTCGCGCCAGCACTCCAGAACCCAAAGGAACCGGCGCTGGAACAGCATCTTGCCGATCCTGCCCTCGATCGCCGCCATGGCAGCGCGAAGATAGGCTTCGATCAGACCGTCCTGCAGCCCGTCATCGGCAAAGCCGGATCCCATCCGCAGATGGTCCTTCATCTCTTCCACCGGCAAAGCCAGCGAAGGCACCGGGGTCGTTTCCGTCAACATCATGGGTCAATCTCCGCCCGGAACCGGGCCTGATGGGATTTCGCAGGCACGGGGATTGGCCCGGCCCCGCCGGGGGACCGGGCCGGATTGTCACGACACCGCGATTTTCAGCAGCTTGACCGCGGCAAAGTCGGTGATGTCCCCGCCCACCCGCTTGTTGGCGTAGAACAGGACGTTCGGCTTGGCCGAGAACGGGTCGCGGAGGATCCGCAGGTCCGGTCGTTCCGCGATGGTATAGGCCGAGCGGAAATCGCCGAACGCGATGGCGTAGGCATTTGCCGCGATGTCGGGCATGTCCTCGGACACCACCACGGGATAGCCCATCAGCCGCGCAGGCTCGCCCGCCGCAAGCCCGTCCGACCACAGGAAACGGCCATCGGCGTCCCGCATCTTGCGCACGGCGCCAACGGTTTTCGAGTTCATCAGGAAGGCACCGTTCGCCCGGTAATCCGCGCCCAGCGCATAGACCAGGTTGATGATGCAGTCCGCCGGGTTGGTGGTGGCAAAGTCGGCCGCAGCACCGGTCGGCACATAGCCGATGTTGCCCCAGGTCCAGGTCGCATCCGCAACCTTGGTCGGCAGCAAGATGCCCTTCGGCTTGTCGATGCCGTCACCGTTGATGAATGCCGCAGCCTCCGCCCGGATGAAGCGCGTGGCGATCTTCTCGGCCAGCCAGCCCTCGACGTCGAAAGCGCTGTCATCCAGAAGACGCTGCGAGGCTTTCGGCATCGCCGCCAGCTCGTGCAGCTTGATCGAGATGCGCTCGATCACCGGGGTCGCCGTCTCGGTCGTCGCCGCCACTTCGGTCGCCCAGCCCGAGCCCACTTCCGACCGGTCGACCAGCACGTCGAACGAGGTCGCCTCGACCTGCACGACGTTGGCGATCGACCGCAGCGACGACGTCGCGAACAGCATCGACCGGATGCGGTCTGCGGTCTGCGGATCGACCAGATAGCCGCCGTCGGCAGCCACGGCGGTCGACATCGCCTTGCCTTCCAGGGTCAGGCCGCGCAGGCCGTCGTCATCGCCCGACCGCAGATAGGCGTTCTCCGCACGGGCCGAAAGCGCCGGGCGGCCATAGGACATCGTCTTTGCGTTCAGCATGGTCAGTCGCTCTTCCTGATGTTTCAGCGTGGATTTCACTTCGTCCTGAAAGGTGCTGAATTCTTTCAGGAAACCCGCCATGGCGGCCTTTGCCTCCGCAGCCGGAGAGTGGACCGAGGACACATCTTCCCCGGCCCGAGCCTTCGTCTCGGTCATCTCGTCATCCTTCTCTTGTCAGTGGGACGCCGCGCTATCGCCCGGCCAGACTGCGGCGCGCGTCCTCGAAGACCGCCGCCATGTCGCGCCAGTCGCTGTCCAGGGCATCCGCCTTGGCCGCGACCCGCGCCTCGGGAAGCATCGGGAAAGTCACCAGCGAGACCTCCCAGAGCTCCAGCTCCGACAGCAGGCGCTTGCCCATGCCGTCACGTTCCGCCTTGACCGTGCGGTAGCCGATGGACAACCCGTCGATGGCTCCGGCGGCCAGCAGTGCCGCAACCTCGCGGCCGCGCTCCACCTCGGTCAGGATGCGACCCTTGACCCAAAGGCCCGTCGCATCCTCGCGCACCTCGTCCCAGACGCCGATCGGCTGGCCCGGATCGTGCTGCCACAGCATCTTGACCCGACCACCGCGACCAGCCAGCCGCTTCAGGCTCGCCGCATAAGCGCCCTTCTGCACGATGTCGCCGCCCTGGTCGGTCTTGCCGAAGAGGGACGCATAGCCCTCGACCACATGGCCTTCCGTCACCACAAGGCTCGCTTCGGCCTGCTGGAACTTGCGCTCCGGTGCCCCATATTCTTTCATCGCCTCACCTCATCGCTGCCTGGATGACCGTCTCGGCCATCTGCGCCAACAGGAACGCCGCCACACCGTAGACGCCGACCCAGATCCGTTTCTCCAGCCGCTCCAGAGTCGCCTCGATCAGCCCCAACCGGTATTCCAGGCCCGACCATCGTTCGTCCGCCACGCGCTCGTTCGCCTCGATCCGCGCGGCGGCGGCGTCGAAGCTGTCATAAAGGAACCGTGACCCGCCCTCGGCCCGCCGCGCTGTCATGCCTCCTCCGCCAGCTTCGGCAGACCCAAAAGCATCCGCTTCTCCGCTGTGGTCAGGAACTCCGCCGCCGCAACCCGCGCCCATTGCTGATCGCGCTCGCTGGCCAGCGCGGGCACCTGATCCAGGTCCGGCTTCAGATCCACCGCCTCGCCCGCGAACCGCGACAGCCAGTGCGCGAGGTCCGCCATCACCTTCGTCGCCAGCGGCAGCACCGTCAGCCGATAGAAGGCCCGGTTGGCCTCCTGATAATTCGAGTAGGTCGCATCCCCCGGGATCCCCAGCAGCATCGGCGGCACGCCGAAGGCAATCGCGATCTCCCGCGCCGCCGCTTCCTTGGTCTTCTGGAACTCCATGTCCGAAGGCGAGAACCCCATCGGTTTCCAGTCCAGGCCCCCTTCCAGCAGCATCGGTCGCCCCGCATTGCGGGCCCCCTGATGATGCGCCTCCATCTCGCTGACCAGCCGGTCGTACTGGTCCGACGACAGTCCGGCCCCCCCGTCCGCGCCCTTGTAGACGATCGCCCCCGAAGGCCGCGCCGCATTGTCCAGCAGAGCCTTCGACCAGCTCGACGCAGAGTTGTGCACATCGACCGCCACCGCCGCCGCCTGCATCGGCGAAAAGCCGTAATGGTCGTCCTGCGGGTGAAAGGTCTTCAGATGGCAGATCGGGCTCAGCGGCCCCGTCACGTCATAGCGATGCGTCCGCCCGCTGACGGTGTAGTCATAGGCCACCGGCCAGCCGTCCGCCCCCGGCACCAGGTTCATCCGGTCCGACCGCAGCACATGCAACTCGCCCGGTACCGCGTCAACACCCGGCACCGCCTCGACATAGGCATTCCCTGCCAGCAGGAGATACCCATAGACCGCCTCCAGAAACTCCGCCCGGCCCTGAGCGCCATTCGGGCGGCTGATCAGGTCCAGCACCGGATGGGCCTCGAACCGCTCCATCGCAGTCTGGCACACCAGCGGCAACGCTGCCGCAGCTTCTGCGATCAGCCGCACCACGCGGAAGCCGACCGGGTTCCCCTGAAATCCGGTCCGGATCAGGCTGCCGACATCGCGCGGGCTCCAGGCCACGCGACCCGCATTGCCCCAGGCGATCACCCGGCCGACCGCACTGGCCTTGCGTTCCGGAACCGCCTCTGCCGGCGCCTTCCGCAGAAAATCGAACACCATCTCGCGCTCCTTCATGCCCCGGGCAGCGCCGGACCTGTCCCGGGCTGCCTGATGCGCCCGGCCATATGACCGCCTATTGCCGTAGATCGTCTAAAGCGACCGAACGCTGGGTCGCCCGACCTGCAACGCCCCCAGCATCAGGTCGGTCAACGCCCAGACCAGCGCATCCAGCCGGTCAGGCGAGCCCGACCCCTGCCAGCCCACCGCCGTCATCTTGCCCATCTGCTCTTCCAACGCCCCAAGGCCCCGGACATGGCGCACCCGACCCTGCTCGTACAAGGCCGCCACCGGCTCGGCGCGCAGCATCTTCGACCGCGTCGCGTGGACGCCCCGATACGGCACCAGCGGGTCGATCATCCGCACCAGCCGCTCCACCAGGTCGCCGCCCTGGTTGACCTCGGCCACCAGCCGATCGGCCCCATGCCGCTCCATCGCCGCCAGCGCCGCCCGCGCCCAGCCTTCCGGGGTCGCCCCCTTGACCGAGGCATCCTCCAGCACCACCGCGCGCCAGTCTTTCGGCTCGCCCCGCGTGTCCGCGCCGACGACGATGATCCCGCACGCGTCGCTCGACTTCATCGACGTCACCGGCGGGTCGACCGCCACTACCACCCGGTTGAACACCGGCACCTCATTCACCCGCGCCGCCTCAAGCATGGCAGATGACCACAAGGCCCCGTCCGCCTCCTCGATCAGGACGCCATCAAGCTCCTGCCGCCCGAACTTCGTCCCGCCATAGCGCGCCTGCACCTCGGCCAGGAAACTCTCTGCCAGGTAGGCCCGGTTCGCTTCGGTCGGCGCGTGCGTCACCACCGACGACGGATTCTTCAGGATCGCCTTCAGCACACCCACATTGCGCGGAGTCGTCGTGACCACCGCCTGCGGGTTCCGCCCCAGCCGCAGCGCGAACTGCAACTGGTCCCAGGCCTCTGACCCCTTCTTCCACTTGCCCAGCTCATCCGCCCAGGCCGCGTCGAACTGCGGTCCCCGCATCGCCTCGGGCTCATGCGCCGAAAAGACCTGAGCAATCGCCCCGTTCGGCCACAAAAGCTGCCCCTTCGACGCCTGCCACTGCGGCTTCCGGTCCGGGGGTGAGCAGGCCACAATTCCGCTCTCGCCCAAGACCATCACATCGCGCACCTGGTCAATCGTCTCGCCCACCAGCGCCACCCGCCGCGCCCGACCGGGATCAGACGGCCCCGCGCCCTCGACTTGGGCGCGCACCCATTCCGACCCCGCCCGCGTCTTGCCGGCACCGCGCCCGCCCATGATGACCCAGGTCTTCCAGGCCCCCCGGGGCGGCAACTGATGCGGCAGCGCCCAGAACTCGAACACCCATGGCAACGCCAGCAAGGCGTTCTGGCTCAATCCCCCCAGGAACTCATCCACCTCCTCCGGCGTTGCGGAGGCAAGCCAGGCGGCGCCCGATTTCAGCTCGGGCCTCGTCAAGGTCGAGTGCCCCCCCGGCTCCGATGTGGCCGGCGATCTGTTTGCGGAGTTGGTCAACTTTGCCCCTTTCCTGCAACACCGTCAGCGCAGTCGCGCGAAGTTCGCGGATCGCCGCCTGCGCTGCCTTTACCTAATTGAATTCCCCGGCATTGATTGCGTCGATGGTGCGTTCCAGCTCCACCACTGCCATGCCGTAAAGCCTTTCCGCGCTCCCCAGAACATCTTCTGGCGTGGGCACGTCTCCGGTAAACCTCACTGTCATTCCAGACCGCGACCCCTCATGCTGCCCCCCGCACGAAGGAAATGAAAAAGCGGCCTGCGGGGAAACACCCCGGGCCGCTTCGACACTTCTTCTAGCATGCCACGATGTCTACATCAGACCGCGCGGCGAGTCAAGTTAAAACGCAGCAAGATCAATGGCTTGCCGAACGTCAGCTTTACGTCTCGTTAACTGTCACTCCCCCTGGACGCCGGTTTCGCCCTCGACGCCCCGCTCGGCCTCGATCGCCCGCCAGCGCGCAACGTTCTTGTTGTGCTCTTCCAAAGTCTTGGCAAAGGCGTGGCCGCCAGTGCCATCGGCGACGAAGAACAGATAATCCGTGCTGTCCGGGTTCACCGCCGCCTTGATCGCCTCGGCCCCGGGATTTGCAATCGGGGTCGGAGGCAACCCGGCGATCACATAGGTGTTGTAGGGCGTTTCCCGCCGCAGCTCGCTTTGCCGCAGGCCCCGGCCAAGGACCCCCTCACCCTTGGTGATGCCGTAGATCACCGTCGGGTCGGTCTGCAGCCGCATCCCCTGTCGCATCCGGTTGATGAACACGCTCGCCACCCGGCCGCGCTCCTCGGCGATGCCGGTTTCCTTCTCGATGATCGAGGCCATGATCAGCGCCTTTTCCGGCGTGTCGTAGGGCAGACCTTCGGCGCGGGCAGCCCAAGCCTCCGCAAGGATCGCGGCCTGCTTCTCGGTCATCTGGGCAATGATTGCACCGCGTTCCGTTCCGCGTTGGACCTCATAGCTTCCGGGGGCGAGACTGCCCTCCGGCGGCACGCTCTCCAGCGCCCCCTGCAGAAAGTCCGCCTTCTTCAGCCCATCCACGATCTGCCAGCTGGTCACGCCTTCGGCGACCGTGATCCGGAGCACCAGTGCCGGGTCGTCCACCGCCGCCAGATAGGCCGGCGGCAGCGGGTCGACGCCGGCGTCGAACCGCGCCACTTCGGTGTAGCGGTTGCTGCCAAGGTCCAGCTCGCTCAGCACCACATCGGACTGGGCGATCCCGATCCTGAAGTTCAGATCGCGCCCGCAGGTTGATCGCCCGGTCGAGGTGATTGCTTCCAGCACTTGCGACATGCTTGCCCCGGCCGGGATCATGTAACTGCCGAACTTCAGGTCGCCCGCCTGATCGGAATATTCCGCCCCGATCCGGAAGATCCGCGCATCCGTGATCGCGCCGCGTTCCTCCAGGTTTCGGCTGACGGCCGACAGGCTGGCCCCCCGCTCAATCTCCAGGCAGATCGGCGCGCCCAGGGGTCCAGCCGCAAAAAACGCGTTCCGCCCCCAGGCGACCAGGGCCGCAAGCGCGATCAGGATCACGATGAACAGCGTCAGCGCGTTCGAGGCGATGGAGCGCCACATCGGTCAGCGCACCTTGCCAAAGACAAGGCTTGCGTTCGTGCCGCCAAAGCCGAAGCTGTTCGACAGCGCCACGTCGATCTTGCGGCGAACCGACTTGTTGGGCGCAAGATCGACCTTCGGCGTCACAGCCGGCGTGTCGAGGTTGATCGTCGGGGGTGCAACCTGATCCCGGATCGCGAGCACGCAGAAGATCGCTTCGACCGCCCCTGCCGCTCCCAGCAGGTGCCCGATCGACGACTTCGTCGAAGACATCGTCGCCCTCGGGGCATGATCGCCAAGAAGCCGCTCCACCGCGCCCAGTTCGATGGTGTCGGCCATCGTCGAGGTCCCGTGGGCGTTGATGTAGTCGATGTCCTTTGCCTGCAGTCCCGCCCGCTTCAGCGCCGCCGCCATGCTGCGATAACCGCCGTCCCCGTCCTCGGACGGCGCGGTGATGTGGTAGGCGTCGCCCGAAAGGCCATAGCCCAGCACCTCGGCATAAATCTTCGCGCCCCGCGCCTTTGCGTGCTCGTACTCCTCCAGCACCACGACGCCGGCCCCCTCGCCCATCACGAACCCGTCGCGGTCCGCGTCATAGGGACGGCTGGCCTTCTGTGGCTCGTCGGCGCGCTTGGTCGACAGGGCCTTGCAGGCGTTGAAGCCAGCGATGCCGATCTCTGAGATCGGGCTCTCCGCCCCGCCCGCCAGCATCACGTCGGCATCGCCCCACATGATCAGCCGCGCGGCGTCGCCGATCGCATGCGCGCCGGTGGAACAGGCCGTGACCACCGCATGGTTCGGCCCCTTGAAGCCGAAGCGGATCGAGACCTGCCCCGAGACGAGGTTGATCAGCGCGCCGGGGATGAAGAACGGCGAGACCCGCTTTGGCCCCTTCTCCTTGATCAGCACCGCCGTCTCGGCGATGGAATTGAGGCCCCCGATCCCGGAGCCGATCATGACCCCGGTCCGCAGCTTCTCGTCCTCGGAGGGGTTCTCCCACCCGGCATCCCGCACGGCCTGCACGGCGGCGGCCATACCGAAGATGATGAAGTCATCGACCTTGCGCTGCTCTTTCGGCTCCATCCAGTCGTCAGGGTTGAAGGTGCCGTCCGAGCCGTCGCCCATCGGCACCTCGCAGGCATACTGGGTCACGACGTTCGCGCTGTCGAAGCGGGTGATGGTTCCGGCCCCGGATTGTCCGGCCAGCAGGCGGGACCAGGTCTCCTCGACCCCGCAGGCAAGGGGGGTGACCATCCCAAGACCGGTGACCACGACACGCCGCATTCTCTTCTCCCTCAAGATCAGGCTTTCGCGGGTGATACACGGCCCCCCTTGGCCGCGCAACCTTGGGGCGGCGTCATCGGCGGGGGGCAGACCCCGCCACGCGTGGTGGCTCTTTCTGGCGCAACAAAATCAAAAGCTTTGGCTGCGCGCATTCAGGAAGGCTTAACCGTCCTCCCTGCCGCGCAAGCATGTCCATCACGGCGGCCTGAAGCTGCGCCGCGACCGCCGCCCGGGTCGCCGCCGGTCCGCCTGCGCGGTGGAAGCCCACAGAGAGCGAGGGCGTGCAGGCGTCCGCGCCGATCAATGCCATCTGCACCGCCAGGCGCGACCGCTCCCGGCAGCGCGGGATGCCCATGAAGATATCGACGCCCGACGCGCCGAACAGCAAGCCGAGAGCGCCGTTGCCGGTCAGGGCCATCCTTCGTCGTCGCAAGCACAGTGACCTGCCAAGATAGTGCGGCGCGGGCGGCACCGATCGGCTTCGGCAAGCGCGCGCCGCCGTCGCAGCCGGCGTCAGGCGCGGATGGGGTATCGGTCGGCTTCCTGGAACACGTCGATCACCCGGGTCCCCGCCTTGATCTTCGCGCCATGCCGGACGCCTGCCGGGATGCTGTAGCTGTCCCCCGGCCGATAGATGCGGGTATCCTCGCCGATGGTGAAGGTGATCTCGCCTTCGACGACGGTGCCCCACTGGGCACCATGCGCGTGCATCGGCAACGCCATGTCGCGGTAGAAGGTGAAGAAGACCGCGAGGCCCTGGTCCGACCGGATGGCCTGCGTGCCAACCACATCGTCGGGAAACGGCACGTCGAGGGCCGGGAAGGCGCGAAAGAAATCTGGGAACGCCATGGCCTGTCCTTTTCGGCTGGAGGATCGGACCAGTATAGACGCCAAAACGCAAAAGGCACCCCGAAGGGTGCCCCGCGGTCCCGGAAAGGACGATGAAGGATCAGGCGGCTTCCGAGATAAACTTCACCGCGTCGCCGAAAGTCTGGATCGTTTCGGCGGCGTCATCCGGGATCTCGATCCCGAACTCTTCCTCGAAGGCCATGACCAGCTCGACGGTGTCAAGCGAATCCGCTCCGAGGTCGTCGATGAACGAGGCCGATTCAGTGACCTTGTCACCCTCGACGCCCAGATGCTCGACGACGATCTTCTTCACGCGATCAGCGATGTCGCTCATGTCCGTTCCTCTATCTGTGGCAGGGGACGCTCCCGGCCCTTTTCACTTTGCCCATTGCGGGCGTTCAATCCAGCGCGCCTATAGCAAGGGTCCGCGCCCATGGCAAACGCTTTAACCTGACTTGCGCCTGCGCGCGTCAGACCATGTCCATCCCGCCATTCACATGCAGCGTGGCGCCGGTGACATAGGCGGCTTCCTGCGAGGCAAGGTAAAGCACGGCGGCGGCGATTTCCTGCGGCGAGCCCATGCGACCTGCGGGAACCGAGGCCAGAATCGTTGCGCGCTGTGCATCGGTCAGCTTTTCGGTCATCGCGGTCTCGATGAAGCCGGGGGCCACGCAGTTCACCGTGATCCCGCGGCTTGCGACCTCTTCGGCCAGCGATTTCGACAGGGCGACGAGCCCCCCCTTGGAGGCGGCATAATTCGCCTGCCCCGCATTCCCGGCCCGGCCCACGACCGAAGAGATGTTGACGATCCGCCCCCAGCGCGCCTTCATCATTCCCCGGATCGCCGCACGGCAGAGCCGGAAGGCAGCGGTGAGGTTGACGTCGATCACCGACTGCCAGTCGTCATCCGACATCCGCATCGCCAGCCCGTCCCGGGTGATCCCGGCGTTGTTGACCAGGATGTCGACCGACCCCATCGCCTCTGTCGCGCGCTTGACCAGGCCCTCGACCTCTTCG